>CAKKQZ010000014.1:0-5164 GCA_919902445.1 Omnitrophica bacterium GWA2_41_15 | reverse complement strand
TTACGCTGCAGCAGCTCCCTGCGGTTTCTTAATATAAACAACACAAGTTTTATCCATCTCCATTTTAACATTCTCATCTATTCTAACGGTTACTGTTTTATCTTTTACGTTTACAATGGTTCCATGAATACCGCTTGAAGTGACAATTTCGTCATTTTTTTCAATACCGTTGAGCATCTTCCGGTGTTGTTTTTCTTTTGCCTTTTGCGGACGGATAAGCAAAAAATAAAAAACCACAAATATTAATATTAAAGGGAATAACTGTATAAATGGGTTAGCTGCTTGTGGCTGTGGCATTTTTTTCCTCCTTTATATGCTTTTTAACCAGGCTCTTGACTGTAGCGGAAAGCTGTGCACCGTTTTTTACCCAGTAATCGATACGCTCTTTCTTTATCTTGGACTCTCCGCTTAACGGGTTATAAAAACCTAATTCTTCTATGATCTTACTATCCCTTCCGCGGCGCTGATCAAAAACAGAAACCCTAAAATGCGGTTTTCCTTTGGGGTTTTTCCCTATTCTTCTTAAACGCACATGTACAGCCATTTGATTAACCTCCTCCTTTAGTTTGAATCGCTTCTATTAATGCCTTTGCTTTATTCACCGACTCTATATATTCTTTTGCAGGAATAGAATCGGCGACTATTCCCGCTCCTGCCTGGATATAAGCAGAATCGCCTTTAACAACTATTGTCCTTATTGTAATACAGGTATCCATATTATGCGAAAAACTAAAATAACCTACGCACCCGGCATAAGGGCCTCTGCGGATATTTTCCAGTTCATCGATTACCTCCATAGCGCGTATCTTAGGGCTCCCGGAAACTGTACCGGCAGGAAAAGCCGCACTTAACACATCATAGGCATCATACTTTCTTTTGTCAAGTATCCCACGCACTTCGCTAACCAGATGCATAACATGCGAATATTTTTCCACTCCCATGAATTCGGTAACCTCAACCTTTCCCGGCATAGAAACTCTCCCCAAGTCATTCCTACCCAAGTCTACCAACATAATATGCTCTGCGCGCTCTTTTTTATCGCAAGTGAGCTCATTAGCCAATCTTTCGTCCTCTTCCCGCGTCCGGCCGCGCGGCCTTGTACCTGCAATTGGCCGGGTATGAATAATTCCGTCCTCACAACGCACCAGCATTTCCGGAGATGACCCTATGAATTCTACATCCTTTAATTTTAAAAAATACATATAAGGAGACGGGTTCCGGCTCCTTAAATCACGGTAAACCTCAAATGGCTCACTCTTCAATCTTACTTTGAACCTTTGTGATAAAACAACCTGGATAATATCCCCTCTTTTAATATACCCCTTGGCTTTCTTTACGATATTTTCGAACTCTTGCTTTTTAAAATTGGATTCAACCCTTAATATCCTTCCCTTCTTCTCGATTCTATTTTCTATCAGTGGCTTGCGAAGCTGATTATGGATTTCTTCTATTCTTTTTACTGCATTAGCGTAAATCCTTTTCTTAGCGCCTTGGGTAAGCGCTTGCGGTTTTGGGGTGAGGATAATATTACTTACAATCTTTATAGTATGCTTAACATGGTCAAAGATTAACAGGGTGTCGGTTAAAATAAACACAGAATCGGGAAGTTTCAGGTCATCGGGGTTTTTATCCGGGAGGCTTTCAAAAAACCTTACCATATCATAACCTATATATCCTACAAAGCCGCCGTAAAAACGCGGCAGGCCAGCCACACTCACCGCATTAAAATCAGTCATGATTTTTTTTATCTCATTTAAAGGGGTGGTGCCGGTTACAAACCTTTTCATTGATTTTTCTTTTGGCCTGGCTATCTCGATATTCCTCCCCTTAGCTTTAAATACCAAAGAAGGATTGCTCCCCAAAAAAGAAAAGCGTGCTATTTTTTCCTTGCCCTCGACAGATTCAAAAAGGAAAGAGTAGTCGCTCTTTTCTATTTTTAAGTAAGCAGAGACCGGGGTATCAAGGTCAGCGTTAATCTCCTTATAAACAGGGATAACGTTTCCCTTTTTTGTAAGTTTCAAGAATTCTTGCACTGAAGGCTGAAACACTTATTTTATCTTTCTGTAAAAACAGCTGCGGCGTCCTGTGTGGCAGGCAACACCTACCTGCTTCACTTTTATTAATAGCGCGTCCATGTCGCAATCATAACAAATTGATTTTATAAGCTGAAAATGGCCTGAAGTCATACCTTTAACCCAGTAAACTTTACGCGAACGCGACCAGAAACAGGCCTTACCTAGCTTAATGCTCCTGCGAATTGATTCGCGGTTCATATAGGCAAGCATTAAGACATCCTTAGTCTTATAATCCTGCATTATCGCAGGAATCAAACCCTCCTTGTCTAATTTTAAACTTCCCAGATTGAATTTTTTCATAATCTAACCGGTACACCCCTCTCTTGTAAATATTCTTTAACCTGTTTTAGGGAATATTCCTGATAGTGAAATATAGAGGCGGCTAAACCAGCGTCGGCGCATCCTTTCGTAAATACCTCGTAAAAATGTTCCGGGCTGCCTGCCCCTCCAGAGGCAATAACCGGGATATTTACTGAAGCCGCGATTGTTTTTGTTAAAACAATATCAAAACCGTCTTTTGTTCCGTCGAAATCCATACTGGTTAGAAGAATCTCCCCGGCTCCAAGCCTTGAGGCTTCTTTTGCCCATCTGATAGCGTCCAATCCGGTGGGAGTCCTTCCGCCGTTGATATAAACCTCCCATTTTTGCTTATCGCTTATCGCTAATAGTTTATTGTCTTTTTTATCTGCGATATGCGATATGCCATTTGCGATTTGCCTTTTGGCATCTATGGCTACCACAATACATTGGCTTCCGAATTTTTTAGAAGCATCTTTGATTAAACCCGGAAATTTAACTCCCTGAGTATTGATGGATACTTTTTCCGCGCCGGCATTTAAAAGATCCCTTATGTCTCCCAAGTCGTTGATGCCTCCGCCAACAGTAAAAGGCATAAAAACATTTTTTGCTATTCTCTCCACCAGCTCTACAAGCGTTTTTCTTTTTTCAAAGCTGGCTGTGATATCAAGAAAAACCAACTCATCTGCCTGCTGCCGGTCATAGTCCTTGGCAACTTCTACCGGGTCGCCAGCATCTTTTAATCCTAAAAATTTTACGCCCTTTACTACCCTGTTATCCTTAATATCGAGGCAGGGTATGATGCGCTTAGCGAGCATTTATTTCTCTTTTTTGTAAAGATTTTCCTTTAAGAGCGCCCATGTTTGCCTATCGGTTTTTCCGGTCACAGTGAGATTATTGGCCTTTTGAAAAGCTTTAATGCCTGCCCTGGTTAATCTGCCAATTTTTGCGTCTATAGAACCTGCATAGAAACCAGCATTCTTCAGGGCAATCTGTACCTGTTTTGTTTTTGGGCGCGATTTTGCTTCGGCAATAACACTCTTTTTAGAAACCCTTGCTAATGCTTCCGGGGTTTCTTTTTCCTGCTGTTTTGCTAATGCATCTCTTAAACTATTGATCTCTTCATCTCTTGATTGAAGCTGAGATTCAAGAACCGAAACCTGATTTTTCAACCCCTGTATTTCTAGTTCTTTTTGTTTGCGTGCTGTTGCACAGCCAGTCAGCCCAATAACAAAAACAACTAACGATGCTAAAACTGCTATTTTTCTTGCCATTTACCCTCCTTGGCTATGGTCGGGACAGTTTCGTCAATTATATAGCTCTGAAAAAAAACTGTCCCGTGACATTATTGTTAGGAACTTCTTTTCACATCTTCGAATCTCTTTGGTTCTTTGGTTTTGAAAAAGAGTGTCCTGCAACTGCTAAAGCTTTTTGTAATGTAAATCTCCCCTCGTATAATGCCTTTCCTATAATCACGCCTATCAGGCCCTGTTTTTCCAGCTTTTTTAATTTTAAGATATCATCTAAACTAGAAATCCCTCCTGAGGCAATAATATTTAAACCGCTCTTCCTTAATAATCCTTTTATCCCTTTTATATTCGGGCCGGACAATGTTCCATCTTTTAAGGTATCGGTATAAATCGCCTGATTAAAACCTAAGCTCTTTAATTCACGCGCAAAACCTATTACATCCTTGCCCTTATATGCCCTCTTCCATCCATTTGTCATAAGTTTACCGCCGTTAGCATCAATGCTTATAATAATCTTGTCTTTAAACTTGGCAAAACAATTTTTTAAAAATATTCTATCTTCTAAAGCCCTTGTCCCCAGGACAACACGCCAAATTCCGGCATCAAGTAAGTTTTTTATAGTTTTTAAATCCCTTATTCCGCCTCCGCATTGTATTGGGATATTGGCAGCTTTGGCGATTTTTTTGACGATATCCAGATTTTTTGGCGTACCGCTAAATGCCCCGTCAAGATCAACAATGTGCAGCCATTTAGCCCCGCTTTTTATCCAGTGCCTGGTAGTTTTTAGCGGATCCTTGGAATAAACTTTCTTATCAAGTTTGCCCTGGACATACCTGACAACATAACCATCCTTTAAATCTATAGCAGGAATAATCAGCATAGATTGACAAAGTTTTCCAGCATCTTTAATCCTACTGCCTGGCTCTTTTCAGGGTGAAACTGTACTCCGTAAATATTTTCCCTCCAAACAACACAGCTAAAATCAATACCGTAATTGCAAGTTGCAGCAACGGCCGTTTTGTCTTTTGGGTTTGGATAATATGAATGGCAGAAATATCCAAAGGAACCATCTGCGATATCCTTTAACAAAGGGCAGGCGCCGGTAATTTTTTTTATCTGGTTCCAGCCCATATGCGGCACCTTAATTCCTGATTTTCCATCGAAAAGCTTAACCGAACCACTCAATACCCCTAACCCGCCTGTTTCATTGGCCTCTTCGCTGCTTTCAAAAAGAAGCTGCATGCCTAAGCAGATACCTATAAAAGGTTTTTTGTTTTTAATCTGCTCAAGTATAGCGGGTACTAAACCTTGTTTTGTTAATTCACGCATCGCATCATCAAAAGCCCCCACGCCGGGCAAGACCAATTTTTTACAAGACTTAATATCTTCCGGCTTGTTGGTTACAACTGTTTTTGCGCCGTAAAACTGCAGGGCTTTCTGCACGCTGTGAATGTTGCCCATGCCATAGTCGATTATCGCAATCATTAATCAATCACGCCTTTTGTCGAAGGGATACATTTTCTGCGAGGGTCAATTTGAGTG
>CAKKQZ010000013.1:18802-61293 GCA_919902445.1 Omnitrophica bacterium GWA2_41_15 | reverse complement strand
CCCCACACTCCACCGGTTAGGCATTCAGGCATTCCAGCCGGTTTTAATCGAAGGTAAAGCTATAAAAATACATCCTTTAGTCTGCACCGCGTTCAACGCCGATTTCGACGGAGACCAGATGGCTGTCCATGTGCCTTTATCTCTGGAGTCTCAGATTGAGGCAAAGGTGTTGATGCTTTCCATAAACAATGTTTTCTCTCCGGCTGACGGCCGCCCTATTGTAACTCCGACTCAGGATATAATTCTGGGCACTTCCTATATTTCAAAAGAAAAAACGGGGGCAAAGGGAGAAGATAAGATTTTTGCAAATTCCGAAGAAGTCGTCGTGGCTTACGAAGATAATGCCGTTGACTTGCACGCAAGGATAAAATTAAGAATAGGAAGTCTTTTTGACCTGGAAGAAAAGAGGCTAATTCCGGGAAAGCAAATTATCACCACTACCGTAGGCAAGGTATTGTTTAATCAACAGCTGCCAAAAGATTTTGGTTATGTGAACAAAGAGTTGAATAAAAAAAGGGTGGGGGAAGTAGTTACGGAATGCTACAAGCGTTTCGGGCACGCGGCTACTATTAAACTCCTTGATGATATAAAGAAGTTCGGATTTGAGAATGCCACTTTAGGCGGGATTTCTATCG
The DNA here is from genome assembly GCA_919902445.1 of Omnitrophica bacterium GWA2_41_15. Taxonomy (GTDB): domain Bacteria; phylum Omnitrophota; class Gorgyraeia; order Gygaellales; family Profunditerraquicolaceae; genus CAKKQZ01. The sequence goes on along the minus strand of CAKKQZ010000013.1, from coordinate 60,658 downwards.
GAATAGACGACCTGAGGGTCCCCAAAGAAAAATCGGAGGTTTTAAAAGAATCTCGCGAAGAGGTCGCCAAGGTGGAAGAACAATACCGCCGCGGCATCATAACAGATAGCGAGCGTAAATCTAAAGTAATCGATATCTGGACCCATGCAACCGATAAGGTATCTGACCTGTTGTTTAAAGGGATGGAGGTATTCAATCCGATATTCATGATGGCTGATTCTGGCGCAAGGGGTTCTAGGTTGCAGGTTAGGCAGTTAGCAGGTATGCGCGGGCTTATGGCCAAACCGTCAGGTGAAATTATCGAAAGCCCAATCACCGCTAATTTTAGGGAAGGATTAAATGTTTTGGAGTATTTTATCTCAACTCACGGCGCGCGCAAAGGCCTTGCCGATACGGCCCTTAAGACCGCCGATGCCGGTTACTTAACCCGAAGGCTCGTTGATGTCGCGCAAGAAGTTATTGTAAGCGAAGGGGACTGCGGCACCCTTAACGGAATAACTGTTTCTGCTATTATCGAAGGCGATGAGGTCGTGGCAAGCCTTAAAGACCGTATCGTGGGGCGTGTGGCTTTAGATAACATCGTCGATATTATTACGGATGAAGCCATCGTTGAATCCGGCAATATAGTTACCGAAGAAAAAGCGGATATGATTGAAAAGTTAGGGATAGAAAAGATACGCATCCGCAGCGTACTGACATGTGAGTCAGGCAGGGGGGTTTGCACAAAATGTTACGGAATGAACCTGGCAACCGGACGCCTTGTTGAGTTAGGCGAAGCGGTGGGCGTAATTGCCGCTCAGAGTATCGGTGAACCTGGCACGCAGTTAACCATGCGGACATTTCATATTGGCGGTACAGCTTCAAGGATTGTCGAGCAGTCGTTTATTAAGTCAAAAAATAAGGGCTTCGTCAAATATCATAGTTTAAGGACTACGGTTAAAAATAAAGAACATATAGTTTTGAATCGTAACGGTTCCCTTAGCATTAACGACAAGCAGGGTAGGGAGCTTGAACGTTATACTCTTCCCCAGGGCGCGGTGATAAGCATAGGTGACGATGAAGAGGTAGCGAAAGGTATTGCATTTGTTAGATGGGATCCGTATACAATACCTGTCTTAACTGAAGTAGCGGGTGGCGTAAAATATGAGGACCTTAAGGAGAACCTTACGGTCAGGGAAGAATTAAATCTCGTTACAAAATTAGTTGAACGCGTAGTAGTTGAGCATAAAGCAGAGTATCATCCTCAGATTCTAATCCTTGATGAGAAAAGAGAAGTTTTGGGAATTTACCCTATCCCTATCGGAGCCCACATTCTGGTAAAAGACGGGCAAAATGTCGGGGCCGGAGACCTGTTAGGCAAGATCCCGCGTTCCGTAGTAAAAACAAGGGATATTACCGGGGGCCTTCCCCGGGTTGCGGAATTATTCGAAGCGCGCCGGCCGAAAGACCCGGCTGTCATAAGCGAAATAGATGGTTTTGTAGAATTTGGCGAAACCAAAAAGGGCCAGCGCGTAATTATAATAAAATCAACTACGGGCATGGCGCGCGAATACGTTATTCCTCACGGAAAACATCCAAATGTTTATAAAGGCGATAAGGTTATCGCGGGGCAGCAGCTAACTGACGGGCCTGTAGTCTTACAGGATATTTTAAGTGTTTGCGGTGATAAAATACTGCAGGAATACCTGGTAAACGAGGTCCAAGAGGTTTACCGCCTTCAGGGAGTGCATATAAATGATAAGCATATTGAGTTGATTATACGGCAGATGCTGAAAAAGGTAAAAATTGAAGATCCTGGCGATACCGAATTTCTTGCTACTCAACAGGTAGATAAATGGAAATTCCAGAAGGAGAATGCGCGCGTAATAAAAAAGGGCGAGAAACCTGCTCAGGCAACTCCGCTTTTACTGGGGATTACAAAAGCCTCCTTAACAACCGAGAGTTTTATTTCGGCTGCTTCTTTCCAGGAGACAACCAGGGTTCTTACGGAAGCTGCGACTTCCGGAAAACACGATGAATTATTCGGCCTAAAAGAAAATGTTATTGTCGGCCATTTAATACCTGCGGGAACCGGTTTTCGCGACCATCGGGATATTGAAGTGATGAAATCAGCTGTCAGGGAAAAACTCGAAGAAAAAAAGAAAGAAACCGAAAAAATAACTGCAAAGGAATAAAAATGCCGACAATTGCTCAACTCATTAGAACGGGCAGGGTATCAAAGAAAAAGAAAACAAAATCCCCTGCGTTAAAAGGCTGCCCTCAGAGGCGCGGGGTATGTTTGCAAGTACGAACTATGACACCCAAAAAGCCCAACTCAGCATTAAGGAAAATTGCCAGGGTAAGGCTTACAACAGGAATCGAAGTAACTTCTTATATTCCGGGTGAGGGCCATAACCTGCAGGAACATTCAATAGTCTTAGTCAGGGGGGGGCGTGTCAAAGATTTGCCGGGCGTAAGATACCATATTGTCAGGGGAACATTGGATACCGTAGGAGTTAACCAGCGTAAAAAATCGCGTTCAAAGTACGGGGCAAAGAGGCCAAAGTAAAAATAGAAACAAGAAAAAGTAATGATTGGGAGAAAAGGCAATGAGAAGAAAAAGAACACATGAAAAGAAAATTGTAGCGGACCCTAAATTCAACAGCGACATAGTGGCAAAGTTTATCAATATGGTGATGGAAAAGGGTAAAAAATCAATCGCCGAAAAGATGGTTTATGGAGCATTTGAAACCATAAAAAAGGAGTTTAATGAGCAGGACGTATTAAAGATATTCCATAAAGCCCTTGAAAATACAAGGCCTCACCTTGAGGTTAAGCCTCGCCGCGTAGGCGGAGCTACTTATCAGGTCCCTATTGAAGTAAGGCAGGAGCGCGGAACATCCATTGCCCTTCGCTGGATCAGGGATTTCGCAAAAGCAAAAAAAGGCAGGCCAATGAAAGAAAAATTAGCGGAAGAAATTATTGCCGCTTATAAGGGTGAGGGTGCAGCCATTAAGAAAAGGGACGACACCCATAAGATGGCTGAATCTAACAAGGCCTTTGCGCATTTTAGGTGGTAAAATTGTTGCACGTATGGTTAGTTACCAATTTATCCCGAGCAGCCTTTAGGCAGAGAGGGATAAAATTATTGATAAGTAATAGAAAAAGATCATGAGAAAAATCGCATTAGAAACGTTAAGGAATATAGGTATTATTGCCCATATAGATGCGGGTAAGACGACTACTACCGAGCGAATTCTTTTTTACACAGGAAAGACTTATAAGATCGGAGAGGTCCATGACGGCACTGCAACAATGGACTGGATGGTCCAGGAGCAAGAAAGAGGTATTACTATTACCGCAGCATGCACAACCTGTAAATGGCAGGATTTTACCATTAATATAATCGACACCCCGGGCCACGTTGATTTTACTATAGAGGTAGAAAGGTCTTTAAAGGTTTTGGATGGCGCAGTGGTAGTTTTCTGCGGTGTTGGAGGAGTTGAGCCGCAGTCTGAAACAGTTTGGCGCCAGGCTGACCGGTATAATGTTCCGAGGATTGCCTTTGTTAATAAGATGGACAGGGTAGGCAGCAATTTCCCTGAAGCAATCACGCAGATGCATTCGAAATTAGGCGCAAACGCCGCAGCAGCACAGATACCTTATTATGAAGGGGAAGAATTGTCCGGAGTCATAGATATCATTGAAAATAAGCTGCTTAAGTATAATGATGAACTTGGGTTACAAATTGAAATCAAGGACACCCCGGTTGAGTTTAAGGAACAGGTCAGTAAGCTCCACAACTTATTAATCGAAAAAATAGCGGAAGTGGATGAGAAGATGATGGACGATTATGTGCATGGGAAAAAAATCGGCGCCTTAGAAATTAAGCATGCAATCCGGAGAGCAGTTATACAGAATAAATTTGTCCCGGTTTTTTGCGGAGCTTCCTTTAAGAATAGGGGCATACAGCCCCTGTTGGATGCCATATGCGATTATCTTCCTTCTCCCTTGGACTTACCTCCTGTAAAAGGCACAAATCCTGAAACAGGGGAATTCGAAGAGATTACCGCATCGGACAAAGCCCCTTTTTGCGCATTGTGTTTTAAAGTCGCGACAGACCCGTATGTCGGCCGCTTAAATTATATCAGGGTTTATTCAGGTACTTTAAAATCAGGGGATTATCTTTATAACGCATCAAAAAGAACAAAAGAAAGAATTACAAAATTAATAAGAATGCATGCCAACAAGCAAGAGGCTATAGACTATATTCATACCGGAGATATTGCCGCGGCAGTGGGGTTAAAAGAAACTAAAACCGGTGATACGCTTTGCACTGAAGCCAATCCAATACTCGTTGAGTCTATGCGTTTCCCTGAGCCGGTCATACAGCAGGCAATAGAACCAAAGACAAAAATAGACCAGGAAAAATTAGGGATGGCATTGCATAAGTTAGCCGAAGAAGATCCGTCATTCCGCGTTACCTATGCCCAGGAAACAGGAGAAACTATTATTTCCGGGATGGGCCAGCTGCATCTTGAAATAGTGATAGACAGGATAATGCGCGAGTTTAACGTGGAGGCGCAGGTTGGTTCACCGCAGGTGGCTTACCGGGAAACCCTTACTAAGAAAGTTATCTCTGTAGGAAAATTTATCCAGCAATCAGGCGGCCGCGGGCAGTATGGCCATGCGGTAATTGAAATGCAGCCGCAGGAAACTCCCGGGCTTGGAATTACTTTTGAAGATAAAATAAAAAGCGGAGCTATTCCGCGCGAATATATTCCGTCAGTAAAGCAGGGTATTTTCGGGGCTGCAAAAAGCGGTGTCCTGGCCGGTTATCCTGTTACCGATGTTAAAGTAACTTTAGTTGACGGCTCTTTTCATGAAGTTGATTCATCTGAAATGGCTTTTCAAATGGCTGCCGCCCTCGCCTTTACGGACGGGTTAAGAAAAGGCCGCCCGATCCTCTTAGAACCGATTATGGACATTGAGATTGTCGTGCCAGAAGAATATATGGGCGCAATAATCGGAGACCTGAATTCAAGGCGCGCAAAAATAATTTCGATTAACCAGCGCGGTAATGCGCGCGCTATCCGTGCGTATGTTCCGCTTGCCGAAGTTTTTAATTACGCAACCGTATCAAGGTCCTTGACACAAGGTCGTGCATCCTATACAATGGAGCCTTCATTTTACGCTGAAGTGCCTTCACATATAGCCGAAAAAGTCATAGCAGGTTTTTCAACGGCAGGTACCACAAGAAGAAGTTTCTAAGTGAGGACATAAGTTATGGAGAGCTATATAATAAAAAATCTAAACGACATAACTTATTTGTCCGAACTTGCCCTTGGCACGAATTCGACGATATTTAAACTTGAACCTCACGTGTCAAGGATTAATTCGCGCAAATAACTTACTCACACTTTCAGTGTTCGCAAGTTATGCGCTCATTAAAAGGAGGTCTTTAGATGGCTAAAGAAAAGTTTGTAAGGAGCAAACCGCACGTGAATATCGGTACCATTGGCCACATTGACCATGGTAAGACTACTCTGACAGCAGCCATTACCCACGTATTATCAAAGTTAGGTATGGCGCAGGCCAGGGCGTACGCTGATATTGCAAAAGGCGGAACAGTAAGAGACGAAACAAAAGTCGTTACTATTTGTGTTGCGCACGTTGAATATGAAACCGCTGCGCGTCATTACGCCCATATCGACTGCCCTGGACACGCTGATTATATTAAAAATATGATCACCGGAGCAGCTCAAATGGATGGCGCAATACTCGTAGTTTCTGCAGCTGACGGCCCTATGCCTCAGACAAGAGAGCATATCCTGTTAGCGCGGCAGGTCAACGTTCCTGCGATGGTTGTATTTTTAAATAAAGTTGACCTCGTAACCGATAAGGAATTGCTAGATTTGGTTGAAATGGAAGTTAGGGATCTTTTGACAAAATATGGTTATCCGGGAGATAAAACACCGATTATAAGGGGTAGCTCTACAAAGGCATTAGCTTCATCTGACCCTAAATCTGAGGACTCAAAATGCATACTTGACCTGTTGAAAGCTGTTGATGAATTTATACCGCTTCCGACAAGAGAAACAGATAAACCATTGCTGATGGCGGTGGAAGATGTGTTTAGCATCGAAGGCAGGGGTACGGTCGGTACAGGTAGAATCGAGCGCGGTAAAGTAAAAATCGGCGAAGAAATTGAAATAGTGGGCTTAAGGCCGGAGGTAAAGAAATCAGTAGTCACAGGGATTGAAATGTTCCGCAAGTTGCTGGATGAAGGACAGGCAGGAGATAACGTGGGCTTGCTTTTAAGAGGTATTGAAAAGAATGACATCGAGCGCGGTATGGTTATCGCTGCACCAAAATCAATAACTCCTCATACCAAGTTTAAAGCCCAGATTTACATTTTAACAAAGGAAGAAGGCGGAAGGCATACGCCTTTCTTTAAAGGTTACAGGCCTCAGTTCTATTTTCGTACTACCGATGTCACCGGAAGCGTTATTCTTCCGCAGGCCGTCGAAATGGTTATGCCCGGGGATAACATCAATCTGGATGTAGAATTAATTACTCCTATTGCCATGGAAAAGGAATCGCGCTTTGCTATTCGTGAAGGCGGCCATACAGTAGGAGCAGGCGTTGTAACAGAGGTTATAGCGTAAAGAAATAGTTCTTTTAGTTCGTGAGTTCTTTAGTTAGTTTACCAGCGAACACGACAATAGAGAACACAAAAACGAAAATGCAAAAGATTCGCATAAAACTAAAAGCTTATGATCATCGCCTGTTGGATAAGGCGGTAGAAGAGATTGTAGAGACCGCAAAGAGGACAGGTGCCAAGATATCAGGCCCTGTGCCGCTTCCTACGAAGCGCGAGATATATACGGTCTTACGCTCTCCTGTTATCGATAAGAAATCACGCGAGCAGTTTGATTTATCAACGCATAAACGGCTTATCGATATTTACGAACCGACATCCAAGACAATTGATTCATTAAGAAAACTGAATTTGCCCTCTGGGGTGGATGTAGAGATAAAATAAGTGAGGACAAAAGTTATGGAGAAAAATATTAAAACATTCGTAATAGACATAACTTTTATGTCCGAACTTATCCCGCTGTTCCGCAGGAAAGCAGGAAGCGGGATTAATTCGCACAGATAACTTACTCACACTTTTTAGTGTTCGTAAGTTATGTGCTCATAAATATGACAGGATTGCTTGGCAAAAAAATCGGCAGGACTCAGGTATTTGCTGATGACGGAAAAATGGTCGGTGTGACTGCAATTGAAGCCGGGCCCTGTCCTGTTTTAGCGGTAAAAGAAAAAAGCATACAATTAGGTTTTGATATGGCAAAAGAAAGCCGTGTCAAAAAACCCATCCTGGGTTATTTTAAAAAAATTAATATAGCTCCGCGCAAGGTGATCAGGGAAGTGCTTAAGGAGGCCGGACGAGAGTACAAAGTCGGAGAAGAGCTTAAAGTGGATATGTTCGCTCCCGGAGACTTAGTTGATGTTTCCGCTACCTCTATCGGTAAAGGTTTTCAAGGGGGTATGAAGCGTTGGCACTGGCAAGGAGGCCCCAGGACGCATGGCTCAACTTCTCATAGAAGGGTGGGGTCGATAGGCTCAACCACAACTCCGGGTAGGGTCTTTAAAGGCCATCATATGCCGGGGCATATGGGAGCGCGCAAAACAACTTTACAGAACCTTAAGGTAATAAAAACTGACCTGGAGAATAACATTATACTAGTTGAAGGGAGTGTTCCGGGTTATAAGAATTGTTATGTTATTGTAAGAAAAGCCGTAAAGGTGAGGGTAAAGAAAGCTGTGTCAACAAAAGCAACTTCTAAAGGAACCAAGCCGGGTAAAAAATGAAAGAGGTAATTTCCCTACCTATATATAGCTGCGAAGGAAACCAAATAGATACTCTCAAGCTGAACAGCGCTGTCTTTGACGGTATTGTCAATTCAGATGTTATTTATCAGGCTGTAAACGCCTTCAGGGCCAATCAGAGAAAAGGCCTGGCCTCAACAAAAACCAGAGGAGAGGTTTCAGGCGGCGGTAAAAAACCCTGGAAGCAAAAAGGTACTGGACGGGCAAGGGTAGGTTCCATACGCTCTCCTCTCTGGAGGCATGGCGGAGTAATCTTTGGCCCGCATCCAAGGGATTTTTACTACAAACTGCCGAAGAAAATTAAATTACTGGCGTTAAAATCCAGCCTGAACTCAAAAATAAAAGAGAACGATCTTATTGTTTTAGATGATTTAAAGCTGGGTACTCCAAAGACAAAAGAAGCGGTAAAGGTATTTTCCAACCTGAAATTGATTCCTATCAATGAAAAAAAAAGGAATAGCCTGCTTTTATTATTGGACAAGATTGACGAAAACCAAAAACGCGGATTACATAACATCTCATTTTTAAATGTGGATTTGGCAAAAGATACCCACGTTTACGATATAATGAGCCATAAAAAAATAATTATAACCAAGAACGGCCTTAGCCAGATTACTGACAGGTTAAAATAATGATTAGCTCAACAGATATAATCAAGGCATTGATAAGGACAGAGAAAGCAACAAGTTATGAACCGGATAGGAAATATCTTTTCTTGGTGAACAATACGGCTAATAAGATCCAGATTAAGTACGCAGTAGAAGATTTATATAAAGTAAAGGTTAAAGATGTTAATACTTTTATCTCGCTGGGTAAAAAGCGCAAGGTAAGGTACCACTTGGGTAAGACGCCTGACGTAAAAAAAGCCGTTGTCACCTTAAAAGAGGGGCAGAAGATAAGTGAGGCAATAACCTAGTATGGGACTAATAAAATTTAAGCCGACAACACCTTCCCGCAGGCATATGAGCGGCCCTGATTTTTCAGAAATCACTAAAGGCAAGCCGGAAAAATCGCTACTCCTCCCTCTTAAGAAGAGCGGAGGAAGAAATGCTTACGGCCGCATGACTGTCAGGCACCGGGGGGGCGGACACAAGAGGATGCTGCGTATAATTGACTTTAAGAGGAATTTATTTGAAGCGCCGGCAAAGGTACTTGCTATTGAATATGACCCGAACCGTTCAGCAAGAATTGCCCTAGTTGAATATCCTGACAAGGAAAAAAGATATATTTTAGCGCCGCAGGGTTTAAATGTAGGGGAAGAGGTTATTTCTTCAAATCAAAAAGATATAGAAATAAAAACAGGCAACTGCCTTTTATTGCGCCATATTCCTTCAGGAACACTGATTCATAATTTAGAGATGAGTAAGGGGAAGGGAGGGCAAATAGTAAGGTCAGCCGGTTCCAGCGCTCAGATTATGGCTAAGGAAGGGGATTTTGCCCATGTAAGGCTTCCTTCCGGAGAGGTTAGGTTAATAAATTTAGATTGCCGCGCTACCATAGGCCAGATAGGAAATATTGACCACGGAGCGGTTATTTTAGGCAAGGCAGGAAAGAGCAGGTGGCTGGGAATCAGGCCGTCTGTAAGAGGCGTTGCAATGAATGCGGTTGACCATCCGCACGGGGGAGGCGAAGGAAAATCCGGACAGGGAAATCCGCATCCGGTTACCCCCTGGGGGAAACCTACTAAAGGATACCGTACCAGGAATCGCAATAAGTATTCTAAAAAGTTTATCGTAAAGAGAAGGAAACCATAATATGCCACGTTCATTAAAAAAAGGCCCGTTTGTAGAAGAAAGATTGCTTAAGAAAGTAGAAAAATTACGCGGTTCAGGGCTGCGACAGGCGATTAAGACCTGGTCAAGGCGTTCGACCATAATACCGGATTTTGTCGGCCTTACATTTGCCGTTTACGACGGAAAAAAGCACGTCCCGGTTTTTGTTACGGAGAATATGGTAGGCCATAAATTAGGGGAATTTTCGCCAAGCCGTATTTTCAGGAAACACGGGGGCGTCAAGGCAAAGAAAGCCGCTGAAAAGACATAAACTTACCGCACTGGCGTGCTCGTAAGTTATGCGGTTGAACCTCTCCCGCTGCTACCCTGGAAATCAAGATGCGGGAGCCCCGCTTACGCGGGATTTCGCTAATAGAAACTTTATGTGCTCAATAATTCGCGCAATAACTTACTCGCACTAATGTGTTCGTAAGTTATGCGCTCATAAATGATAGCTAAAGCTGAAGTAAAATTTGTAAGGCTTGCACCGCCAAAAGTCAGGCAGGTAATGGCTCTGATCCGTAATAAGGATGCGCTCTTGGCCAGAAGCATCCTTCTTAACTTAAACAAAAGGCCCAAAGAGCATCTTATTAAAATATTGAACTCTGCTATTGCTAACGCAAAAGTTAAAGGTTTCAATGCCGAACAGCTCTATATTTCTAAGATTATATGTAATGTCGGCCCAAGCTGGAAAAGGTTTAAGGCAGCTGCTTTTGGCAGGGCAGCCCCCATATTAAAAAGAACATCGCATATAAAGATTGAACTGGATTTAAAATCAGGAGAATAACTGTATGGGCCACAAGGTTAATCCGTTTGTCTTAAGGGTGGGTTTTATCAGGACATGGCATAGCCGCTGGTTTGCAAAGCCGGCAGATTATCCTAAATTCATAAAGCAGGATTATAGCATAAGAAAATTAATAAAGTTAAGGTTTAAGCAGGCAGCGGTTTCTAATATTATTATCGAACGGTTGGCCGAAAAGGTAAAGATTCGCATATTTAGCGGCCGTCCGGGGATCATTATCGGCCGCCACGGCGCGGATATTGAACGTTTGCGCGAAGATCTGAGTAATTTAATAAAAACCGAAGTTTCAATAGATATAGAAGAAATAAAAAATCCCGCTGTGGACTCCCAGCTTGTTGCGCAGAACATCGCTTTCCAGCTTGAAAAAAGAGTTGCCTTCCGCAGGGCGGTAAAGCGCGCAATGGAACAGACAATGAACTCAGGCGCTAAAGGAGTAAGGGTAACTTGCGCAGGCAGGCTTAACGGCGCTGAGATGTCCAGGACAGAAATGTATAAACAAGGCAAGGTGCCTTTACAGACGCTTCGTGCAGACATAGATTATGGATTTGCCGAAAGTTTAACAACTTACGGCCTTATCGGAGTAAAGGTGTGGATTTATAAAGGCGAGATACTTACTAAGAAGGTGCCTCAGAAACAGGGGGTTCCTGAAGCGGAAGCTGTTAGAAGTCAGGAGTTGAATTAATATGGTTTTAATGCCCAAGAGGGTAAAATACAGGAAGCTTCTTAAGGGTAAGAGGCGAGGTATTGCTACTACCGGAGCGCAGTTAAGTTTCGGTGAGTTCGGTTTAAAAACACTTGAAAATGGCTGGTTGAAGAATACCCAGATTGAAGCTGTGCGCGTTATTTTAGCCAGGCAGCTTCATAAAGGAGGAAAACTCTGGATAAGAGTTTTCCCGGATAAATCCATAACCAAGAAGCCTGCTGAAGTACGTATGGGTAAAGGCAAGGGTGAAATTGACCATTGGGTTGCTGTTATAAAAAGGGGCAAGATCTTATTTGAATTAGGCGGAGTTCCCGAAGAATACGCAAAACAATGTTTCCGCTTAGCTGCGTATAAGCTGCCTTGCAGGACAAAGTTTGTCACAAGGGTGCATAAATGAAGCCACAGGAATTGCGAGCCTTATCGCAGGAAGAATTAGTGCAGAAACAAAAAACCCTGAAAGATGAGCTGGCAAAACTGAATCTTCAACGTTACAGCGGTAGGGTTGAAAAACCGCATATGTTCTCCCAGGTTAAGAAAGATATTGCCCGTATTAATACAATACTAAACACAAAGAAAGAGAAATAAAATGGGTAGAAGAAAAGAATTCACCGGCATAGTTGTCAGCGCTAAAATGCAAAAAACCGTTATAGTCCGGACAATGCATTTAAAGAAACACGCGAAATACTCAAAGATGATCAGGCGATATAATAAGTTTAAAGCGCATGATGAACTGGGAATTGCTAAATTAGGCGATACGGTGCGAATAGAAGAAACAAGGCCTTTATCAAAAGATAAACATTTCAGGATTGTGGAGTTGATTAAAAAAGCTCAGGCTCCGCATGTCGAGCTTCTCCCGCCGTTACTTTGAAAAGCAAGAAGCGGGATCCCCGCTTACGCGGGATTTCGCTTATAGAAACTTTGTGTGCTCAATAATTCGCGCATTGACTTACTCACACTTGCGTGTTCGTAAGTCAAGCGTTCATTTAAGGAGATTAAATGATCCAGCTGCGCTCGATTTTAGATGTTGCTGATAACACAGGGGCAAAGCGCGCCTCATTTATCTGCGTTTTAGGCAAAAAGAACTGCCAAATGGCAGAAATCGGCGATGTCATTAATGTCAATATAAAAGAATCTTCTCCGGATGCGGTAATTAAAAAAGGGGAGGTGGCCCGTGCAGTAATCGTCAGGACTAAATCAGCAATAAGGAGGCCTGACGGTTCGGTATTGCGTTTTGACCGTAACGCCATTGTATTCATTGATATCCAGTCTAATCCGAGGGGCACGCGAGTTTTTGGCCCGGTGGCAAGAGAATTAAGGAATAAGAATTTTAGCAAGATAATTTCTTTAGCCCCAGAGGTAATCTGATGTTAAAAGTGCGTAAAGGGGATATAGTCCAGGTAATTAAAGGCAAGGACACCGGAAAAAAGGGTAAGGTGCTGAATATTATTACTGAAAGCAAGCGCGCGCTGGTTGAGGCGATAAATTTAGTCAAAAAACACAAAAAACAGACGCGCCAGGACCAGCAAGGTGGGATCGTTTCCATTGAGGCGCCTATAAGTGTTTCAAATCTAATGCTGGTTTGTAAAAGCTGCCAGCGCCCCGTGCGCGTAGGTTTTTCAATACTGAAAGATAATACAAAGGTCAGGATATGTAAGTCTTGTAAAGAGGCAATATAAAATGACTCCGCGATTATTGGAAAAATATAAAAATGAGATTATCCCCCAGATGATGCAGTCCTTTAAAATAAAGAACAGGATGGCTGTCCCGCACCTTGATAAGATAGTGGTAAATATGGGCGTGGGCGAGGCCCTCACTGATATAAAGATACTTGAAAGGGCAATGGATGAATTAAGCCTGATTACAGGCCAAAGGCCGATTATAAGGCGGGCAAAAAAAGCAATCGCTAACTTTAAGGTTAGGGAAGGCGGCCCCGTAGGTACCAAGGTCACTTTAAGACGCTCAATGATGTATGAATTTATGGACCGGCTCTTGAATGTCGCTATTCCGCGCATACGCGACTTCAGGGGGGTTTCTACCAGCTCATTCGATAAAGCCGGTAATTATACCCTGGGCCTTGCTGAACAAGGCATATTTCCCGAGATAGATTACGACAAATTGACACGTACTCAGGGCATGGATATAACCTTCTGTATAAAGAATGCTAAATCCAAAGAGCAGGCTCAAGCGTTACTTAAATTATTCGGCATGCCTTTTAGCTTTAAGGAAGAATAAATATGGCTAAAAATTCACAGATAGCAAGATGGAAGAGGCCTGCAAAATTTTCTTCGCGAAAATACAACAGATGCAATATCTGCGGCAGGTCCGGAGGTTACATTCGAAGGTTTCAGCTTTGCCGCATATGCTTTAGAGAGCTGGCTTGGCAGGGTTTGATACCCGGCGTTAAAAAGGCAAGCTGGTAGAGGTTTAAAAAATGAGGTAAGAATGTCTAGAACGGATTTAATAGCTGACGCATTTACGATTATACGCAATGCCATGATGGCTAAAAAAGAAAACGTGGACTTTCCGGCTTCAAACACGCTTAAAGCCATTATGGAGATATTAAAAAAAGAAAATTATATCGAAAATTTTAAATTAATAGAGGATAAGAAACAAGGGGTGGTAAGGGTATACCTTAAGTATATTGCAAATAAACCCGCTATCAGGAATATAAAGAGAGTTTCGCGGCCGGGCTTAAGGGTTTACGCGAAGAGCTTAAAACTCCCTTTAGTTTTACGAGGAAGAGGGCTTGCAATTGTTTCTACTTCAAAAGGTATAATTACCGATAAAGAAGCCAGGGATTTAAAAGTTGGCGGAGAAATTATCGGATATATCTGGTAAGCGGGGTTTAAAATGTCAAGGATTGGGAAAAAACCGGTAGCCATACCGGGCGGTGTAAAGGTAGAAGTCAAGGATAATTCCATAACTGTTGAGGGGCCCAAAGGGCGCTTGAGCCGGTTTTTACACCAGCGCATAAATTTGGAAATCAAGGATAATCAGGTATTGGTAAAACGAATTACCGACTTAAAGCTCGATAAATCTTTACACGGGCTTTACCGCGCATTAATAGCAAATATGATAAAGGGGGTAACGGAAGGTTATCAAAAAGAATTAGAGATAATCGGCGTTGGTTTTAAGGCAGCTGTCCAGGGAAATATCCTGAATATACTATTGGGGTTTTCTCACCCGGTTAACTTTACAATACCCGAAGGCATCAAGATAGAGACCCCAAAGCCTACACAGATTGTTGTAAGTGGTATTGATAAGGAAAAGGTGGGAGAAGTATCTACCGAAATACGCGCAATATTCCCTCCGGAGCCATACAAAGGAAAAGGCATAAGGTTTGTAGGCGAATATGTGAAGAAGAAGGTCGGCAAGTCGCAAGCCACTACAAAATAATAAAAGGTGCGGGGTGAATAAAAAAGAGGAAGCAAGGGTAAAGAGGCACAAGAGTATAAAACTCAGGATGACTGGCACGCCTGAGAAGCCGCGTTTAGTTGTCCGCCGCAGCTTAAAACATTTTTCAGCGCAGGCCGTTGATGATACCCAGAATAAAACCATTCTTTCTTTCTCAACCTATGACAAAGCTATTAGGGCCAAGTTTACTTCAAGCGGCAATATCAAGGCTGCCCAGGTTTTTGGCGAGTCCATCGCCCAAAAACTAAAAGAAAAGGGGATCAATAAGATTATTTTTGACAGGGCTGGATTTTTATACCACGGGAGAATAAAAGCATTTGCAGATGCCTTAAGAAAAGGCGGATTGGAGTTTTAAATACGATGCGCGAATTAAATATTGAACAACAACCTGAATTAATCGAAAAAGTTATTACTATTAACCGCGTAGCAAAAGTAACCAAAGGCGGTAAAAAGCTGCATTTTAGCGCGCTTGTAGTAGTGGGAGATACCAAGGGCCGCGTTGGTTTTGCGCAGGATAAAGCAAACGAAGTTGCGGATGCTATCCGCAAGGCCCTTACCAAAGCTAAAAAAAGCCTATTTAAGGTTACAATGGAAGGCTCCACAATACCACACGAGATTATAGGCAAATTCGGAGCAGCAAAGGTGTTACTGAAGCCCGCCTCCGAAGGAACAGGGGTTATTGCTGCTGGCCCGGTAAGGGCTATATGCGAAGCGGCCGGGATAAAAGATATCCTGACAAAATGCCTGAATTCAAATAATCCTGGCAATGTTATTAAGGCAACGGTCGAGGGCCTTAAAAATTTAAAAGCATAAAAATGGAAAAGAAGAAGATAAAACTTAAGAAAACTACTAAAACAGCCGCCAAACCTGAAACACCAGTTAGGCCGAAGCGCATAAAGAAAGCGCAAAATAAAGTTTCCGTAGAAAAATTCGGCCTGCATAATCTAAAGGCCCCTAAAGGTTCTCACAAAAAAAGGAAATATTTAGGCAGGGGCCCGAGTTCCGGCCATGGAAAAACTTCAACAAGGGGAAGTAAGGGGCAGACCTCCCGCGCAGGAAGGCATTTTTACCTTGGTTTTGAGGGGGGCCAGTCTCCCTTAATCCGCAGGATGCCAAAGCGCGGATTCTCAAGCGCCTCTAAAAAGATATACCAAATTATAAATTTAACTGATTTAGCTAGACTTAAGGAACAGAATATTACTCTGGATGTGTTGGAAGAAAAGGGGTTAATCAAAAATAAATTAAAATTAGTTAAGGTTTTAGGCGAGGGAGAAATTAAAATCCCCATTACTGTCCAAGCCCACGCTTTTTCAAAAAAGGCATCTGAAGTTATTAGAAACGCCGGCGGTAAGGTTGAAATCATCAACCCCGCCATTTTTGTTAAGGGCGAGGAGTTAAATAAAAAGGGCGGGGTTGATGATTAGCGCATTAGTCAATTCATTTAAAATCCCTGATTTAAAAAAACGCCTTATAATTACGGGTGCACTTCTTGCTATATATAGAGTCGGCTGCTATATTCCTACCCCGGGTATCGACGGATCCGCATTAGCAGAATTCTTTAACAGGATAGCTAAAACTCAAGGCGGAACGCTCTTTGGTATAATCAATATGTTTTCCGGAGGCGCTATGGAAAGGTTAACTATTTTTGCCTTAGGAATTATGCCCTATATTTCCTCTTCCATTATCATGCAGCTCCTTACGGCAGTCATACCGGCTTTGGAAAAACTGGCGAAAGAAGGCAAGGCCGGGTATGAAAAGATTAATCAGTTTACCCGGTATGGTACGGTCGTGCTCTCCCTGATCCAGTCATTCTTTATCGCTTTGTGGCTTGAGGATCCTGCCCGCTTTGAAGGGTTAAGGATTGTTATGAACCCGGGATTCGGGTTTAGGATTCTCACTGTCCTCACCCTTACCACCGGCACAATATTTATTATGTGGCTTGGTGAGCAGATTCAGGAAAGAGGGATTGGTAACGGTATTTCGCTGGTTATTACAGCGGGTATAATCTCCAGGATACCTACGGCATTTCATCAGTTATTTGTTTTGATTTCTCCCTTTGCGCCTAGCCGCAGGCAGATCCAGCCTTTCACCTTAATAATTATGGCGATACTGCTTGCAGGAGTGGTTTTTTCAATAATCATGATCGCGCAGGGACAAAGGAAAATACCTGTGCAGTATGCGCGTAGAATCGTGGGAAGAAAAATCTATGGCGGACAATCTACATATATTCCGCTAAAGGTCGATACATCAGGAGTTATCGCGATCATCTTTGCTCAATCCATAATCCTTTTTCCGGCAACTCTTGCCTCATTTATACCCAATCCGGGATTCCAGAGATTAGCGCAAGGGTTAATGAGGGGTCAGTTGCTTTATACCGCTATCTATGCCTTGCTTATAATATTCTTTTGTTATTTTTATACGGCAATAGTATTTAATCCTAATGATTTATCGGAAAATATGAAAAAATATGGAGGGTTTGTCCCGGGAATAAGGCCGGGAGCGCCTACAGCTGATTTTTTAGATTATGTAATGACCAGGATCACTTTGGCCGGCGCTATTTTTATCGCAATCATCGCTATTTTTCCGGATTTTATTATGGCATGGCTTAAGGTCCCATATCTGGTCGCCTCTTTCTTCGGCGGTACGGGAATTTTGATTATAGTCGGAGTAATGCTGGATACCTTAAAACAGGTTGAATCGCACCTGTTAACGCACCACTACGAAGGTTTTATAAAATCCGGGCACATAAGGGGGCGCAGATGACGGGAATAGTCCTATTAGGCCCTCCCGGAGCAGGTAAAGGAACACAGGCAGTGAGATTAGCGGAAGAGCTGATTTTGCCTCACATATCCACTGGAGAAATTTTACGCCAGAATGTCTTGGATTTGACGCCGATAGGAGAAGAAGCGGAGGATTATATGAACCGCGGGCTTCTTGTTCCGGATGAATTAGTCGCCAAGATGCTGATGAGTAGATTTGATAAGGCCGATGTCAAAAAGGGATTCATATTAGACGGCTACCCCAGAAATTTAAGCCAGGCAATGACATTGGATGATATTTTAGGCGCAAGAAAACTCGATATAGGCATGGTTTTTTATTTGGATAGCAGCGATAATGTGATTATCCAACGCCTCGCAGGAAGGTTGGTATGCAAGGCTTGCGCAGCGAACTTCCATATTAAAAATATGCCCCCTAAAAAAAAAGGTATTTGCGACCATTGCAGGGCAAGGCTTTACCAGAGGAAAGACGATCAAGAATCTACTGTGAAAAAACGTTTGGAAGTTTATAAAAAAGAAGCGGCTTCGCTGATTGAATTTTACCAGGCAAAAGAAAAATTACACCGTTTATCCGCTGACGCAGAACCGGAACTGGTTTTAAGTGAGATTATAGAAATTGCGCTAAAATGCGATGATTCCCTTAAAGTCTAAAGAAGATCTAGGGGTGCTGAGGATTTCTGGTAAAATATTAGCGAAGGTGCTCAAAAATATACAGGAATTAGTAAAACCAGGAATTACCACAGAACAGATCGATCGCCTTGCAGAAGAATTGATACTAAAAGGAAACGCATTGCCGGCTTTTAAAGGTTATAGAGGGTTTCCTGGATGTGTTTGCACTTCTGTAAACGAAGAGATTGTCCACGGCATACCCGGGCCCCGCAGGCTTTTAGAAGGGGATGTTTTAAGCTTAGACTTAGGTGTTAATTATAAAGGTTATTTCTCCGACGCCGCGGTTACCTTGGCCGTAGGAAATATAAATTCAAAGGCTAAAAAATTGATTGATGTTACTAAAAAGTCTTTATGGGAAGGGATAAAACAGGCACAGGTAAATAATAATCTATCCGATATATCTTACAGTATCCAGAATTACGTTGAGAAGAATGGTTTTTCGGTTGTCAGGCAATTTGTTGGGCATGGCATAGGATTAAGTTTACATGAGGATCCGGAAATCCCGAATTTTGGAAGGCCTCATGAGGGGCCGGTATTAAAAAGCGGGATGGTTTTAGCCATCGAGCCAATGGTAAATATGGGCACCTGGGAATCGGAAATAGGTGATAACGGATGGACAGCAGTAACTAAAGACAGGCTTCCTTCTGCGCATTTTGAGCATACAGTGGCAATAACAGAAAAGGGGCCGGAAATATTGACCAATGTCTAAAGAAGAGCTCATAGAAACCGAAGGAAAGATCATTGAAGCGTTACCTAACGCAATGTTCAAAGTGGAACTGGGAAACGGCCATATAGTGCTTGCACATGTATCGGGAAAAATGCGTATGAATTTTATCAGGATACTTCCCGGAGACAAAGTGAAACTGGAATTGTCCCCGTATGACCTAACCAGGGGAAGAATTACCTTCAGGGTGAAATAAAAAAGAACTGGGTATTAAAGAGAGGAACAGCTAGATGAAAGTAAAAGCGTCTATAAGGAAGATTTGCGACAAGTGCAAGATTATAAAAAGAAAAGGGGTCCTGCGAGTGATCTGTTCTAACCCCAAACATAAACAGAGGCAAGGATAGTTGGTTCATAGTTTAAATTGAACTTCTCCCGCTGTTCCTTGGAAAACAAGATGCGGGATTAATTCACACATTGACTTACTCATACTGACGTATTCGTAAGTCAAGTGTTCATTAAGGAGACATTAATGCCAAGAATACTGGGTGTTGATATCCCAAAAGAAAAAAGAATAGAAATATCTTTAACTTATTTATACGGGGTCGGCAGGACATTGTCCAATAAAATATTAAAGGAAGCGAACATCAGCCCGGACAGGCGCGCCAAGGAGCTTTCCGACGCAGAAATAGCGCATCTTGCAAACACCATACAAAAAATGGGCCTGAGGTTAGAAGGGGATTTACGGCGTGACATCTCGCAAAATATCAAGAGATTAATGGATATTGGCTCATGGAGAGGCATGCGGCATAAAAAGGGCCTTCCGGTAAGGGGCCAGCGCACACGCACTAATGCCCGTACCAGAAAGGGGCCGCGTAGAGGCGGAATGGTGGCAAAGAAGAAGGAGCCGGTTAAGCAAGCCCCGGTGAGCAAACCAGCTGCAAAGTAAAATTGCCCCTCCCAACTTCTTAATTATAGGCAGTTGCTTAGGGTAAATTTTCAGGCAAGAAAGAAGAGGAAAAATTAATGGCAACAAAAGAAAAAGCAAAAAAGAAAAAGATAGCAAAGGGCATTACGAGTGGTATCGCTCATATCCAGGCAAGTTTTAATAATACGATTATCACTATCACTGATAGGGGGGGGAATGTTTTAGTCTGGTCTGCTCCGGGGATAGTAGGCTATAGTGGTTCAAAAAAATCCACGCCTTTTGCGGCCCAGGTAGCTGCTACGGACGCAGCCAGAAAGGCGAAAGAAATAGGGATAAAAGATATTGATGTCCAAGTAAAAGGCCCGGGGTTTGGAAGAGAGTCGGCTATCAGGGCTTTGCAGGCAGCAGGGCTTAACATAACTTCGATAAAAGACGTAACCCCCATTCCTCATAACGGTTGTCGCCCCAAGAAAAAAAGGAGAGTATAATTTATGGCTCGTTATATCAATGCTGTTTGCAGGTTGTGCCGAAGGGAAGGGGAAAAATTATTTTTAAAAGGCACTAAATGTTACACTGAAAAATGCGCTATTTCCAGAAGGGCTTATGCCCCGGGCCAGCACGGCCAGGGTAGAGGTAGAAGACAGAAACTTTCCAACTACGGGCTGCAATTAAGAGAGAAACAAAAAGTGAGAAGGATATATGGTGTCCTTGAGAGGCAGTTCAGAAAATATTTCGAGGTCTCTTCAAAAACAAAAGGCGTCACGGGAAAAGTTTTATTGCAGTTATTGGAGAGAAGGCTGGACAATGTGGTCTTTCGTATGGGCCTTGCAATTTCAAGGTCTCAAGCAAGACAGATCGTGCGCCATAACCAGATTTTAGTAAATTCAAAACGCGTGAATATTCCGTCTTTCTTGGTGGATCAGGGGGATTCGGTTCAAGCCAAGGCAAAAGAAAAGGCGCTTAAAAAACTGAAAGAGAACCTTGAATCATCAAAGGATAGGACTGTCCCTGCATGGCTTGAGTTTAACCCTGCTGACTTAACTGCAAAGGTATCAAGGTTGCCGGATAAGGAAGATATTCAGCATCCTATACAAGAACAGTTAATCGTAGAGTTGTATTCTAAGTGAGCACATAAGTTATGGAGCCTTATATTAAAGGTAATGTAAGCGACATAACTTATAAGTGCGAACTTATCCCGCCTCGGCACAGAGGCGGGATTAATTCTCAGACGCTGGTGATATTAAAGATATAATCAGCTACAACTTATGTCGTTCTGCTAACTCCATAAGTTGCCTGTTCATTAAGGAGGAAATAGATGGGGATAAAATGGCGTGATTTTCAGCTACCAAAAAGATTAGAGTGCGACGAATCCACTTACACGGAAAACTACGGAAAGTTCTCCGCCGCCCCCTTTGAAAAAGGTTACGGCGTGACTCTAGGTAACTCTTTGAGAAGAGTGCTGCTTTCTTCGATAGAAGGGAGCGCGGTAACATCGGTAAAGATCACAGGAGTTGAGCATGAATTTTCCGCTATACCGGGTGTATTAGAGGATGTAACTGAAATAATCCTCAATTTAAAGACCCTGATTATAAATTCACACTCCAAAATACCCAAGACCATATATATCAAGAAGAACTCTAAGGGAGAAATTAAAGCAAAGGATTTAGAGTGCGATGAAACGATAGAGGTTATCAATCCGGATTTGCACATCGCTACACTGACAAAAGATACTAAATTTCAGGTTGAGATGGAGGTATCCCGCGGCCGCGGTTATGTGCCTGCGGAGTTAAATAAAAAAGAAGGAAAGACGGTAGGCGTGATACCTATAGATGCTATTTTTACTCCGATAAAAAAAGTTAATTTTTCCGTAGAGAATACACGCGTCGGACAAAGAACAGACTACGATAAACTAATACTGGAGCTGTGGACAAACGGCTCCATTACTCCCAAAGATGCGCTTTTATACGCATCAAATATATTTCAGAGGCATTTGGATATTTTTGTCAATTTCGGGCAGCTCCCTGAAGAGATAACTGAAGAAGAGCCCGAGATGACGCGCGAGGAGATTGTGCTCTATGAAAAATTAAGGCTGCCGATTTCAGAACTGGAATTGTCTGTAAGGAGCTCTAATTGCCTTAGAGAGGCAAATATCAAGGTTATCTTTGACCTTGTAAAAAGGAATGAGGATGAAATGCTTGGTTTTAAGAACTTTGGCAAAAAATCATTGACTGAGATAAAAGAACTCCTCGCAGGCATGGGTTTAACTTTAGGTATGCAGATAGACCAAAAAAAGTTAAAGAAGGCATAAATTCGCCCAAACAACTTACTCACACTAACGTGTTCGTAAGTTGTGGGCTCATTTAAGATGAGGCATAGAAACTCAAAATTACTGCTAAACAGAAACTCATCGTGGCGTGAGGCAACATTGACCTCTTTGGCAAAAAGCCTACTCACCTATGAAAGCATAAAAACCACTGCCCATAGGGCGAAGGTAGCCAGGCCTTTAGTTGAAAAACTCATCTCTTTAGCAAGGGCTAATACGCTTGCAGCAAAAAGACAGGCATTCGCTATTTTAGGAGACCACAGCATGGTAAGTGCGCTTTTTAAGGAAATGGGCCAGCGCTTTAAAACACAGGGAGGTTTTACCAGAATTATCAGAATAGGCAAAAGGCGCGGCGATGATGCAAATATGGTAATCTTTGAACTGACCGAGAAAAAGATAAAAGAAGCCAAAAAGCCTAAAAAAGAAAAAGAAAAAAAACCTGTCGAAGAAGAAAGAAAGGCCGGAGACATAAAGCTAAAAGCCGCTGAAGAAAAAAAACCTGAGGTTTCTACAGGCGCGCCGATTAAGGAAAAACGCACGGAAACAAAAAAACCGGCTAAAAAATTCTTCGGTGGATTAAGGAATATATTCAAAAAAGAAAGAGACTCTTTGTAATAAAGCTTTTAGTCCTTTAAATAACCAATAACCAAATGTTGCTCTTTGATTTTTAATGCTTGGGTATTGGTTATTTTTTTTGATTATTAATTATTTTGTTGTATAATATACCAATGCGAATAGACACAAGGCTTGCAGAACGGCTAAAAAAAGTTAATCCATCCTCTACTCTCGCTATCAACGCAAAGGCAAAGAAATTAAAAGCAGAAGGCAGGGATATTATAAATTTTGCTGCCGGCGAACCTGATTTTGATACCCCTGATTTTATTAAAGCCGCCGCCATAGATGCTATTAAAAGCGGCTTTACTAAATATACCCCAACCGCAGGGACCCCCGAACTTAAAAATGCGGTCTGCGAAAAGTTTAAAAGAGACAATTCGCTGGAATATCTTCCTGAGCAAATCGTAGTCTCATGCGGAGCAAAACATAGCATATTCAATGCGTTGATGGCCTTAGTTAACAAAGGAGATGAGGTATTAATACCTGCTCCTTATTGGGTGAGCTATCCTGAAATGACGCATATTTGCGACGGGACTCCGCGTTTCATTTGCGCCTTGCCGCAGAATAACTTTAAGATAACATCAAAAGACCTTGAAAAGCAAATCACGCCAAAAACAAAGGCCCTTTTATTAAACAGCCCATCAAACCCTACGGGATGCGTATATAATAAAGATGAATTAGGGCAAATTGCTAAAATTTGCGTTAAAGAGAAGATTTTTGTTATCAGCGATGAGATTTATGAAAAACTAATATATGACGGCCAAAGCCATGTTTCCATAGCCAGCCTGAATAAAGATATTTACGGATTAACCGTTACGGTTAACGGCTTATCCAAAAGTTACTCAATGACAGGATGGCGTATCGGCTATCTTGGTGCATCTAAAGAAATATCTGACGCAGTATCAAAATTACAGGACCATTCTACATCAAACCCTGTTTCAATAAGCCAGAAGGCAGCTGTTGCGGCATTAAGCTCACCCAATGATTTCTTTGCTAAGATATGTGAAGAATTTGAAAAAAGACGGGATTATTGTATTTCACGGCTTGAAAAAATGAACAAAATTAGTTTCGTAACTCCCAGGGGCGCGTTTTATATATTTTGCGATATATCTAAAACAATGCTGGATTCCTTAACCTTCGCCGACAGGCTTCTTGAAGAAGCCTCAGTAAGTACTGTCCCGGGGTCTGGATTCGGAGCAAATAAATATATACGCATAAGCTTCGCGAACAACTTAGAACAACTTGAAAGCGGGATGGAGCGATTAGAGAAATGGTTGGCTAAATTTTAAATGGGAAAGACTATTGCTGAAAAAATATTAAGTGTTCATGCCGGAAGAAATTTATCTGCGGGAGACTTTGCAATCTGCAAAGTTGATTTTACCTTTGGGCAGGATGGCACATCTTCTATTATTATTGATAGGATTAAAGAACTCAAGCCTACGGCCTTAGGCACAAAGTTTTGTATGGTTATTGACCATAGCGCGCCTTCACCTAACGAAGGGGTATCGCGAGTGCATAAAAAGATGCGCGATTTTGCAGGAGAATTTAAACTTAAGCTTTTTGATATCGGCTGCGGCGTGTGCCATCAAGTGATCCCTGAATCAGGAGAAATATTACCCGGTGATTTAGTTTTGGGTGCGGATTCACATACCTGCACTTACGGAGCCTTGGGGGCTTTTGCCACCGGCGTAGGCTCTACTGACCTGGCTATCGCTCTGGCAACAGGTAAAAACTGGTTTAATGTCCCTGAAACAATAAAAATAGTTGTAAGCGGAAAGGTTCCGAAAGGGGTATTTGCAAAAGATATCATCCTGCACATTATCGGCCAGATAAAAGCCGATGGCGCAACTTATAAGGCGGTGGAATTTTCCGGCACAGCGATTAACAAATTGGATATGGATGGCAGGTTTACCATATGCAACATGGTAGTTGAAATGGGGGCAAAATGCGCCTTTATGCCGCAGGATGAGAAAACAATCAAATGGCTTAAAGCCCACCGCGTCAAAAGAAGGATTAAACCTGTAACGCCGGATAAGGGTGCTAATTACGAAAACACGCTAAAATTTGATATCTCGCACCTTTCACCGCAGGTATCTATCCCGCATAGCGTGGATAATGTAAGTTCGGTAGACCAACTAAAAAAAATTAAAATAAATGAGGCCTTCTTAGGCACTTGCACAAACGCAAGGATAGCTGATTTTAAAATAGCGGCAAAAATATTAAAATCTAAAAGAGTAGCTTCGGGCCTACGGTTCATTATCGCACCTGCCTCAAGGGGCATATACTTAGAGGCTTTAAAGCTGGGAATCGTAGATACCTTTATTAAGGCTGGCGCTGTAATAGTCGCTCCGGGTTGCGGGCCGTGCGTAGGTACGCATAACGGTGTGCCTGCAGATGGAGAAGTTGTAATATCTACTGCCAACAGGAATTTTAAAGGCAGGATGGGTAATCCCAATGCCTTTATTTACCTTGCTTCACCGGCAACAGTGGCTGCTTCGGCAATACGAGGGTTTATTGCCGACCCCAGGGAATTTTTATAACAGGGACAATCCCCACTGAAGTAGGGACTGTCCCCATCAAAGCACAAATTATTGAAAAACACAGGGGACTGTCCCTACCAAGCGAGATAAGCTTCGAATGGTAACAAAGCCAAAAGGAAGGTAGAAGACTGTCCCAACTTAAGGAGGGATTTATGGAGATAAAGGAATTACTTTTGTTGTGTATTGAGAAAGGCGCTTCTGATTTACATGTTACCGACAATGAACCTCCTATTTTACGCGTTGACGGAAAATTATTACGCACGGAGTTTTCTACCTTATCAAAACAAGACCTGAAAAGGATTATATATAGCGTCCTGACAGATCCGCAAAAAGAGACATTTGAAAGGGAGTTAGAGCTTGATTTCTCACTTGCGCTACCTGCTATAGATAGGTTCCGCGTGAATATCCATCAGCAAAGAGGTTCCGTAGAAGCCGCCTTCAGGCGCGTGCCGCTTGAGATTCCGGGCATAGATAGCCTAGGGCTTCCTTCAATAGTAACCGACCTTGCGCGCAAATCAAATGGCCTTGTACTAGTTACCGGGCCAACTGGTATGGGAAAAACCACGACTTTAGCCGCAATGATAAACCTGATCAATAATGAAAGGGAGTGCATGGTTGTTTCTATTGAAGACCCTATAGAGTTTATTTTTTCTAATAAAAAAAGTATTATTAAGCAAAGAGAAATTTATGCTGATACGCTCTCATTCTCCGAAGCCCTCAGGCATGCCTTGCGGCAGGATTCTAATGTTATAGTGGTTGGAGAAATGCGCGATTTGGAGACTATATCTACAGCGCTTACTGCAGCTGAAACAGGCCATTTAGTTTTGGCCACACTGCATACTCCCGATGCCCCTCAGACAGTTGAAAGGATCATAGACGTATTCCCTCCACACCAACAGCAACAGGTGAAATTACAGCTTGCGGATTGTTTACAAGGCGTGGTTTCTCAATTGCTACTTCCTCATTCATCTGGCAAGGGCCGTGTGCTTGCTACTGAAATTATGATCGGCACTGCTGGCGTAAGAAACCTCATCCGTGAACAGGAAATAGAGCAGATCCCTACACTAATGCAGACAGGTTCTCAATACGGAATGAAAACTATGGATAAATCATTAAAAGAACTGGTAAAACGCGGGTCTATCTCATTAGATGTAGCTTTGTCTAAGGTTAAAAACCCTGAAGAGTTTAAACAATTATGAACCCGAGTATAAATTTTAATAAAAGCGGTAGGGAGGGAGATTGCTAAGGGAATGAAAATAGACGGTAAAAGCATAAAATTAGGGGATAATATTAATACTGATTTTATTATCTCCGGGAGGTACAAATTCTCCATTACGGATATAAATAAGCTTGCAAAGCATATTATGGAGGATATTGACCCCGGTTTTCCTACAAAGATAATACATGGGAAATCAATAATTGTTGCAGGAAAGAATTTCGGCATGGGCTCTTCGCGCGAGCAGGCACCGCTTGTAATCAAAGAAGCCGGGATTGTAGCTGTAATGGCTAAAAGTTTTGCCCGCATATTTTACCGCAACGCTTTCAATATAGGCCTACCCTTAGTCGAAACCGACTCTGACAAAATTGATGAATCCGACTCTCTTGAAATTGACCTTGATAACGGAATCGTCAGGAATCTTAGTAAAAATATCAAGCTTAAGATTAAACCACTGCCTAAGTTCATGCAGGAATTTTTAAAAGAAGGCGGGATAGTCAATTATTACAAGAAGCACGGAGAACTTAAAGTTTAGGGACACCCTTTCTGCCAATCGGGAGCCGCTCTTCCTGTTAAAGCAAAGGGTGTCCCCAGAGGGATAAATCTGATGAAACATAAAATAACATTGATACCTGGTGACGGAATAGGCCCCGAGGTAACTGATGCGGCCAAGATGTGTATTGAGGCAACAGGAGTAAAGATTGAATGGGAAGAAGTTATTGCCGGCCTTAGCGCTAAAGAAAAATTCGGGGAGTTGCTCCCTGAAAACGTCATTGAGTCCATAAAAAGGAATAAGGTTGCTTTAAAAGGCCCGATTGTAACTCCTATAGGTGAGGGTTTCCGCTCCGTGAATGTTGCGATAAGGCATGCGCTGGATTTATACGCCTGCGTCAGGCCAGCGAAGACATATCCCGGAGTAAAAAGTTTTTATAAAGATATAGATTTAGTGATTGTCAGGGAAAATAGCGAGGATTTATACTCGGGAATAGAATTTGAAGAAGGGCAAAGCGCAACTAAAAAGCTAATCTCACAGATAGAAAAGGCCTCAAAGAAAAAAATCCGTCCTGGCTCTGGCATATCCATAAAACCAATTTCTAAGTTTGCTACGGAAAGAATAGTAAGGTTCGCTTTTGAATATGCTTTAGAATTCAAGCGAAAAAAAATAACCTGTGTTACTAAAGCAAACATTATGAAGTTTACCGACGGACTTTTTCTTAAGACTGCGCGGGAAGTTGCTAAGAAATACGTGGGAAAAATAATATTTGAAGAAATGCTTGTAGATAATATGTCCATGCAGTTAGTGCAGAAACCAAACAATTACGATATTTTACTCCTACCTAACCTTTATGGCGATATACTTTCTGACCTTTGCGCAGGGCTTATCGGAGGATTAGGGATTGCTCCGGGGGCAAACATAGGCGATAATATGGGTGTATTTGAGGCAGTGCACGGCTCAGCCCAGAAATATAAGGGCTTGAATAAGGTTAATCCTACAGCAATGGTCTTATCCGGCGTGCTTATGCTTAGGTATATTAAGGAAGATAAATCTGCCGAGAGGCTTGAGGATGCGGTCAAAAAAGTCATTGCCGAAGGAAAATCGGTAACCTATGATTTTAAGGCCGACCCCAATGACCCGAACGCTGTTGGCACAAAAGAAATGACAAACGCTATCATCTCCAAACTATAATCTTAGGGACACCCTTCCGATTGGTTTCAAGGGTGTCCCTGCTTTGGATTCAAGGGTGTCCCTAGTTATGAAGATTAGCATAATAGGAGCGGGAAATGTAGGCAGCACAACCGCTTTACGCATAGCTCAAGAAGGGCTTGGCGAGGTTGTCCTGATTGATGTAATAAAGGGGCTTGCCCAGGGCAAAGTGTTTGATTTAGAAGATGCGCGGGCAGTATTAAAATATAACTATCAAATAGAAGGTAGCGATGATATTAGTAAAATTAAGGATTCTAATGTTATAGTTATTACTGCCGGCCTTGCGCGCAAGCCCGGAATGACGCGCGAGGAACTCCTCCAGAAAAACTCAGCAATTTTAAAAGGCATCTGCGGCAACATTAAGAAATTATCTCCCAAAGCAATTATTATCGTTGTTACCAATCCTTTAGACCTGATGACAAACTTTGTTTTAAAGATAACCGGGTTTAGCCTTAAGAAGGTTTTTGGCATGGGTGTCAGCCTGGATGCGTCAAGATTCGCAAACCTTATCGCAAAAGAACTTAATATCCCTGTTACTGATGTAGAAGCGGTAGTTATAGGCAGCCACGGCGAAGCGATGCTGCCGCTTGCGAGGTTTTCTAAAATAAAAGGCGTTGCCCTGGATGAATTCGTTGATGATAAAAAATTGGAATTGCTCGTAAGTAAAACTATAGGCAGGGGAGCCGAAATAGTGAACCTGCTTGGCAGCGGAAGTGCGTATTTTGCTCCTTCAGCAGCCATCGCGGCGATGGTTAAGGTAATTATTAAAGATGAAAAGCGCGTTATCGGCGTTTGCGCATACCTTAACGGTGAATATGGAATAAAGGATATCTGTATAGGCGTACCTTGCCGCTTAGGAAAAGATGGCATAGAAAAAATTATTGAGCTGGACTTAAATAAAAAAGAGCTGGAACTGTTAAAGGGTTCCGCTTTAGTCATACGAAAGCTTTCCAAACAATTGCCTGTTTAAGTTATGTATGACCTTGTTATAGTCGGCGCGGGATGGGCAGGTTTTAATGCCGCTTTAAAAGCCAAAGATTTAGGCAAAAAGTGCTGCCTCATTGAAAAATCTCAGGTCGGCGGCACCTGCTTAAATCTTGGATGCATACCAACCAAAACTTTAATCCAATCCGCAAAAGTTTTCACGCTTATAAAAAAATCAGCAACTTTCGGGCTTGAAGACATAACTCCCAAAATAAATTTACAAAAAGTGCAAGAGAGGAAAGAAAAGATCGTAGCAGGACTAAGACAGGGAATGCAATCCTCCCTCAAGGGAATTGATTTCTTATCTGCCCCTGCGCAATTTTTGTCAAACGAAGAAATAAAAGCAGGCGGTAAAAATATAAAGGCAAAAAATATTCTTATTGCCACCGGCTCAAAGCCAATCGAATTACCAGCATTTAAATTCGATTCAAAAATTACCCTTTCAAGCGATGACATATTGAATCTTAAAGAAATTCCAGCTTCGCTTTTAATTATAGGCGGAGGAGTTATCGGTTGTGAATTCGCAAGTTTATTTTCTATTCTTGGGGCTCAGGTAACAGTAGTAGAAAAGATGCCTCAGCTACTTCCGGGTGAAGATAGCGAAGTGGCAAGAAAGCTTGAAATAATTTTTAAAAAGAAAGGGGTAAAGGTCCACACAAATACCGATGCCCAAACCTTTGATACAAAAAATTATTCTTTAACCTTAGTTTGTGTTGGCAGGGCGCCACGCACCGAAGGGATGGGGCTTGCCGAAATCGGGGTAAAATTAGAAAGAGGCAAAATCCTGGTAGACGAGTATCTTAAAACCAATATTAACAACATCTATTCCGCAGGCGACTGCACAGCTAAGATTATGCTTGCGCACTTTGCAGCTTATCAGGGAGTTATCGCCGCAGAAAATATTGCAAATTTGAATTCACCCAAAAAAGCCGATAATTCTATCATCCCCAATTGTATTTTTACTGACCCGGAAATCGCGAGCATAGGAAGCAGTGAGGAAAAGGCAAAAAATAAAGGAATAGATATCAAAATAAACAAATTTGATTTTTTAGGGAGCGGGATGGCGCGCATACTGGATGAGGCCGAAGGTTTTATAAAAGTTATCTCGGAGGCAAGGACAGGCCAAATCCTCGGCGCTTCTATTATCGGGCCAAAGTCAACCGAATTAATAGCCGCCTTTGGCGTTTCCATAACCAATCAACTAAAAATTTCTCAAATCAAAGATACTATTTTTGCTCATCCGACTCTTTCCGAATCAATACACGAAGCCTTAAAATAAGCTTATGGTTAATATATTTGACCTTGGTTTGGTAGATTTTAAAGAGGCTTGGGATTTTCAGAAAAAGGTCTTCAGTGATGTAAAAAACGGAGAGTTAACGCATGCGTTCATTCTATGCCAGCATAATCCGGTGATAACATTAGGAAGGCAGGCAACCAGCAAGAATATTTTAATTCCTGAATCCGAACTAAAAAATAAAGGTATTGAAGTTTTCAATGTTGAAAGGGGAGGGGACGCCACTTATCACGGCCCCGGGCAACTAATGTTTTATCCTATATTAAATTTAAATTATTTTAAGCGCGATATACATATCTTTTTAAGGAAACTTGAGAGTATTGCAATGCAAACTTTTTCAGAGTTTTCAGTAGCGACTCAGAGGATTAAGGGGCTAACTGGAGTTTGGTTCAAGGATAAAAAGATTGCTTCGATAGGCATTGCCATTAAAAACTGGATAACTTATCATGGTGTAGCCATGAATATAAAACAGGATGATTTGAGTAATTTTTCCTTGATTCGGCCCTGCGGAATGGATATAATGATGACATCGCTTGAAACTTGCATCGGAGAAAAGATTTCGGTTCGCGATATAAAAAAAATCTTAACCAGGAGATTGCAAAATGGTGAAAGTTGTTTTGCCAGAGTTGGGGGAAGGGATTGAAAAAGCAACAGTTTCCTTCTGGTTTTTCAAAGAGGGAGAGAAGGTAAACGAAAAAGACGACTTAGTGGAACTCACCACTGATAAGGCCACTTTTAACCTGCCAAGCCCTGCAACCGGGATGCTCTCCGAAATTACTTTTCATGAAGGAGAAACAGTCCATCCTGGTGAAGTCCTGGGGGCCTTAGAAGAAAACCAATAACAAAAGCCCCCCTAGGGAAATCTTAGAATAATGAAAACTTTTGCCTTTATAGTCAACCCGGTAACTATAAAAGAACTAAAAAATTACTGGCCGTCAATAAGAATCCTGCCGGATGCCTTTAATCGCTTCGATAATTTCAGCAGCAGACATATTTATGCCATGACTACTGACAGGCCATACCGCCCGCAAACAGCCAATGCGCTGGTAGAGATTTACCGAGAAAATAAGATATAAACCCTCTTATGGCTCCCAAACGCATAATTTTAATGTACATCTCAGAGGTCTCAGGCCACCGCAGCGCTACGCTTGCCATTGAAAAAACGCTGAAAATATTGCGCCCGGATATAGAAATAATGAATATCAATGCCTTTAATTACACTAATCCGATTTCGGAAAAAATCGTCAATCGCATCTATATGGGCATAATAAAAAGGACGCCGCAAATCTGGGATTACCTTTATGATAATCCCGAGGTAGTAAAAAGGGTGGAAAAATTAAAAGAAAAGGTATATAAATTCAATTCGCCTAAATTAAAGAACCTTTTTGAAGAGTTTAAACCTGACGCAGTGCTTTGCACTCAGGCATTCCCCTGCGGAATGGTTGCGGATTATAAAAAAACCTACAATTCCCATCTTCCTTTAGTTGCTGTACTTACCGATTACATCCCGCATTCTTACTGGGTTTATGATACTGTAAATTATTATATTACTCCATCGCTTGATGTGACTTTGCGTTTAATAAAAAAAGGCGTTCCTCAAGAAAAAATAAAATCCTTAGGCATACCCTTTGACCCAAAATTCAATGAGCCGATAGATAAAATAAGGCTTATGCGTAAATTAAAATTAGATCCGCAAGCGCCTACCATATTGATTATGGGTGGTGGACAGGGTTTAGGCCCGATTAAAACAATAGTTAAATCTCTTGAAAAAGCTAAGCAGGGTATTCAAGAGATTGTAGTAACTGGGACAAATAAGAAGCTTTATAAGACTTTAAAGAGAAGGATAAAAAAATATAAAAAGAAGGTGCTTGTTTTCGGTTATCTGCATAATATCCATGAGCTCATGGATATTTCGAATATTATCATTACTAAACCCGGAGGGGTGACTACTGCCGAGGTTTTAGCAAAAAAAATTCCTATGATTATCGTAAAACCCATACCGGGGCAGGAAGCAAATAATACTGATTATCTTACTAAAAAGAAAGCTGCAATTGAGTTAGATAAACCGAAAGAGGTTTACCTGGTTATCCAGGATTTACTGGACGATCCCCAAAAATTAAAACGCATCAGCGAATGCGCTGGCGCCATAAGTAAACCTAATGCCAGTTTAGATATAGCCCGTCTTTTACTGGATTTAACTAATGCTTGATTACTTCCTCTACAGGACAGGGCAATTTATCGCAATGCACCTGCCTTTAAAAATCACCTATAAAATAGCTATCTTTTTCTCTGACCTGCATTACATAGTTGCAAATAAAGACCGTATGTATGTAAAGGAAAACCTCAGGGCAATTTTTCCTGAAAAATCAAACAGTGAAATACGCAGGATAAGAATCAGAATGGCAAGGAATTTTGCCAAATACCTCGTGGACTTTTTCCGTTTTGAAAAATTGGACAAGGAATACATTAAAAAGAATATCCGCATAGATAATATAAATTATTTTAACGAAGCGGCATCAAAAGGAAAAGGCGTTATTGTTTTATCGGCGCATTTGGGCAACTGGGAGTTGGGGGGAGTAGCGGTTGCGCAGTCGGGGTATCCCTTTTGGGTGGTTGCGCTAGTGCATAAAGAAAAAAGAGTAAATGATTTTTTTAATTTTCAAAGAGAAAGCAAAGGAATCAGGGTTATACCGTTGGGTAAGGCAGTTAGAAAGAGCCTCGATGTACTAAATAACAATGGTTTACTGGCTTTAGCCGGAGACAGGGATTTTACAGGAAAAGGGGTTATTATGGATTTATTCGGCAAGCCGGCAATATTTCCTGAGGGCCCTGCCGCCTTGTCACTAAAGACCGGTGCAAGTATCGTGCCGGGATTTATGTTAAGAAATCCGGATGATACATTTACGCTAAGAATAGAAAAACCTATTGAATTTACCCCTACTGGAAATAAAAGGGAGGATATGAAAGAATTGATGAAGCAGTATCTTAAGATTTTCGAAAAATATATCCGCGAATACCCCGACCAATGGTATATGTTCAAAAGGTTCTGGATAGGGACTGTCCCGGTCAGAGCTAATACTTGTATAGCCACAGGGACTGTCCCTAAAGTATCTTTACCTTTAGGCTTATGAAAACCTGCGTGATTATTCCTACTTATAATGAATCAAAAGATATTGCCAGGCTGGTGGCCGAGGTAAAAAAACAGGGCCTGGAAGTGATAGTTATTGATGATGGCTCAATAGATAATACTGCAGGAATAGCCAAGGAGAGCGGAGCCACTGTGTTAAAAAATGAGCCTAACCAAGGTAAGGGAGCATCTTTAATCAAGGGTTTCAATTATGCTTTGGATTGCGGCTGTGAAGCTGTAATAACCATGGACGGTGATGGCCAGCACCTTCCCGCAGATATCCCTTACTTTATGCGTTTAGCCGAATATTCAGATAGCGGAATAATAATCGGAAACAGGATGCAAAAGATTAAAAATATGCCCCTGGAGCGCCAAATCATAAACAGGATTATGTCCTGGCTTATTTCGCTGATGACAAAACAGAAGATCCCGGACTCGCAGTGCGGTTTCAGATTAATAAAAAAAGATGTTTTAAAAAAAGTTTCTCTTTCTACCAGCAAATATGAGACTGAGTCAGAAATATTGATTAGGGGGTCGAGTTTAGGCTTTAAAATTGAATCTGTCCCGATCAAGGCAATATATTTGGGAAAAAAAAGCAGCATCAATCCTGTAGTTGATACATTAAGATTTATCAAATTTATACTGAGTGAATTATGGACTTTGAAGTATTAAGAAAGAGGATGGTGGAAGAGCAACTTATACCCCGCGGCATAAAAAACTACCGGGTCCTTGAAGCATTCCGCAAAATAGAGAGGCATAAATTCGTGCCTCAAGAATTAGCTGCCAGCGCTTACGCTGATTATCCGCTGCCGATAGGAGAAGGACAAACCATATCCCAGCCTTATATTGTTGCCCTTATGACAGAATACTTAGGTTTAACCGGGGAAGAAAAAGTTTTGGAGATAGGTACCGGCTCAGGATATCAAACTGCAATACTTTCGCAACTGGCTAAAGAAGTTTACAGTATAGAAAGATTGGAAATCCTGGCAAAAAAAACCGAAGAGAAGCTTAAAGCCATGGGCTATGAAAATATTAAACTAAGGTGCGCAGACGGAACTCTTGGTTGGCCGGAAGAAGCGCCTTTTGACAGGATTATTATTACGGCAGCAGCCCCAAGAATACCTCTGCCTTTGAGCGAACAATTAAAAGAAGGCGGCAAGATTATGCTTCCCTTGGGAGAAAACTCTATCCAGCTATTAACTTTAGCCGAGAAAACAAAGGGTAAATTAGAATCTAGCGAAATCTGTAACTGCGTATTCGTGCCGCTTCTGGGCAAATACGCCTGCAAAGACAGGGACACCCTTTAAGCCAAAGCAGGGACACCCTTGAAACTAAAGCTAAGGGTGTCCCTAACAAGATGGAAATGATAATTGACTGGTTAAAAGATATACCTAAAGATTACTTGGTAATGATTGCGGCCGCGCTCCCCATTTCGGAATTAAGGGGGGCGATACCGCTGGGGTTATCATTCGGCATGTCATTGCAAAAAGCCCTTATGCTTGCAATAATCGGTAACAGTATCTTTGTCGCGCCCGCTCTTTTTCTTTTTGAGCCGGTCACAAACAGATTGCGCAAGTTCAAGGTCTGGTCGCGCTTTTTTGACTGGATAGAGGAACGCACCAGGAAAAACTCCGATTCAATACAGAAATACGAAGCTTTGGGCCTGGCTATATTCGTCGCTATCCCCCTGCCTATGACAGGGGCCTGGAGCGGAGTAATAGCGGCATCGCTTTTTAAAATCAGGTTCAGGTACGCATTTATTTCTATCATTGCCGGAGTCATCGCAGCCGGCCTGATAGTTGCGGCCTTATGCGGGTTAGGAATAATTAGCTGGAAGGCAATAAATCATCCCTAAAATTATTTTTTTTCTTGACATCCCTGTTAATTTGGTATAAATTGAAGTTGACAATTGATAGTATAGGTTAAGGGAAGGCTGTGAGAATCAGCCGCGGTCCCGCCGCTGTAAGGGGGATAAAAGACTGCGTTATTCCACTGTCCTGAAATTTATCGGGATGGGAAGGAGCAGAAAAGCAAGCAAAACCCTAAGTCAGAATACCTGCCTATACAAAAACTTACCTCGCGGATAGGGCCATAGCAATATTTGGGTGCAGCCCCGAAGAATAGCAAAAACAA
This sequence comes from Omnitrophica bacterium GWA2_41_15, assembly GCA_919902445.1. GTDB lineage: Bacteria > Omnitrophota > Gorgyraeia > Gygaellales > Profunditerraquicolaceae > CAKKQZ01. The sequence goes on along the minus strand of CAKKQZ010000013.1, from coordinate 25,120 downwards.
GCTATGTTCGGGGTTTTTTGTTTACGCAAATTAAAATGTCTATAAGGATAATATTAATTCGGCATGCCGAAACAAGCTGGAATCGCCAAAAAAAGTACTGCGGGCGCAATGATATTTCCTTAAGCAGGACTGGAGTTAAACAAGCCATTGCGCTGCGCAGCCGTTTAAAAAAAATTTCTATTAATAAGATTTTCTCAAGCGATATGAAACGAACCGCGCAAACCGCAAGGATAGTCTTCGGCAAAATTGGCATTAAAAGGATCCCAGGCCTTCAGGAGATGGACTTTGGGATATTTGAAGGGTTAACCTACAAACAAATTACAAAAAAATATCCTTATGAATACAAAAAATGGCTGGACAATCCTTATAAGTTCCCCATTCCTAAAGGAGAAAATTTTAAAACTTTCAAAAAGAGGATAGGGAGGGCGTTTAAAAAGGTTATTGCCTTCAATAAAAATAAAACAATAGCCGTTGTTTCTCACGGCGGGGCAATAAGTATTTTCATAAACACCCTTTTGAAGAGCAATGATTTCTGGGCGTACATACCGAAGACCGCTACCTTTAGCGTAATTGAATTTGATAGTGGCAGGCCGGATTTAAAACTATTTAATCAGTAAATTTATGGGTAAAATTACTCTTATACTGGGAGGCGCTCGAAGCGGAAAAAGTCGATTCGCTTTAAAATTAGCGCAGAAATCAGCAAGCTCGCTCTTATTCATCGCAACTGCCGCACCCTCTGATAATGAAATGCGTAAAAGAATAAAATTGCACCGCAAAAATAGACCATCCCGCTGGAAAACAATTGAAGAGCCGGTAAAGTTATCTTTTTTAGTCAAAAGAATTTCTAAAAAAACAGATTTAATAATTATTGATTGCATGACTATTTTTATTTCAAACCTCCTCTTAAAAGGAAGATCCGATTATTCTATTCAAAGCGAAGTTAATTCAGTGTTAAGGACCATAAGAAATTCTAACTTTAACACCTTGATTGTTTCAAATGAGGTTGGGATGGGGATTGTTCCGGATAATCCGTTAGCAAGAAGGTTCAGAGATTTAGCAGGAAAAATAAATCAGTCTATTGCTGCGGCTTCGGATGAAGTTTATCTTATAGTTTCCGGCCTTCCTCTTAAGCTAAAAGGAGCGGATAATGAATAGGCTTCAGGAAACCATTAAAAGCATCGAAGATTTAGACAGCGCTATTTTACGCGAAACTCAAATAAGGCTTGATTTTCTTACTAAGCCCCAGGGAAGCCTTGGCCGCCTGGAAGAGTTAGCCAAACAGATTGTCGCAATAAGCGAAAAGGTTGAGCCACAACTAAAAAACAAGGTGATTTTTACTCTGGCTGCGGACCACGGGGTTACCGAAGAGAAGATAAGCGCCTTCCCAAAAGAAGTAACCGCACAGATGGTTTATAATTTTATCCGAGGGGGCGCAGCTATAAATGTCCTGGCCAAACACATTGGCGCTAAGGTGATAGTAGTGGATATGGGGGTAGCAGAAAAAATTGATCCTTCGGCAATAAAAAATTTTAAAGACAGGAAAATAAATTTAGGGACAAAGAATTTTGTTAAAAGCCCTGCGATGAGCAATGATGAAGCGATAAAAGCCATCGAGACGGGAATAGGATTAATTGAAGAGGAATTTTTGCAGGGCTGCGATATCGTCGGCACAGGAGATATGGGAATAGGTAATACAACCGCTTCCAGCGCTATTGCTGCGGCTATTATAGGTAAGTCTGTCGAAGAATTAACTGGAAGGGGAACGGGGATAGACGACACGCAACTTGCCAATAAAATTAAAGTAATTAAAAGAGCGTTAGAAATCAATAAACCTGATGCTAATGACCCTATTGATGTGTTATCTAAGGTAGGTGGTTTTGAGATAGGGGGGCTTACCGGAGTAATCCTCGGAGCTTCGGCAAAAAGAATCCCGGTGGTAATTGACGGTTTCATCTCCACAGCAGCATGCCTTTTAGCCTGCAAAATAGAGCCAAAGGTAATAAACTATTGCATAGCCAGCCACCGCTCCCAGGAATCAGGCCACGGAATTATCCTGGACTACCTCGGCTTAAATCCGCTTTTGGATTTAAGGATGCGCCTGGGAGAAGGAACAGGGGCATGCTTAGGTATTGGCCTGGCTGAAGCATCAATAAAGATATTGACGCAAATGGCCACCTTTAAATCAGCGAGTGTTTCTTTAAAAAACGAGATAGCATGAACGGATTAACCAGCGCAATACAGTTTCTTACGGTTCTGCGAATTAAAAATGAATCTTCGCAAGATACCAGGAAATTAGGCGAATCTTCCCTTTATTTTCCCGTAGTAGGAGCCTTGCTGGGCATAGGGCTTATTGCCTTGGATAAGATTTTATCTTTGGTATTGCCGCCTCTTTTAACTAACTTAATACTGATATTTACACTCCTTATCATAACCGGGGCAATGCATATCGACGGATTAGCAGATTCCTGCGATGCATTATTCAGCGGTAAGACTAAAGAAGAGATGCTAAGCATAATGCGAGAGGTCCATCTGGGCACTTTTGGAATCCTGGCTATTGTAGCCATTATTTTATTTAAGCTGGCGCTCCTTTCTTCAATACCTCATGAATTAAGGCATTTTTCCCTTGTTTTAATGGCCTTGCTTTCTAGGTATAGCATGAGCTTAGCCATAACTTTTTTTCCTTATGCGCGAAGCGAAGGAAAGGCCGTGGTATTTTTTCAGGAAAAGAGCCTCAAGAATTTTTTCTTTTCCACGGCAATCACCCTGATTATCTTAATGTTTAGTTTCAGGATTATGAGCCTGGCGATACTCTTCTTTACAATCGCTTTTACTTTTTTCGCTTCTTTTTGGGTAAAGAGTAAAATTGGCGGTTTAACCGGAGACTCACTTGGCGCTTTATCCGAATTAAACGAGGCGCTTATTTTATTATCAATAGTTGTTTTATCAAAGGTATATCTTTAGAATGTTACCGGCCCACGGAGGAAATATTAAGGAGGTCATAGATAAGTATAAAATCAGGGAGGATAGGATTATTGATTTCAGCAATAATATTAATCCTTTAGGGATAAGCCCTGGGATAAAAAATATTCTCAATCGTAACCTCAATTCACTTACCCAATATCCTGATCCTCAATGCAGGTCTGCCAGAAAAGCCCTGTCCGGGTATTGGGGCATTGACAAAGATAATCTCCTTCTTGGAAATGGCTCAAACGAACTGATACATCTGGTTCCTCGTTCACTTGCATGTTCGCGCGTACTTACATACCAACCGGCCTTTTCAGAATATGAGTTTAGCGTAAAGGCTTCCGGGGCAAAGCCGTATTTTCTTTTTTCAGGTAAAAAAGAGGGTTTTCGTATTGACCTTGACAAAATAATTTCATATCTGCCGAAAGTAGACCTGATTATACTCTGCAATCCGAATAATCCCACGGGTCATTTATTGAAAAAAGAGGGCCTTTTAAAACTGGCCAAGGCCTGCGAGGATAATAAGGTATACCTTCTTATAGATGAGGTATTCATGGATTTTGTGGATAAGGAAAAGGAATCTTCCCTGCTGAAAGAGTCGGTAAAAAAAGATTATCTTTTGATTTTAAGGAGTTTTACCAAGTTTTTCAGCCTCCCGGGTTTAAGGGTAGGCTATCTGGTAGGGGGGAAAAAAACAATCAAAAGGATAGCCTCATTTCAGGTATCCTGGTCGGTAAATTCTCTCGCTCAAGAGATTGTGGCAAAGGGCTTAAAAGACCGGAAGTTTATTGAAAAAACCAAAAGATACCTGCTTAAGGAAAAAGATTTTTTGTTTAATAATTTAAAGAGGATAAACGGGCTAATGCCTTATTACCCGAGTGCAAACTTTATCTTTTGCAAAATATGTAGCGGTAAGCTCGATTCAGGAAAACTTTTCTTGCGCCTGCTTAAATCTGGTATCCTTATCCGCGATTGCAGTAATTTTAGAGGGTTAGACAATAAATTCTTCAGGGTCGCCGTAAAAAGAAGAGGGGATAATCTTTATTTAATTAAACACCTTAGGAAGGCCTTCCAATGAGAGCCGCGATACAGGTCTGCGGAACAGCTTCGGGAGTGGGAAAAAGCGTGATTGTTTCCGGGTTATGCAGGATTCTCCTGCAAGAGGGTTTTAGCGTCTGCCCGTTTAAAGCGCAGAATATGTCTTTGAATTCCTTTGTTACTTCTGAAGGCGAAGAAATGGGTAGGGCGCAGGTTACACAGGCCCAGGCCTGCCGTATAACTGCGCATTCCGATATGAACCCGGTCCTTCTTAAACCTACTACCGATATCGGTGCGCAGGTGATAGTGCAGGGAAAACCAATAGGGAATAAAACTGCCAGGGAGTATCAGGATAAAGAATTTAAGAAAAAATTATTTTTTGAGGTGAAGGATTCATTTGACCGGCTAAGTAAAGAATATGACATAATTGTTATGGAAGGGGCGGGCAGCCCTGCAGAGATTAACCTAAAAAGGCATGATATCGTAAATATGAAGATGGCGGAGTACGCAAAGGCTCAGGTTATCCTCGTAGGAGACATTGATAAGGGTGGAGTATTTGCCTCATTAATAGGCACCCTTGAGCTACTTGAAAAAAAAGAGCGAGAGAGGATAAAAGGCTTTATCATAAATAAATTCCGCGGGGATAAATACTTATTAAAAGAGGGAATTGATTTTTTGCAGAAAAAAACGAAAAAGAGGGTTTTAGGAATTATTCCGTATTTTAAAGAGATAAAAATACCGGAAGAAGACTCCTTGTCTTTAGAGAGCCGGGTAGAGAAGACAGGAAACAGAGGACGAGGGCTTAATGTAGCAGTGATAAAACTTCCGCACATATCAAACTTCACTGATTTTGATCCCCTGGAAAGAGAAAGGGGGGTAAGCCTGAAGTACGTTTCTGCTCCGGAAGGATTAGGCTCTCCGGATGTAATTATACTCCCGGGTTCAAAAAATACCATAGCAGACCTGGCCTGGTTAAAAAGGTCTGGTTTGGCTGATAAAATTCTTACTACTTATCACTCACGACTTACAACTGTCTTAATCGGGATATGCGGCGGCTATCAGATGCTGGGAAAAAAAATATATGATGCCTTTGGTATAGAATCAAGAAAAAAGGAGACTGATGGGCTTGGGGTGCTTCCAATTATAACCTACCTTGAAAAAGAAAAGACCCTTGCACAAGTTAAGGGAGAAGAATTAAGCTCCGGATTGAGTGTTTCCGGTTATGAGATACACCATGGGCACAGCTGCGAACCCTCTCAACTTAACCCTGTTTTTAAGATAACCCGGAAGGCAGGTAAAACCATTGAATATTTTGACGGAACAATAGAGAATAAAGGAAGGTCCTGGGGAACATATATTCACGGGGTATTTGACGAGGGCCGCTTCAGAAAAAAGTTTTTAAACCGCATACGCTTACGAAAAGGCCTCCCCATATCAAATGCATATGCAGCCTTTAACCTTGATAAGGAATTTGATAAACTGGCGCAACTGATACGGGAAAATATTGACATACGCATGCTTTATAAAATGATGGGCCTTAAACTATGACCTTTCAACTAACAGCTATATTTCTAGCTTATCTTCTTGACCTGATTATAGGAGACCCGAACTTTGCCTGGCATCCGGTGCGTATTATCGGGAGATTAATCGCGAGGCTAGAAAAAAACTTGAATAATGAGCGCTTGAATAAAACACACTCCGGTTTACTGCTCGTTGTTTTGGTAGTATTATCAACTGTTATTTGCATTTTGGGGCTTCTTAAATTGAGCGCATTAATCCATCCGCTCTTTCATTCTATTGTTTATGTATTGCTGATATATTTTGCCCTTTCCGTAAAATCCTTGGCTAAAGAAGCGGGAAATGTTTATAAAGCATTAAGTAAAAATGATATACCGCTTGCAAGAAAAAAACTCTCCGTGATAGTAGCCAGGGATACTAAAGGCATGGGTGAGCCGGAAATAATCAGGGCAACAGTGGAAACGGTTGCCGAAAGCACCATGGATGGGATAGTTTCACCCTTATTTTATGCATTTTTAGGCGGCCCTGTTTTGGCTTGGGTTTACAAGGCCGTTAATACCCTGGATTCTATGGTCGGCTACAGAAATGAAAGATTTGCAAGCTTTGGCAGGGCCTCTGCGATTATAGACGGAATGGCCAATTACATACCCTCAAAGATAACCTGTTTCCTTCTTTTAAGCGCAAGTTACTTCTGCGCTAAATTTAGGGGGGGCCAGTGGAATATTATTTTTAAATATCTTTTTAGGGGGAAGGAATACAACAGAGAAGCAACAGAAGCAGTAATGGCTTCGGCCTAAG
>CAKKQZ010000013.1:0-18792 GCA_919902445.1 Omnitrophica bacterium GWA2_41_15 | reverse complement strand
CTTAGGGGTTCAGTTAGGGGGGATAAACTTTTATGATTCAATTGCAGTAGAAAAAAATCTTATCGGGAAAAATATTTATCCGCTGGAAAAACAACATATTAAAGAGAGTATAAAAATAGCTTATGCTTCATCTGCATTATTTATTGTAATCGGAGTATTTTTTATCAACTTGCTCGAAAGGAGGTGAAAGAATGCGAAAGAATTGCCAAAAAACAAATAACAGGAAAGAGGGGAAGGCAAAATCCGATACGGTAGCTTATCGGTTAAAATGCGCAAAGACTGCTAACGGGTTATCTCATTTTGTTATGTACGGTGATGCGCCAAAAGAAAAGGCAGTATTATGAAATTACTGTCATTGCGAGGACTCTAAAGCGAAGTGAAGAGGCCGAAGCAATCCCTTTTTTGAGATTGCTTCGCTCACCTAAGGCCGCTCGCAATGACAGTAATTTAGCCAAACCCGGCAACCTACGAGGTTGCCGAAAGGAGAGAATGGTTAATCAATCAGAAAAAGGCTTAACTTACCACAATATAGCTTTAAAAGATAATCTAATCATTGACGCGGATAATTCTTTCTGGGCGATACCCGGTGAAGATGGGGAAGGTAATCCCACAATCCCAAGAAAAGCCCTCTCTCTTTACGAAAATATCAGGGGGGATCTGGATAACCAGATGAATGATTTTAGATTTGGGGCAAACCTAACGGCGCTTTATATAGACCCTACGGACAGGTGCAATGCCAACTGCCCCTATTGTTACATACCCGCAAGAATCCGTAAAAAGGGGAGGTCTATGACAGAAAATGAGCTCTTCTTTATACTGGAAAAGGCAGCCAAATACTTCAGGGAACAAAAGAGAAAAGCGGTAATAGTATTCCATGCTGCTGAACCGCTTTTGGTAAAAGATATAATATTTAAGGGGATTAAGAAATTTAACAATGATTTTAAGTTCGGTTTACAGACAAATGCCTCTCTATTAGAGATAGATGATGTGGGTTTTTTAAGGGAATTTCAGGTTGGCGTGGGAATTTCGCTGGATTATTATTCCCCGAAGATAAATAACAGGTTACGGCCCCTTGACGGAGGCAGTGGTAATTTCCGAGCGGCCATACGTGCCATAGAATGGTTTAACGGCTATGAAGGGATGAATGTAATTACCACTATTACCAAATTTAATGTAACCGGGCTTTCCGGAATGATAAAATTTATGCACGCTAAAAAGGTACCCTGTGTCCTGCTTAACCCGGTCAGGCTTACGCAAAAAAATAGCCGTTTTTTAAAACCGAATGAAGCGCTTATGTCAAGATATTTTATTAAAGCCGTAGATAAGGCAATAGAGCTTTCAAAGAAATCAGGCCACAGGATTATTATCGGAAATTTTACCAATGTTATCCTGGGTATTGTTGCGCCTACTGCCCGCCGCCTTATGTGCGATATATCCCCCTGCGGAGGCGGAAGGTGCTTCCTTACGATTACTGCCTCCGGAAGGATGATCCCCTGCGGAGAGTTTATCGGCTTGAAAGAATTCTCCGGAGGAAACATTTTTAAGTCCGGGATTAAAGAAGCCATGCAATCCCCTTCTTTTAAAAAAGTAAGGGAAAGATTCGTGGAAAAAATAGAGGAATGCAAAAGCTGCACCTTAAGAAATATCTGCGGCGCTCCTTGCCCGGCAGAGCTTCATTCACTGGGTAATATGTACAAAAAGGCCGTATTCTGCGAATTCTATAAGAAGGTCGTTAATCACGCCTTTAAATTAATAACTACCGGCGAAGAAAAATACTGCTTCAGAAAACAAGGGTTGAACAACCTTGAATATGAGTATAAGTTATTACGTTAGGAAATGAAATATCCAAGGATAATTTTTGCAGGCACAAACAGCGGAGTAGGTAAGACCACGCTAACAATGGGGCTTATCCTGGCCTTAAAGAGGCGGGGCTTTAATGTTCAACCCTTTAAGGCAGGCCCCGACTATATTGATACCTCTTATCATACGCATGTATCTGGTAGAATTTGCCGCAACCTTGACCCCTGGATGCTTTCAAAAAATACTATACTTGAATTATTCCAACGGCAGGCAAAATCTTCGGACATATCTGTTATTGAAGGAGCTATGGGGCTCTATGACGGGCTCTTAGGTAAACAGGAGGGTTCAAGCGCTCATTTGGCAAAGATCACCCGCTCGCCTGTTATCCTTATCGTAGATGCGCGCTCTTTATCAAGAAGCGCGGCCGCGATTGTCTTAGGGTATAAAGAATTTGACAGAGAGGTTGATTTACGAGGAGTTATACTTAATAATATAGCGAGTGACTCACATTACCGCAGCATAAAGTATGCTATTGAAAAGGATGTTCGATTGCCGGTATTCGGGTTTTTGCCTAAAGACAAAGGTTTATCCCTTCCTGAAAGGCATCTTGGCTTGATCCCGGCACAGGAGAAGAAGCCGCTGGATGGCCTTTTAAAAAAAGTGGCTAAGCTTATCGAGACCAATATAGATATAAATGCGCTTATTGCGGTAGCTAAGGGCGCTAAGCTGCTACCGGATTTTAAAAGAAAAATATTCCTCCAAAAACCGGCAGATAATAAAATAAACATTGCCCTGGCAAGGGATGAGTCATTTAATTTCTATTACCAGGATAATCTTGATATCTTTACTCATTATGGCGCAAATATAATCGAATTCAGCCCGATTAAAGATAAGACGCTTCCCCCGGATATTAACGGGATATATATTGGCGGAGGGTTTCCTGAATTATTCGCCTCTAAATTATCAAAAAATAGCGCATTAAGAAAAGATATTTTAAGCCGGGCAAAGAAAGGGATGCCTATCTATGCGGAATGCGCTGGCCTGATGTACCTTTCTAAGAATATTTCGGATTTTAGAGGGAGGAGTTTTCCTATGTCAGGGGTGTTTGATTTTTCGGTTAAAATGGGCAAAAGGCTCTCTGCCCTTGGCTACGTCAACGTAGAAGTATTCAAGGATAATATCTTAAGCAATGAAAGCGAAAGAATAAGAGGGCATATCTTCCACTGGTCATACCTTAACAGGGAGCCTAAGAAAAACGAAACTGTCTTTAAGGTTAAGAAAAAGGGTAGAGGCCCTCTTCTTGACGGTTTCTTTAGATGGAATGTGCTTGCCTGCTATACGCATCTTCACTTTGGCTCAAATGTTAAATTTGCCAGGAATTTTATAAGTAACTGTGCTGCTTATGCCAAGAGGAGGAATTAAATGAAGATTCTGCGGCAAAATAAGGCCTGCTCCTGTTTTCCCTGCCATAAGGGCTTAGAGGATTGCACATTTTGTTATTGCCCGTTTTATCCTTGCCTGAATAAAAAACGCGGGGAGTATATTTTTCTGCAAAAAACAAGCCGGCGTATCTGGTCATGTAAAGATTGCTCGTGGATACACAAGAAAAGTATCGTAGACAAAATTTTTAAGCTGGTGCGAGAAAGTAACATAAACCCGGATAAAAGAAAATGAGAACAAACGGTTTAGGAATAATAATATTGGGCCACGGCTCAAAAGCCAAAAAGGCAAACGGAACTATTCCCCGGGTAATAAAACAGATAAAGAAGAAGGCAGGCATTGCTGTCATTGAACCTTCTTACCTGCAATTAAGCAGGCCTAATCTTCATGCGAGCGTAAGAAGGTTGGTAGAAAGAGGGTGTAAAAAAATAGTGATTGTCCCTTTTTTTCTTTTTTCGGGAAATCACGTAGGTAGAGATATCCCTAATGAAATTGGCCGCGAGAAAAAGATTTATAAGGACGTGCAATTTGTTTACGCTAAAAATATCGGCCATGACCCCAGGATCAGTGATATCGTCTTGAGCTGTATAAAAGAGGCACTTTTTGGAAGGTTTTAAAAAATGAGCGTAATTTCAGATCCAAAACTGATCGAAGGTAAGAGCTTTGAAATAATTTCCGGGCTCCTTCCGGATTTAAAGCTGCCGTACGCAGAAAAAGAGGTATTAAAGAGGGTTATTCACGCCACAACCGAACTTAATTATGTTAAAGATTTAATATTCCATCCTCAAGCAGTTAAAGCCGGCCTAAAAGCGATAAAGGAGGGCAAAGATATAATATGCGATGTTAGTATGGTTGAGGCCGGAATAAACAGAAAGGCCTTATCCGGATTCGGGGGGAAGGTCATCTGCCTGATTAATGATAAGGATGTAATAAAAAAATCCGCAGAATTAAAGATTGCCAGGGCTATTCTTTCTATGCGAAAAGCTGCCGTCCTCATGAAAGGCGCTATCGTCGCTATCGGTAATGCCCCTACAGCACTCTTTGAACTCTGCGATCTGGTTAGGAAAAATAAGGCAAGCCCAGCTTTAATAATAGGGGTGCCGGTTGGTTTTGTGGGGGCTGTGGAATCTAAAAGGGCTTTAACCCTTTTGAAAACTCCCCACATAACCAACAAAAGCACCAAGGGCGGAAGCAGCGTTGCAGCAGCTGTTACCAACGCTTTATTAAAATTAGCGAAGGAAGGATAATTTTATATGCACCTTTCAGAAGGAATATTACCCCTTAATTGGGCAGGGATTTGGTACGCAGCAGCCATCCCTTTTATTGTTAAGGGTATAGCCGATGTAAAAAAGAAATCCGTAAAACTTGCGCATTTTAAGCCCCTTATGGGGTTAATGGCAGCAGCTGTATTTATAATATCCTGCATGCCTGTGCCTGTACCTACTGCCGGAACCTGTTCGCATCCTTGCGGCAGTGGAATTGCAGCAATATTGATCGGCCCGATTATGAGTATACTCGTAACTTCAATCGCCCTTTTTATACAGGCGCTATTTATGGCACACGGAGGCATAACTACATGGGGGGCTGATATTGTGTCTATGGGGGTAGCCGGCTCTTTTGCCGGATACCTAACTTTTAAAATACTTAAAGGCCTAAAAATGCCTCTCTTTATCTGCGGGTTTTGCGCGGGCCTCTTAGCTGATTGGGCAACATACGCCACGACATCCTTTGAGCTGGCTTCAGCTCTGCACGGAAGTAAACCCCTGGGTGGAGTATTTATGGCAATCTTAATCGCCTTTATCCCCACACAATTACCTTTGGGTATATTGGAGGGGTTCTTAACCGGGGGGATGATCTCCTTTGTTGCTAAAAGAAGGCCGGATATCCTGAAGGCATTATGGGAAAAATAGCAAAAAACAAAAATCAAATATTAAAAAGATTATTACTGTTTTTAATTCCGGCATTTCTGCTCTTAGTAGGGGCCCATCAAAAAGCAAAAGCGCAAAACTGGGCCGGAGTAGATGAAACAGTAGTAGAGAAATTTGCAGAAGAAGGAGGAAGGAAACCCTGGAAACCATTTATAAATACAGACCAGGGTGATTTATTGCTCTTTGCCTTTCTTCTTGCCGGATGCGCAGGAGGATTTGTTTTTGGATTTTACTGGAGAATCTTATTCTGCGAAAAAAAGGGAAAGCAAAAAAGTGAATAACATATTTTCCGAGCATTTTTCGAGGAAAGAAAATATCCTCACCCGCCTGGATGCGCGCATAAAAATTATTTCCTGCGTTACGGCAATTATACTCATACTTTTCTTTCATACGCCTTATATATCCTCTACGGTTATTATCCTCACCCTGCTTTCTCTCTTCTTGGTAGGCATACCGCTTAAGGTAATAATACTAAGGATGAGCGCTCCGCTTGGAATAGCTTTAGTTATTTTATTCATCAAAATATTTTTTTATCGCGATACGCTGCAAAGCGGCTTGCTCATCGCGTTAAAAATAATCGGCTCAACATCAGCTATGCTTTTTTTAAGTATGACCACTACCCTTGATAAGCTTCTTACTGCAAGCCGCTACTTTAAGATGCCCAGGGTTTGGGTTGAGATATGCCTGATTGCCTACCGTTATGTATTTGTCCTCATAGAAGATGCTTCCACGGTAATAGATGCCCAGAAGGTGCGCTTAGGTTATGCTAATTTGAGGGTTACGCTTCGCTCTCTCGGTACCTTGGCCGGGGCAATCATTATACGCGCTTACGACCAGAGTGTTGCCACGTATGAATCGATGATGCTGCGCGGATACAAAGAAGAAGGGCTTTCTAAGGAATGACAAAGATTCTGGAAACAAAAGAACTCTATTTTTCTTATCCTGACGGTACCTGCGCTCTTCAGGGGATAAATTTTCACTCCGAGAAAGGGGAATTTATCGGCATACTCGGGGGTAATGGCTCTGGTAAAACAACGCTCTTAAGGGTCTTAAACGGGCTGCTTAAGCCTTCAAAAGGAAATGTAACCCTGGACGGCAATGATTTGAAATCAATCAAATCCGATAGGTTGTTTACAAGGATGTGCACTTGTTTTCAGGATCCCGATGACCAGCTATTTTCTCCCACGGTAGGGGAAGATATCGCGTTTGGCCCGAATAATATGGGGCTTACCAAGGAAGAGGTGCAAAAAAGAGTGGAATATTCTCTTTCATGCGTAGGGCTGCCGGAATTTGTGCATAAATCCATTAACGGATTAAGCTACGGCCAAAAAAAAAGAGTATGCCTGGCAGGGGTTTTGGCTATGGGGCCTGAGATCATACTACTTGATGAGCCTACTGCCAGCCTTGATCCGATGGGTGTCAGCTCTATTATGCATCTTTTAAAGGAGATGAATGTTGAAAAGGGAGTGACCATGATTATGGCTACTCATTCAGTTGACCTGGTGCCTCTTTTCCTTGACCGCGTCGTAATATTGGATAAAGGGAGGGTCGTAAAAGAAGGCCTGCCGCAGGATGTTTTTGCGGATGCCGATATGCTAAGGTCTGCGAACTTAAGGCTTACCCAGATAGGGCACCTTTTCGAAATATTAAAAAAAAGAGATAGGCTCGATATTAAAGGATTACCGCTTACCATCGGCCAGGCAAGGGAAGAATTAAAGGCATTAAGATGACCATTCTAAGAAAAGGTTTTACCACAGGCACGTGCGCTCAAGCAGCAACAAAAGGCGCTTTGATTATGCTTACCCAAGGAAAATCCGTTAATAGCGTAGAGGTTACTACACCATCGGGGGTAAAATTACGCATCAGCCTAATAGAGCAGGAATTAGGGGATAATTTTGCCGGATGCGCAGTAATAAAGGATTCCGGAGATGACCCTGATGTAACAAACGGAGCAAAGATAAGTGCAAAGGTAAGGTTTTCGCAAAAAAAAGGAGTCATGATAAGAGGAGGCGAAGGAGTGGGGAAGGCTACAAAACCCGGATTAGCCATTGGGGTTGGAGAATACGCGATTAATCCTACCCCGAGAAGAATGATTGTGGAAGAAGCGAGTAAATTTCTATCCGAAGAAAGAACAGGCCTTGATATAACTATTGGCGTCAAGGAAGGAGAAGAGTTAGCAAAAAAAACCTATAATCCGAAGCTCGGGATAATGGGAGGCATCTCCATTATCGGCACCACCGGTATAGTGGAACCGAAATCCCTTGATGCCTATAAGGCGTCTCTTGCGCTGCAGTTGGATGTATTGAAGGCCCAAGGTTATAAAGAAGCGATTTTTGTCTTGGGCTATGTCGGAGAAAAATTCTGCAAAGAGAAACTTAAATTGAATGGAGACTCCGTCATAAAAATAGGGGACCACATCGGCTTCATGCTTCAGGAATGCGCAAAGAGAAAAATAGTAAAGGTTTTATTAATAGGCCATATCGGAAAAATTATCAAGTTAACCAATAAACAGTTCAATACCCACTACAGCTTTGGTGATAAGAGGCTTGAATCTATTGCCCGGTATGCCGAATCTTTTGGCGCTGACAGAGAGGTGATAGAAAAAATATTAAACCAGGAAACAGCTGAATCTGCAATACCTATTCTAAGGGAAGCAGGTTTATCCGCAGTCTTTGAAAAAATAGCAAAGGATGTATCAAGGAGAAGCGAGGAACTTGTCGGGAATATACTTACCGTAAATTGCCTCATTCTTTCCTTAAACGGAGAGCTTTTAGCCGCAACAAATGAAATATAAGGTTAATATAATCGGCATAGGCCCGGGTACGCAGGACTATCTTTTGCCTATTGCAAAAAGAAAAATAGAAGATGCCGATACTCTCATCGGAGCAAAGAGGCTGATAAAGTTATTCCGAAGCCTTCAAAAAGAAGAAATCACTATAGAAGGGCATTTTGATAAAGCCCTCTCTTATATAAAAAAATACGGTAATAAAAAACGGATCGCTCTCTTGGTATCAGGTGACCCGGGAATTTATAGCCTCTTGGAAAAGCTTTCAAAAAAATTAGGGAGGGATGATTACGAGGTGATACCGGGGATAAGCACTATACAGCTTGCCTTTGCCAGAATAGGGATGAGTTGGCGCGATGCCAAGATAATCAGCCTGCACGGCCGTAAAGTAAAAAATCTTGCGGGCCAACTTAAAAACCACTCAAAGGTATTTTTGTTGACGGACAGATATTTTCCACCGGATAGAATAGCTAAACACCTGCTTAAAGAAGGCATAGAAAATAGAAGGGTAGTGATTTTAGAAAACCTCTCTTATCCCGATGAGAGAATAATAAAGACCGATTTAAAACGATTAAACAGAATGGGTGGTTGGGGTTTATGCGCAATGATTATTGAAAAAGATGAGAAAAAGTTAAAAAGAGGAAAACTTTTCGGGATCGGCATAGGCCCGGGAGACCCTAAATTGGTTACCTTAAAAGCAAAAGAAATATTGGATAATGCAGATATTATCTTTGTGCCAAAGGGTAGCGAGGACGGTTCATCCTGTGCCCGCTCCATAGTAGAGGCTGTGGTAAGCAAAGAAAAGGATTTTAAGGAATTGACCTTCCCTATGACTACGGATAAAGCCATACTTGATAAATACTGGATGCGCGCTGGCTTAGCAATAGCAAAAGAGGTCAAGAATAAAAAGGCTGTTGCTTTTGTCACCATAGGAGACCCGCTTATTTACAGCACCTATGTCTATCTTTTGAGGACTTTGCGCAAGAATTTTCCCGGTATCGAAGTTGAGACCGTGCCAGGAGTAAGCGCTTTTAATGCCGCGTCATCAAGTGCTCAATTTCCCCTTGTTGAGCGTTATGAAAGATTGGCAGTAGTGCCGGTTAGCGGAGATTTAAAGAAATTAAGAGGGGCGCTTCTTGAATTTGATACAACCGTATTGATGAAGGTCGGCTCAAAATTAGATACGGTAATACCTCTTTTAAAGGAACTGGGGTTAATTAAAAACGCGGTGCTTATAAGCCGCGCCGGGCATAAAGATGAAAAAATAGTTTATGATTTGGGCGCATTAAAGGATAAAAAAGCCGGATACCTATCGGTAATCCTGGTGAAAAAGGATTGGAGAAAATGATGGTTTATTTTATCGGGGCAGGGCCCGGAGACCCGCAGTTACTCACCATAAAAGCAAAACAGGCTATTAAGAAAGCTGGCGTCATTATTTATGCGGGGTCTTTGATCAATAAGAAAATACTTGAATTTGCTTCCAAAGGCGCTTCAATCTACGATTCAAGCAGGATGAACCTTGATGAGGTTCTCAAAATAATAAGGAAGGCAAAAGCCGAAAACAAGACCGTCGCCAGGATTCATAGCGGTGACCCTTCGATTTACGGAGCAATTCAAGAGCAAATGCTCTGGTGCAAAAAACAGGGAATACGCTTCGAAGTGGTCCCGGGCGTAAGCTCTTTTTGCGCTGCAGCAGCAGCCCTAAAACAGGAATTAACCCTTCCCGGAATAAGCCAAACAGTTATAATAACCAGGCTCTCCGGAAGGACAAAGGTCCCGAAAAATGAGGACCTTAAGGCGCTCTCCCGCATAAAAGCAACCCTGGTGATATTTTTAAGTATCGAAATGATACAGGAGGTGGTAAATGAGCTTTTATCCGGTTATGCTAAAGATACGCCTGTAGCTGTTGTATTTAAGGCGAGCTGGGAGGATGAAAAAATAATAAGAGGGAGATTAAAAGACATAGCCGCAAAAGTTAAAAAAGAGAGGATTAAGGCTCAAGCCCTCATTTTAGTCGGAGATGTTCTTAAAGGCGGAGGCTTTGAAAAGAGCAAACTATACGATAAGAACTTTTCGCATTCCTTTAGGAAGATAAAATGAAAATAGCCATAATCGCTATAAATAAAAAGGGGGAGGCGCTAGCCAAAAAAATAAAGGATGGATTATTAAACGCAAGGATTATTAGCGTAAGAATGAGGCAAAACCATACGCTTAAGGGCTTGGTCAAAAGTATTTTCAATAAATACGAAGGCATTGTATTTATATCGGCAGTTGGGATAGCGGTACGCGTAATCAGCCCATTTACAAAAAATAAATTCATCGACCCTGCTGTCGTCTCCGTAGATTCCGCTGGGCGATTTGCTGTCAGCGTTCTTTCCGGGCATGAGGGGGGGGCAAATAGGCTGGCGTACAAAATCGCATCCATAATCGGAGCCTTGCCCATAGTAACAACAGGAGAAGAAGTCAATAAAAGATTCGTATTGGGAATAGGGACAAGGAAGGGGATCAGCCCTAACGGCGTAAAGACTGCCATCAGGAAGGCCTTAATAAAAATGGGCCTTAGCCTGCAAGCTATCAGAACTGTTGCATCCGTTGAACTAAAAAAGAAGGAGCACGGATTAATAAATGCATGTTCTGAATTGGGTTTACCGTTAGTGTTTGTTCCTAAAGAAAGCATACGCCATTTTAGGGGGGGGATTTCTGTTTCGCAGGTAGTAAGGCGCAATATAGGCCTGGATGGCGTGTGCTAACCATGCGCTTTATTAGCATCAAGGGGGGGGAGATTAATACTAAAAAAAGAAATTATCGGGCAGGCCGCGGTAGCGATTGCCAGGGAAAGTTAAGCATTGTAGGTATCGGGCCCGGCGACTTGTCTCATCTTAGCCAAAGGGCAAAGGAGGCGATTGCCGGATCCGAGGTTATCGTAGGATATACCACCTATATTAATCTCTTAGGTAATCTTACGGCCGGAAAAAAGGTTATTTCTTCAGGAATGACCGAAGAGGTTTACCGTGCTGCCCAGGCGATAGAACAGGCGCTCGAAGGAAAAAATGTTTGTATAATCTCAAGCGGGGATCCCGGAATTTACGGGATGTCCGGAATTGCCTTAGAGCTCCTTAAAAGCAATAATGCAAAAAGGATTAAAATAGAAATTATTCCCGGGATAACTGCTGCATCTGCCTGCGCGAGCCTATTAGGTGCGCCTCTTACCCAGGATTTTGCAGTCATATCTTTAAGCGATCTGCTGGTTGAGCGCAAAGGAATTGAGAAGAGGCTTAGGCTTGCATTAAAGGCCGATTTTACCATTGTCCTTTATAATCCAAAAAGCAGGGTGAGGATAAAACCCCTTGAGAGGGCATGGGGCATCATAAAGCAGTACAGGCGCCCAAAAACTCCGGTAGGAATAGTAAAGAATGCCTATAGAAAGGATGAGGAGGTAAAAGTAACAATACTCAAAGATGCGCCCTCATTAAAAGATATCGATATGACTACCACGATTATCATTGGCAACTCCCGGACTTTTATTAAAAACAGCTATATGATTACCCCGAGAGGCTATAACCTAGAAAAGCTAAAATCCTGATGGATAACATCATTGTTGTCGGAATAAACCATAGGACCGCTCCGGTTGAGGTGCGCGAGAAGTTTTCTTTCAGCGCTAAAAAAATAGAAGAAAGCCTGATAAAACTGAAAATTTCTCATCTTGTAAAGGGCGCCGTTATACTCTCAACATGCAACAGGTCTGAAATATATTTTGACTCACCCCTTGGAAATGGGTGCCCGGAGATTAAAAGAATAAAATCTTTCATATTCGAAATATACAGGGCAGAAAAAACTGACATAGATAGTTATTTTTATAGTTTGGAAAATGCAGATGCCCTAAAGCATCTTTTCCGGGTGGCTTCAGGGCTTGATTCGCAGGTCTTAGGAGAGACCCAAATTTTAGGGCAGATAAAATCTGCATGGCTTATTGCCTGCAATAAAGGAATTTCCAGCGATAATTTGAATATAGTGTTTAAAAAAGCGCAGGAGGTAGGTAAGAGGGTAAGGGTAGAGACCGGGATATCGCAGGGAAACATATCGCTGGGTAGCGTAGCCATCAATATACTGGAAGAAAGATTTAATAACTTGCAAAACCGCACAGTGCTTATTATCGGAGCCGGTAAAATCGGAACCTTAGTGAGTAAATACTTAAAAGAAAAAAATATGCACGGGATTTTTGTGGCAAACAGGTCGCATGAGCGCGCCCTGGAATTAGCTAAGGATTGCTCGGGTAAAGCAGTAGCCTTTAGTGGGCTGGAAGATGAGCTAAAAAATGTTGATATTACAATAAGTTCGACATCAAGCCCGCATATAGTCTTAAGAAAAGACACTGTGGAGCGCATTATGAAGGCAAGGACAAAACCTTTATTCATCATGGACCTGGCTTTACCCAGGGATGTTGATCCGGCCGTAAATGAAATAGCGGGAGTCTCGCTCTGTGACTTAGACGATTTAAAATACGCGGTTAGCGGAAATCAAAACAAGAAAAAGGAAGAGGCCTTGCAGGCGGAAAAGATAGTGCAAGGCGAATTGAATAGTTTTCTGGCCCTATTAGGGGATGTTAATGAAAAAACTGCCTTGCAAATAAAAAACTCATATGCTAATCTAATGGCGTATGAATTCAAATAAGGTATTTCAAATTGCGCTTCTGGTGTCGGTTATCGCCCACGGGATTATTCTGTTTCAAAATCCCAACCTCTACAACCCTCAGCATAAAGAAAAAAAGCAGCAATTGGAGGTAAGTTACGTAAAGCCGCCGCAGGAAACAAAAAGGCCGGAAAGGAGCGGAAAACTGCCTAAAGGAGAGCCGTTTTTAAACATCCCCCCTAAAATAAGCCTTGATAAAAGAATACCGCCGCCGTTTATAGATAAGGGAAATATTTTGAAGCGCGATAAGATAATGCCTATGCGTAATTTAGATTTCGCTAAGCCTTCTGCAGCAAGGCTGGACATCCTGGCTATAAAAAAGAAGATAACTCTCCCGCCTATCGAGATGAACAAAATCAATAACCCTTCCTACATAAGCTACTACCAGATTGTGCGGGAAAAAATTAAACGCGCCGCATACCAGAACTATACCGGCAGAGAAACCGGAGAGATAACTATTTCATTCGTAATCTCAAGCGACGGAATCTTAAAAGACCTGCGCCTTTTAGAAGAGCGTTCTTCAGCAAGCGAATACTTAAGAGAAATCGCCTTGAGGAGCGTAAAGGACGCATCCCCCTTCCCTAATTTTCCCAAAGAACTGGATTATCCCCGGCTCTCTTTCAATCTCGCCATAACTTTCGAAATAGAATAAGAAGATAACCTGCCGCAGGCTGCCTTGTCTGTGTTTCGCGCGATATTAACGTCTGCCTTGTCTGTATTTTCGCTTCATATTTAGCGGGTCCTGTCTTGTCTAATGCTTTCGCGGGGACGTTTGTTGCGGCCCAGCGTGCCGCAACTGCACTCCGTTCCAGCCCTTCGCTCTCACAGACTATCTAATATGCGGGTGAACCTTGCCCGCTTCAGGGCTTCCACAGGCCCCGCTTAAAGCATCAGCCAAGCCACCCGCTAAATCCTGAATCAATCTTCAAACTTTAAATGAATCTGACTATGTTCAAGCGAATCTAAAATAAGATTTTGCGGTTTTGTTGGAGCGTGCATAAGAAGATTTTTGGCCACTAGCACAATACTCTCGTCTGCAAGGAATTATGCCGAACGAGAGGCTGCGCTCCCGCGTAAGGATACTGGCCGAAAGAGAGGCGTAAACCGAAGCAGACGGCAAAATTTTTCAGCACGCGGAAACGAAACCGCAAAAGCTAAATCATCAAAGAGATTGAGCGAGAAACAGGACAGATTCATTTACAAAGAGCGAAAATTAGGGAGAGTCCCTGTGGTTATGCAAGTAATAGTTCTGGCCGGGAGAGTCCCTATAACGGATAGTTGACAGCGGGTAAAATCGTGATATACTAAAGGTCTATAATTTACTAAACTTTGAAAGAAAGGAGATGATTATATTGCCGCAGATTGAAGTTAAAAAAGATGAATCCTTTGAATCGGCGCTGCGCCGCTTTAAAAAGAAGATAGAGCAGGAAGGGATCCTCAGGGAGGTCCGTGACCGTAAGCACTATGAAAAACCCAGCGAGCGCAAGAGAAAAAAAGCGAAGGGATCAAAAACAAGAAGATACTAATGGGCATGGCTCTTTCTACCTCTTGGAACGCCCACCGTCACAGCGACGGAAAAAAGATACTTTTTGAAATAAGGGCTCTTGGGTTTAAGGAAATAGAACTAAGTTTTAACCTCACCCTTCCGATGGTCAAAGATATCGGGGAGGAGTTAAAATATAGCGGGCTTAAAGTTACAAGCCTGCATAATTTTTGCCCTATCCCAGAGGGCCTTAAGCGCGAAGAGGCGCTGCCTGATTGCTATAATATGGCATCGACTGATGAGCAAATAAGGCGGTTCGCGCTAAATTACACTAAAAGGACTATTGATACAGCTGCAAACCTCACAGCTAAAGCAGTGGTCTTGCACTGCGGAAGAGTAGAGGTTCCTGATAAAACACGCGGCCTCATAAATCTTTTTAATGAGGGATTAAAGAATTCGCAAGAGTTTGCAAGGTTAAAAGATGAGATTGTAAAAGAACGCGAGCAGTTAATTAAGCCGTTCTTTGAAAATTCCCTTAGAAGCCTGGAAGAACTAAATAACCATGCCAAAAAAAGAGATATTCTTTTAGGGATTGAGACAAGGTTTTATTATCGAGAGATTCCCGCTTTAGCAGAAATTGGGGAAATTCTGGATAAGTTCAAGGGCTCAAATATTTTTTACTGGCATGATACCGGCCACGGCCAGCTTATGGAAAATCTGGGGATTAATACCCACAGGGAATATCTGAGCCTCTACAGCGACAGGATGATCGGCATTCATCTACACGATATATCAGGATGCAGCGACCATAAGGCGCCGTTAAAGGGAGAACTTGATTTTAACCTGATTAAGCCTTACCTAAAAAAAGAAACTATCAAAGTGATTGAAGCGCATCAGCCGGCAACAGGCGAGGATATTTTAGAAAGCAAGAAGTTTTTGGAAGGGCTTATTTATGAATGAACTTAAAATAAGGGAGCCTTTTGTGGCAGGACAGTTCTACCCGGGTTCATCCCAAGACCTAAGAAGTGAAATTAATCATCTGGTAGATAAAAAGGCGAAAAAAATAAGCGCTATTGGCTGCATGCTCCCGCACGCAGGTTATACATACTCCGGAAAGGTTGCCGGCGAGACTATCTCGCGCCTGAATATCCCGGATACCCTAATACTTCTTGGGCCTAACCATACCGGCATAGGAGCGCCTTTTAGCTTAATGAGCGAGGGGATATGGCATATGCCGTTCGGTAATGTTACAATAGACTCAACTACGGCAAAATCGCTTTTAAAAAATTCGAGGCTCCTCGAAGAAAATATGCAGGCGCATATCAACGAACATTCGCTGGAAGTAGAATTGCCTTTTTTTCAATATTTTAAACCCGAGATAAAAATTATCCCAATCGCGCTATCTTCAGGCAATATCGAAGACTTAAAAAAAATCGGAGACGAATTAGCGCATACTATTATTAATTCCGGGGTAAAGGAAAAATTTTTAATTGTAGCCAGCTCTGATATGACCCACTACGAGCCTCTTCTTGATGCGAAAGGAAAGGACAAAGAAGCAATAGACGCAATACTGGAATTAGACGAAGACAAGTTGATGCAAAGAATCAGGAAACTTGATATAACCATGTGCGGATACGCACCGGTGGCCGTGATGTTGAAGGCAGCAAAAGCGCTGGGCGCGAAAAATGCTGAATTAGTCAAATACCAAACTTCTGCAGATGCAAGCGGTGACACTGATAGCGTTGTTGGATATGCAGGAATCATAGTCTATTAAAACCATGGAAGAAAATAAAAAGAATGTCGACGAGCAATGGAAACAAGCGGTAGAAAAAGAAAAGGATGCGCTAAAAAGCGAAAAGGAATTTGTTGCGCCTAATCCCGACTTTAATTTTTTTATTACCACCCTTTCCCTTCAAGCATCCATTGCTTTAGGGCAGGTGCCTAACCCGGTAAGCAAAAAAACCGAAGAGGACAAACCCCAAGCAAAATTCCTGATTGATACATTGGGGATGCTTCAGGAAAAAACAAAGGGTAATTTAACAAAGGAAGAGATTGATCTTCTGGAGAACCTGCTTTATGAATTAAGGATGGTTTATCTTTCCGAGAATACCTCTCGCAGCAATACCTCATAGGGGCTGCTCGGGAACTTCTCCCGCTGTTCCCTTGGAAAGCAAGATGCGGGATTAATTCGCCCAAACAACTTACGTTCACTGGCGTTCCGTAAGTTGTGGGCTCATTAAAGGGGTGATAAAATGATTGACAAGGAACTGCTTGATATTTTGGCTTGCCCGGCATGCAAAGGTGACGTTGAGTTGAAAGATGAAAAAATAGCCTGTAAAAAATGCGGTAAAAAATACCCTATAAGAGACGGTATCCCGGTAATGCTTATTGATGAGGCAGAATAATGATAGCGTATAGCGTAGAGCGTGTAGCGTATAGAAAAAGCAAGATCATTTAAAAACCTATACCCTAAACACGATCAGCTAAACGCTAAAATTTTAATTATGAAAAAAATATTGGTCATACATGGCCCTAATTTAGATTTATTAGGCCAGAGGGAACCGGCTATTTACGGAAAGGCGACTTTAAATGAGATAAATAGTGGGCTTAAAAAAATCGCCAAAAAGAAAAAGGTTGGCCTCTCAATAAAACAATCCAACCATGAGGGAGAAATCGTAGATTTGATAGGCAAGGCAAAGCCCAGATACGATGCCTTGTTGATAAACCCTGCGGCTTACACACACACCAGCGTTGCAATAAGGGACGCAATTGCCGCCTCCGGAATAGTAACCGTAGAGGTGCATCTTTCCAATATATATTCCCGCGAAGAATTCAGGCAAAAATCGCTGATCAGCCCGGTGGCAAAAGGGACAATACTCGGATTCGGGCCCAAAAGTTACTCCCTGGGCCTTGAGGCGCTGATTGACCTGATTTAGCCCTATGAACCCAAGAATAAAAAACTTTCATCTGATATTAGAACGGCATGGCCTCGACGGATTAATCGTGTGCCTTCCAGCGAATATAAGCTACCTTACTGAATACGCAAGCCGCGATTCTTACCTTCTGGTTTCAAAAAAACAAAATGTATATTTTACAGACTCAAGGTATATAGAAGAAGCGAAGCCGGAACTTAAAGGTATGGCCCGGTTACAGAAGGTAAACGGCTCATCATTTAAGATAATCGCTGATTCCTGCCTTAAGTTAGGGCTTAAACGCATCGGCTTTGAAGAAAGATACCTTCCTTATGCCGAATATAAAAAAATCGAAAGCCTGCTTGGAAAAAAAACACAATTTATACCTACGCATAGCTTAATAGAGGAATTAAGGCAGATTAAGGACCCGAAAGAACTGCTAAGAATCAGAAAAGCTATACGCATAACCGTTGACGCCCTGAAATTCATTAAAAATTTTATTTCACCCGGTAAAAAAGAAATTGAGATAGGGGGAGAATTAGAGCGTTTTATCAGGTATCACGGCGCAGGTAGTGGCGCATTTAACATAATTGTTGCCTCGGGCCCAAATTCCAGCTTTCCGCACCACATCTCTTCGCAAAGAAAAATAGAAAAAAACGAAAGCGTATTAATCGATATAGGCGTAGATTATCACGGCTACAAATCCGACTTGACAAGGGTATTCTTTTTGGGTAAAATAAACGTCCTTAACCTCAAGATTTATGATATTGTCCGACGCGCGCAGGAAAAAGCTCTGGAAAAAATAAGGCCGGGGATAAAAACAGGGGAAATTGACAAAGCAGGCCGTGGCTATATATGCCAAAAAGGTTTTGGCGGCTATTTCGGCCACAACTTAGGCCATGGCGTAGGCTTGGAAGTGCACGAAACCCCTAGAATATCAGAAAAATCCCACACCGTTTTAGAGCCGGGGATGGTTTTTACCCTGGAACCGGGAATATATTTACCGAATAAATTCGGCGTAAGGATAGAAGATATGGTTTTAGTAACCCAGAAAGGCTGCGAGGTATTAACAAGAGAAGGAGGTTAGTCTAGGTGGCCTTATCTATAAATGAAATAAAATCAGGAGTGACCGTATTGGTTGATGGCGATGTTTATATGGTCATAGAAACGCAGCACGTTAAGCCCGGAAAAGGCGCTGCCTTTGTGCGCGCGAAAATGAGGGACCTTAAAAGGGGCAATATCCAGGAGAAAACATTCCGCGGGGATGAAAAAATAGAAGAGGCATATGTGGAAGAAAGAAAACTGCAATATTCATACGTTTCCGGGGAGATGTATCATTTTATGGATCAGGAAAATTTCGAAGAAGTAACTATTTCGCAGGACTATATCGGTGATAATAAGAAATTCTTAAAAGATAACCTCGAGGTATTAGGTTATTTTTATAAGAATGATACTTTAAATATAAATTTGCCTAATTTTATCGAAGTCATTATTACGCATACAGAACCCGGGATAAAAGGGGATACCGCAAAGAGCGGCACTAAGCCGGCGCAAATAGAAACAGGGGCTACGATACAGGTCCCGCTTTTCATTAATACCGGAGACAAAATCAAAGTTGATACCAGGACAGGCGCTTATGTTGAGAGGGCCGCTTAAACAAATAAAACAAATGCATCCCGCCCCTCTTAAAGTTATGGGTTATAAAAAGCGAAAGGAAGGGCGCACGTGAACATAAAAGAAATAAAAGAAATGATA
>CAKKQZ010000012.1 GCA_919902445.1 Omnitrophica bacterium GWA2_41_15 | reverse complement strand
ATAAACAGCGGAAGCTCATCCATTAAGTATAAGCTTTTTGATATGCCGAAAGAGCTCCTGTTACAAAAAGGAGAAGTAGAGCATATCGGAGAAAAGGGCTCGAAAATTCACGGCCATTACACGGGGTTAAAAATAATCCTTGCAAAGGTGCTTTCAGTTTCTGCCATAGGCCATCGGGTAGTGCATGGAGCAGAGAAATTCCAAAGGCCGGTAGTAATAGATAAACAGGTTATAAAAAAAATAAAGCAGTGTTGCCTAATTGCGCCTTTGCATAACCCCGCAAACTTGGAGGGCATACTTGCATGTAAAAAATTACTGCCCGGCATTAAGCAGGTTGCGGTTTTTGATACGGCATTTCATCAAACGCTCCCCAGCCATGCTTATGTTTACGGCCTTCCTTATGAATATTATAAGAGGCTTGGCATAAGAAAATACGGTTTCCACGGCACGAGCCATGAATATGTGGCAGGCGAAGCAGCGAGGATTTTGAAGAAACCTTTAAACAGGTTAAAGATAATCACCTGCCATTTAGGGAACGGCTGCAGTATAGCGGCAGTTCAGAGGGGTGAGTCTATCGATACGAGTATGGGGTTTACGCCTTTGGAAGGCCTGGTTATGGGGACGCGCTGCGGGGATATCGACCCGGCATTGGTAACTTATATTATGCGTAAAAAGCGCTTAGATACCCGTTCAATGGATAATCTATTGAACAAAGCAAGCGGGCTTAAGGGGATTTCAGGGATCAGTAACGATATGCGTGTTTTGGAAGCAGGCAATAAAAGAGGGAATAAGCGCGTGAAACTTGCGTTAGATATTTTTATTTACCGGATAAAGAAATATATAGGCGCTTATACCGCGGTTATGTCAGGCTGCGACGCGTTGGTTTTTACCGCAGGGATAGGAGAGCATCAAAAACGGATAAGAGAAGAAATCTGTAGTGGTATTTTTTCTCATTTAAAAAAGTTCCCTAAAATTTTAGTTGTGCAAACGAATGAGGAATTGATGATTGCCAGGCAGGCCTTTAATTTACTGAGCCATCAATAAGGAGATAGATATGTTTAGGACAATTTTAAAATCAAAAATCCACCGCGCACGCGTAACCGAAGCAAATCTATATTACGAAGGAAGCATTACTATTGATAGTAACCTTATGAAGGCAGCGGATATCCTGGAATATGAGAAGGTAGAAGTGCTCAACCTAAATAACGGGCATCGCCTTGAGACTTATGCAATTCCCGGCAAGGCGGGCAGCGGAGTCATCTGTTTAAACGGCCCATCAGCACGGGGCGTGTGTGTCGGTGATGAAGTAATTATCCTTTCCTATCGTTTAAGTGAAGATAAGAATATAAAGAATGTAAGGTCGAGGATAATAAATGTCAACGCAAGAAACAAAATTAAAGATTAGGGTCTTTGGCGACCCCGCTTTAAGAAAAAAGGCAAAACCTGTCCAGAGTATAACTGAAAATCACAGGAATATTTTGTCGCAGATGGCAACTTTGATGTATGATGCCTCAGGAGTAGGTTTGGCTGCGCCACAGGTCGCAATCCATGAGTCAATGATTGTGGTTGATATCGGTTCCGGATTGTATAAATTGATAAATCCTAAAGTTATAAAATTTGAAGGCAGGCAGGAGTTGGAAGAGGGGTGCCTGAGTGTTCCCGGAGTCTGCCTTAAAATAAAGCGGGCAATAAAAATTAAAGTTAGAGCGCTTGATGAGTTCGGTAAGCCGGTTAGTATGGATGCAGGAGGCCTGCTTGCCTGCTGTTTGCAACATGAAATAGACCATTTAAAAGGCAAGCTCATAGTTGATTACGCTTCCTTCTTTGATAAATTAAAGATAAGAAAAAGGTTGAGAGAATTAAAAGAAAAATCACGGATTAATGAAGCACAGGAAAAGGTTTGTAAATTAAGATTATAAATGGATAAAAGGCTTCCCTCCTGGTTTAAACAGGAACTACCCGATGATAAGGCTTTAAAAATGTCGAGCCTCCTTTCGGAATTTTGCGTCAATACAGTCTGCCGGGAAGCAAAGTGCCCGAACCAGAACTATTGTTTTAATAATAAGAAAGTTACATTCATGATTTTAGGGGATAGCTGCACCAGGAATTGCCGTTTTTGCAATGTTAATAAATCTACAAGCGCTCATCTGGGCGTAGATAATGATGAGCCCGGGCGTATCAGTGAGGCGGTAAGAATATTGGGCCTTAATTATGTGGTAATTACCTCTGTTACGCGGGATGATTTGAGCGATGGCGGCGCATCTATATTTGCCAAAACAATAGAATTGATCCGCAAGGTAAATAAAGACACAAAAATAGAAGCGTTAATTCCTGATTTCAAGGGGAGAATATCGAGCCTCAGGCTCCTGCTGGACGCAGAGCCGGATGTGGTGGCGCACAACATCGAAACTGTCAGGAGAATATCCAGGGATTTAAGGCCGTTATCCGATTATCAATTGTCTCTGGGTATATTAAAGAGAATAAAAGAAATAAACATTCGGTTGTATACAAAATCTTCCCTGATCTTAGGCCTCGGAGAAACAGAGGCAGAAGTCATCGAAGCAATGCGCGACTTAAGGGCAAGTTTTTGCGACAGCCTGACATTAGGCCAGTATCTGGCGCCCTCTATCGGCCACTATCCGATAAAAGAATTTGTCAATATCGAGCAATTCCAAAAATACCATGATATTGGTTTAAGCTTAGGTTTTAAGGCAGTGCTTTCCGGGCCACTGGTGCGCAGTTCTTATAAAGCCGAAGAAGTATATAAGGAGTTAAACTATGTATGATTTAATTATTGTCGGTGCAGGCCCCGCGGGTTTAACCGCCGCGCTTTACGCAGGAAGGTCTAGATTAAAAACACTTGTTTTGGAAAAGATGGTCCCCGGAGGAAGGATTTTGCTCACTGAGACTATCGAGAACTTTCCCGGTTTTTCCGGAGGCATTACTACTTACGATTTAATCTCTCGTATGAAGCAGCAGGTGGATAGCCTGGAGGTAAAAATAGAGCTGGAGCAAGTTTTAGAGGTAGATACTAAGTTAAAAAAGGTCGTTACGTCAGCAGGTGCTTATTCAGCTCACGCGATAATCATTGCCACAGGCGCCCGGGCGAAAAAACTAGACGTTCCCGGAGAAGACAGGTTAACAGGAAGAGGGGTTTCATATTGCGCAACCTGCGATGCCCCCCTTTATAAAGAAAAGAATGTGGTTGTTGTCGGAGGGGGGAATACCGTTGCCGAAGAGGCATTTTATCTGGCGCGTTTTGCCAAGAGCGTCACTATAATTCACCGCAGGGATGAGCTGCGCGCGTCCGCTATTTTGCAGGAAAAGCTGCGGGAAAATAAAAAAATAAAATTCATTTTAAGCCATACGGTGAGCGAAATAAACGGGCAGGATAAGCTTGAGTCCATAAAGGTAAAAGACGTTAATACATCCAAGGAAAATATTGTTGCCTGTGACGGAGTGTTTATTTATATAGGCTATGACCCGGATACAAATTTTCTTAAAAATAAAATAAAACTCAATGGGACAGGTTTTATAATTACGGATGATATTATGGCTACTTCCCATGAAGGCATATTTGCCTGCGGAGACTGCCGGGAAAAAAGCTTATATCAGGTGATCACTGCCTGCGCTGACGGGGCAGTGGCAGCCGATTCAGCGTATAAATATATTGTAGGCAAATGTAAGTAATACGGCCCCGCTTTTTTTATGGTGTAGGAAAGTATAAAACTTTCCTAACCACTGAAAATAGCTTAAAAGTTATCTCGAAGCGATTTTCTTGAAAATGGCGTGGTTGTATGATAAGAAAGGAATGGCGGGATGGATAAATTCCCTACGCATAATAAAAAATTGATAGAATGGGTGAAGAATATGGCGCGCATGTGCCAACCCGATGATATTGTCTGGATAGACGGCTCTGATGAGCAGAAACAAAGATTTGAAAAAGAAGCGATTGGCTCCGGAGAAATTATACAGTTAAATCAGGAGAAGCTTCCGGGTTGTTTTCTGCATCGCACTGCAAAAGATGACGTCGCTCGCACAGAACACCTTACCTTTATCTGTACAAAAATAAAAAATGACGCAGGGCCGAACAATAACTGGATGACGCCAAAAACCGCTTACAAAAAAGCAAGAGCGATTTTTAAGGGATCGATGAGCGGCAGGAGAATGTATGTTATTCCTTTCTCTATGGGGCCGGTCGGTTCGCCTTTTAGTAAAATCGGGGTTGAGTTAACAGATTCGCGCTATGTTGTTTTAAATATGCTTATTATGACACGGGCTGGAGAAGCGGTTTTAAGGCAGCTGGAAAAAGACGGCCATTTTACTAAATGCCTGCATTCAAAAGCAGAGTTGGATATTAATAAAAGATTGATCCTGCATTTTCCGGAAGACAATACTATCTGGAGCGTGGGCTCAGGTTACGGCGGAAATGTATTACTGGGGAAAAAGTGCCTGTCTTTGCGTATCGCAAGTTTTATAGCCAGAAAAGAAAAATGGTTTGCTGAACATATGCTGATTATGGGTATTGAAGAGCCAAACGGCCATGTGGAATATATTGCCGGCGCTTTCCCAAGCGCCTGCGGAAAAACAAATTTAGCAATGTTGGTTCCGCCCGACGGATTAAAGAAAAAAGGTTATCGCATCTGGACAGTCGGCGATGATATTGCCTGGATGCGCGTTGATACCGACGGTTCGCTTTGGGCTATTAATCCGGAATCGGGATTTTTTGGGGTTGCGCCCGGCACGAACTCCAAGACAAACCCGAATATGGTGGATACTATTAAGAAAAATACTATCTATACCAACGTCCTTTTAAAACCTGATAGAACTGTTTGGTGGGAGGGTGCTAACGGAGAAGTCCCTCAAGAAGGGGTTGACTGGCAGGGAGGCCTTTGGAAAGCCGGAATGCCGGATGACCGGGGCAGGCCTATTTTAGGAGCGCATCCAAACGCGCGTTTTACCGCGCCTATTATGAATTGTCCTACCGCCTCATTCAGGATAGAGCAGCATCACGGCGTGCCTATTTCTGCGATTATTTTCGGAGGAAGGAGGCAGCACCTTGCGCCTTTGGTTTATGAATCATTCAGCTGGCAGCACGGAGTGTTTGTCGGTTCGACCATGGGCTCTGAATTAACCGCAGCACAGGTTGGTAAAATCGGCGACGTGCGCATAGACCCGATGGCTATGTTTCCCTTCTGCGGTTATAATATGGCGGAATATTTCAGGCACTGGCTTGCGATAGGTAAAAGGATGGCCAAGGCGCCTAAAATATTTCATGTAAACTGGTTCAGGGCAGATGAGTCCGGTAAATTTTTATGGCCGGGATTTGGTGAGAACTTAAGGGTTTTAGAATGGATATTAGACCGCTGCAATAACAAGGTGGATGCGCTTAAGTCCCCTATAGGTTATATACCCAGGCCAACTGATTTAGACATGACCGGGCTTACTTTAGCTAACGGAGACTTACATAGGCTTCTTGAGATTAGCAATGAAGACTGGCTTGAGGAATTAAAGAGAATTAAGAAATTTTATCAGCTGTTTAAGGAAGATCTGCCCAAAGAGTTATGGCAGGAGTATGAAGAGTTATTATTACGCCTGAAAGCAAGATGAAAGAAGAGGTTTTGCTCACTACGGATTTTAAGGGCCTGAAATTTTTCAGGCGCGGAAAAGTAAGGGATGTTTACGATTTACAAGATAAGCTCCTGATAGTATCCACTGACAGGATTTCTTGTTTTGATGTAGTTTTACCTGACGGCATACCTTACAAAGGAAGGGTCTTAACCGGGCTTTCGGTTTTCTGGTTTGATTTCTTAAAAGATATAACCCCGCACCATTTTATTACTGCGGATATAGATAGGTACCCGCAGGAATTAAAAAAATATAAAGAAAAGCTTTACGGGCGCTCAATGCTGGCCTTGAAAGCAAAGCCGTTACCAGTAGAATGCATAGTGAGGGGTTATCTATCCGGTTCCGGCTGGAAGGAATATAAGGAAAAGCAATCTGTTTGCGGTATAAATTTGCCGGAAGGGCTGAAAGAATCGGACAGGCTCCCGGAAATCATTTTTACTCCCTCAACAAAAGCAGATAAGGGCCATGATGTTAATGTTGACCAGAGGTATGTTGAGATGCTGGTGGGAAATGATACAGCTGATAAGATAAAGCAGTCAAGCATACGGCTTTATAAAAAAGCAAGCGATTATGCCCTTACGCGGGGGATCATTATTGCCGATACAAAGTTTGAATTCGGTATCTATAATAACGAAATAGTTTTGATTGATGAGATACTTACTCCTGATTCATCTAGGTTTTGGCCAAAAACTCATTACAAGCCGGGCAGGGCCTGTCCAAGTTTTGATAAGCAGTTTGTGCGGGATTATCTTGAAACTTTGGACTGGGATAAAACCCCTCCGGCCCCGAAACTTACCAAAGATATTATTGAGAAGACCTCCCAGAAATATCTTGAGGCATACAGGAGACTGGCAGGAAAAGAGCTACAGTAAACTTTAAAATGCAAGCCTTAAAAAAAATATTCTCCATAACCTTGAGGGTAGGCACGAGTATTGCCCTGCTTATTTTTATATTCAGGAACGTAGACAAAAAAAGTTTATTTGCCATCATAAAAAATTCCGATAAACCGCTTTTATTGCTGGCCTTTTGCATCTTCTTCTTCGGTTACGTATTATGCCTGTTGCGCTGGGAGATGCTGCTTAAGGCGCTAAATATACGCCTTCCTTTGAAAAGGATAATTATTTCATTCTCAGCAGGTATTTTCTTTAGCCTATTTCTCCCTTCGACTATAGGAGGAGATTTTATGCGTAGCATTGACTTAGCCGCGCATACCAAAATGCCCAAAGAGGTTGTAGCTACGGTTTTACTTGACAGGCTAAGCGGTTACACAGGCCTTGTATCCTTGGCTTTGCTAGCCACCTTATTCGGCTGGAGGTTTATTCAGGACAGAAGCGTTCTGCTTTCTGTATTCCTAATAACATTGGTATTGGTTGCAGTTTTATTGGCACTATTCAATAAATTTGCCTATACCAAGATCAATAAACTCCTGCATTCTCCAGGCGCCGGTAAAATAAGGGAATCAATTAAAAGTTTGCATCAAGAGATACATTATTTCAAGCACCATAAAAGGGTGATAATCAAAAACCTTATCCTTTCATTATTTATTCAGGTAACAGCCCCGCTCACTCTTTTTGTTATCGCTTTATCGTTAGGCTTGAAAATAAAACTTCTGTATTTTTTTATATTCATTCCAATAATATGCGCTATTACGCTTTTACCTATTTCAATAGGCGGATTGGGTTTAAGGGATGCTACAACCATATTCTTTTTTGCCAAGGTAGGCGTAGTCAAGAACCTGTCTTTTGCCATGTCGCTGATAAATTTCTTTTTTATCCTCATATGCGGCTGCCTAGGAGGCCTTATATATGTCTTTACATTACATCATAGACGGGTACAACATCATAAACCATCCGCAGTTCACACGTACCCATAAATCTTCGCAGGATTCGCGCACATCCCTTCTTTCGCTTATCAGAAGAAAAAAGTTAACAGGGAGTTTAAAAAATGAGGTTACTGTTGTTTTTGATGGTTATCCCGATTTAAGGATGGCGCCTTTTGATGAAAGCGGTATCCGGGTCATATTTTCCAGGAAGGTGAGCGCCGATGAGAAGATTAAAATGTTAGTTGAGGAAACAGCTAACCGCAAAAACATAATTGCGGTCTCCGATGATAAAGAAATAAAGTTTATGGTAAAGTCGTTAAGGGCACAGGTATTGGGCGTAGATGAATTCTTCTCGGTAAAAGAAAAAGCTAAAAATGTCAGAAAAGAAGAGATGATAGAAGCGGGGCTTAACTATACCCAGATGCAAAAAATCAATGAGGAATTAAGCAGGTTATGGTTAAAGGAATAAAAAAAGAAGAGGGAGATTTTATAAAATTCTTAGGAACGGCAGGGGCGCGTTTTGTTATGATCAAACAGATGCGTGCGTCCGGCGGCATCTGGATTTCATATAGGGTAACGAATATTTTAGTAGACCCAGGGCCTGGAAGCATTGTGCGTTGTGCAAACAGCAAGCCTAAATTAGACCCTTCAAAATTAGACGGCATAGTCCTTACCCATCGGCACCTGGATCACGCGGGAGATATCAATGTGATGATTGAAGCGATGACCGAGGGAGGCTTTAAAAAGAAGGGGGTAGTATTGTGCCCGGAAGATGCAATCTATGAAGACTCTGTTATTTTAAAGCATGCCGCTGGATTTCCGGAAAGAATTGAACTCCTTAAAGCAAATAAAGAATATAGCATCGGAGAATTTAAATTTGAGACCTCTATGAGGCATATTCATCCGGCAGAGACTTATGGCATAAAATTTAAGATGCACAACAGTAGCGTATCCTTACTTACGGACACAAAATATTTCTTTGAATTGAGCCAATTCTATAAAAGCGATATTTTAATTATAGCAGTAGTGTTTCTTGAGTCAAGGCCGGGCATAGACCACCTTTGCCTTAGCGATGCCGAAGGGATTATTAGCGAACTAAAACCTAAGAAAGCGATACTTACGCATTTTGGGATGACTATGTTAAAGGCAAGGCCGCATATAAAGGCAGCAGAGTTAACAAAAAAGTTAGGAATTGAGGTTTTGGCAGCTTACGACGGTATGACCCTTAATTTTTAATAAACTTACTTAAATTTACCTTGACATAACCCGATATTTATGATAATTTTAAAACAATAAGCGATGCCAGCGGCAATAGTTTCGGCTTAGCTGACCCTTAACAAAAGGTTGTTAAGGGTAAATTGACCCCTGTAGAATAGGGGCTAATTTAAAGGAGGTGCAAATGAGTAGTTGGCAGGTAGTGCTGTTAGAACCAGCCAGGGTTATGCTTACTCAAATCGGCCAGTTCACAATGAAGGTTTTGGCTCTGCTAATCATCCTTATCGTAGGTTGGTTGATCGCTAAATTCATCAAGGCAGCGGTCATAAGAGTTTTAAGGACGGCTAAGATAGACGAACTCTCCGGCCGTATTGAACTGGACACTCTGCTTGAAAAAGGAGGCATTGCCTATTCGCTCTCCGAGTTGATAGGAGTGATCTGCTATTGGTTGGCTCTTCTGGTCACCTTTATGGTCGCCTTCAATGCAGTTGGTTTGACTGTCGCCGCAGGTTTATTGGATAAAATAGTGCTTTATATACCTAATGTTATTTCCGCTATATTTATACTGATATTAGGTATGTTTGTTGCAACTCTTTTGAGAAACATCGTCCAGACCGCAGCTAATAACGCCGGATTGACGCAGGGAAAGCTTTTGAGTAAAGTCGTTGAAGTAATCATCGGTGCTTTTGCTGTGTTTGTTGCCTTGGAGCAGCTTAATATAGGTATCCGCATAACTGAATTGACCTTAAGCATCTTGTTAGGCGCTATTGGTTTAGGCCTGGCCTTGGCTTTTGGTTTGGGCTGCAAAGACATCGCAGGGAAGTATGTTGACGACTTGGTTGATAAACTGAAAAAGAAATAATGGGTTTTGTTGTATAGGCAATCTAACCCCGCACTTTCTCTTTGAAGGTGCGGGGTTAATATTTATCCACCTTTGCGCTAGAAACCCCGGGTGTAAACCCGAAAAGGAATGCGAGCCACAAGCGTTTTCGGTGGATGCCGCTTAGAGCCTGTTGAAGGCGGACCCGCCGATCCTCCTACGCACTTCGTGCTTCGGTGGATCCGCCGAAGCTTAGAAGAAGCGCAGGCGGAAGCAAAGCGTAGGCGTGTAGTAGAAGGTACCGCACCTGTGAAGGCGTAAGGGCTCCATATGAAAGATAAGGTATATATAAAAACCTTCGGATGGCCTTTTGTTTCGTCTTTACAATGTGTTATTTTCGTTCTTTAAAATTCAATAAACTAATGCACCGCCTGCTTGGGCAGGCTGCGTTTGTGGTGTTTGCACCGTGAAGCCTCACTGTCGTTCG
>CAKKQZ010000011.1:12782-56638 GCA_919902445.1 Omnitrophica bacterium GWA2_41_15 | reverse complement strand
CCGTATCTGACCCTTGTGTCGATTATCCTGAGGCAAGGGGGATCAACCAATTTTATATCTCCGGGCATGCCTATTTCCATAGTTGCCTGGTTTGTCCCCTCGCCTTTTTCCTTAAAAAGCTTAATGACCTCCTCAACCTGATTAACATTCAAAGGCATTTCTTTAACCAGCTCTTTTCCGTCGACATCCTGTTTTATCCTTACCTTAGGGTCAACCAGCCTCTCTCCGTATGTATAATCCTCTGTTTGGGTTTTTGAGCCGGTTAAAAGATAACTCAAATAACCCTGAATATAATCCATATCGGTAGGCACAGGGATACTCATTCCTTCCGGTATTATAGGTATAATTTGGTGGGCTGGTTTCCTGACTCTAATTGTTACAAAATCAAACTCCAGGCGCTTCTGCCCCTCATAGCTGCCGCGGGTTATGGTATATACGTGCCCTTTTTCCAGGATTTCCGATAGGCATTGAAACCATGCATCATCCAGGTCAAAGGCATCGATAAAAACCGGCTTTAAAAGTTCCTCAGACATATCACATTCCTCAATTCGTCAGCGCTATTCCTCCATCCGCCTGTTTTATTAGCGGGTGATCGGAATCGGACCGACATATATAGCTTGGAAGGCTATTGTTCTACCATTGAACTACACCCGCGTCGTACCACAAGTTAATCTTTGTTCCCTCGCGGTTTCAATTAAATCAATGCCGCTCGGGACTACGCTTTTGCCTTGCTTTCGTAAAACAAAAGCTGGTGGGCAGGAGAGGATTCGAACCTCTGAAGCACAAGTGCAACAGATTTACAGTCTGTCCCCTTTGGCCGCTTGGGTACCTGCCCCAATATTAATTATATCAAAGCTGGCGACCCGAATTGAACGGGCGACCTCCTCATTACAAGTGAGGAGCTCTACCAACTGAGCTACGCCAGCAAAATTATTTTTCAAGCAGATCGAATCTAGATTCATATTTAGAAGCCATGATTACAAGTTTCTTTTGTTTGTTTTTTGTTGGCGATATTCGCAATTTACATGTACTTTTATTCTTAAAACCATTTAAGGGAACAAAATATACTTTATTTTCTTTGGGAGAAAATACAGCAATGATATCTATATCCTTTGGCGAGTAATGTATAATATTGTAATTATTACAACTTCTCATTCTTACTTCGACTGTGCCATCTTTAGGCGTGGCATACTTAACTTGAATGCGCTTAAAGACTCCGTTCTTTTCGCTGACAAGATCATACCTATTATCTTCCCCCCAAGGCAAAAGAACATTAAATCCATTTTGCTTGAGTGAATAAACAATAAAAGCCTCTGCAATATCCCCTTTTTGTTTTGTAATAGCCATTTAACTACACCTCTTTATCGCCTTCGGTATCTTATCTATTATATCAGAAGCAATCAAGCTAGTTTGAGTTTTTTCTTTAGCTGCCAAATCCCCTGCTAATCCGTGCAGATAAACCGCAAACTTCGCCGCGCTAAAAGCGTCAAGGCCCTGCCCAAGGAATGCCGCAATTATACCGGTTAAAACATCCCCGCTTCCGGCTGTCGCCATTCCGGGATTTCCTGTTTTATTTACATATAGGCTGCCATTGTAATCCGCAACTACTGTATTATGGCCTTTAAGTGCCAAGGTTACTTTATAATCTTTAGCAAAATTGATGGCGGTTTCTTTCCTGCTGCTTTGAGCCTTTTTTACACTTACCCCTAATAGCCTGGACATTTCTCCGGGATGCGGAGTCAATACGCGTGTGCGGACTGCGCTGTGCGGTGTGCGTAAAATCTTTAAGTGGCCAGCTAAAGCATTTAAGCCATCGGCATCTATCACCATCGGTTTATTTATTCCGGAAATAACTTTTCTTGCGAACGCCTGAGTTGATTTATTCTGCGTAAGCCCCGGCCCTATCACTACAACATCTATATTTTTAGAAAAATATTTTACTTGTTTAAAAGCGCCTGAACTTAAAGTGCCCTCTTTGGTTTCCGGTAACGGCAGGGTCATTGCCTCTTTGGGCTTTATTTTTATTATTGCTGTATTTAAGCTTTTGGGTATACCCAGAGTAACTAACCCTGCGCCGCAACGATATGCCGCTTGAGCGCATAAAACCGCTGCCCCGGAAAATCTTGCCGAACCAGCCAGCATAAGAATATGCCCGAAGTCCCCCTTATGCGCATCAGGGCTTCTGCGTAATAATTGCGTTGGCAACCGCATAGGTTTTCACATGGGAAATGGATATATGTACGTCCAGCCTCTTACCTTTACCATTTAAAAGGACACAAAGAGGTTTTCCCTCTTTATCATTCAAAATCTGCACATCCTTCCAGGTTAAATTCTTATCCCCTACTGCCTTAAACACCGCTTCTTTAGCTGCGAACCTTCCGGCTAAATGCTGATAAAGGCTTCCGCGCGTCTTAGCGTTCTCCAGCTCTTCTTTTGTAAATATCCTGTTTAAAAAATCCTTCCCCCATTTTTCTACGGCCTGTTTAAGGCGCCTGACCTCAGTAATATCTACACCTGTACCCAAAATCATATCGACATCTCTTTGGCGTAATTAGTCCTTCTATCCTTATCTCGCTTAGTAGAGACAGTCCCTCTTGCGAGGCGTAGCCTTAGCTCTGACGGGGACAGTCCCTACTGCAGTGCTAATCAATTCCTTCATCTCTTTTACTGCCCTGCTTAAACCTACTAATACAGCGCGGCAGACAATGGAATAACCGATATTCAATTCCTCTATACCTTTGATTCTCGCAACCCTCGCCACATTATAATAATCCAACCCATGCCCGGCGTTTACAATCAAGCCTTTGTTTATAGCAAAGGCGGCTGCATTTTGAAGTTCTTTAAAATATTTATCCTGCTTTTTCTTACCTTTAGCATCGCCGTAGCGTCCGGTATGCAATTCTATCATCCCAACCCCGGACTTTTTTGATGCATCTATCTGTTTTTCATCGGGATCAATAAATAAACTCACCCTTATTCCGCTTTCGTGCAATCTTTCTACTGCCTGTTTTACTCTCTTGAAATTAGCAGCTACATCCAAACCACCCTCTGTAGTTAATTCCTGCCTTCGCTCAGGCACCAATGTTGCCTGATCCGGTTTTACTTTGCAGGCTATCCTTACAATCTCAGGAACAACAGACATCTCTAGATTTAATTTTGTCTTCACGCACTTTTTTAAAATATAAACGTCGTTATCCTGAACGTGGCGGCGGTCCTCCCTTAAATGCACCACTATCCCGTCAGCGCCTGATGCCTCGCAGATTAATGCAGCCAATACCGGCTCCGGCTCTATCCCCTGGCGAACCTGCCTTAAAGTGGCAACATGGTCTATGTTTACCCCTAATTTCGGCATATTTAATGAGCGCATAACTTACGAACACGACAGTGCGAGTAAGTTATCTGCGCGAATTAGTTAAACCTGCTTATCTCATCACTGGCATAATGCCATACTATAATCGCCAGTATTAAAGCGAGGATTTTTAGCCAGGGATGATAAATAAACAAATGCCTAACCCTGTAAACAATACTGGCTTTTTCTTTAATCATTCTCTTTTGTAAGTTTTATAACCTCTTTTATCTTAAGGAGCATATCTTCTCTGCTTAAATCTTTATATAACCTATTCCTGTAAACTAAGGATATATCCTGCCTTTCTTCGGAAATAATGATTACTACGGCATCGGTTTCTTCACTTAAACCTAAAGCTGCCCTATGCCTTGTGCCGAATATACGGTTTAATTCTTTATTCTCTGAAAGCGGAAATAAACATCCGGCTGCAGCGATTCTTCCCTGCTGAATAATCAAACCTCCGTCATGAAGCGGATTATTCGGAGTAAATATCGCTTCGATTAATTCCGCGCTAACGCGCGCATCAACACTAACTCCGCTTTCAATATAGCCGGATAACGGATCATTCTTCTCAATGGCAATAAGGGCCCCGATTTTATTCCTGGAGAGGCTATCCGCCGCAATGCCTATTTCTCGTAGCATATAGTCCAGTTCTTCCTCCCTTAAAGCGGGAGAAAAAAGATGCCTCTGGCCAAGCCGCGCTAATCCCTGCCTTATTTCAGGATGAAAGATTATCAAAATAGCTATGATTGATATGCCGAATAATTTTGTAAACAACCAGTTTAACACCTGTAGGTTTAGTTTTTCAAATAAAAAGAATGCGACTAGGACAATTACAATCCCCCTTAATACAGAAATAGCGCGCGTTCCTTCAAAGAAGAGCATAATGTGATAGATCACAAACCAAAGTATCAGTATTTCAATTATCGGTTTCCAGGTTATTAGCATGCTCAACTCGCCCATCTCTATCTATTTACCCTGCCCTTAGCGCACCTCATCTAATACCCTTAATGCCTGTTTAATCTCTAGGCAATCATGCGTGCGGATTATTTTGGCACCGTTTTTCACCGCCAATACGCAGCTGGATACTGTTCCAAAAATCCTTTCCCGTGGTTTGGCATTTAAGATTTTGCCTATAAAAGATTTTCTTGAAGTGCCTACTAATATAGGCCTGCCGAGCGCTTTAAAATCACTAAGGTTTTGTAATATTTCAAGGTTGTGCTCTGTAGTTTTTCCGAAACCTATTCCTGGGTCAACTATAATCTTATCTTTATCAATCCCTGCTTCAACTCCCCTGTTGATTGCCTTTTCAAGATACTGCAGTATTTCGTCTATTAGAGATTCATACCGGGGGTTCTTCTGCATCGACAGAGTATTTCCTTTCCTATGCATGATTACAACAGCGGCCCTATATTGCGCAACTATTCTCCCCATCCTTGGATTTCTTAATCCCGATATATCATTTACAATGAGGGCACCGCTATCCAATGCTGCCCTAGCTACTTGCGGTTTATAAGTATCTATGGATATAGGCACCTTTACTTTTTTCACAAGTAATTTTATTACAGGGATTACCCTTTTTAATTCTTCTTTTTCTTGAACTACAACGGCTCCGGGCCTACTCGATTCTCCCCCGATATCCAGGATATCAGCTCCGTCGCTCGCTAGCCTTTGCGCATGCTCGATTATCTCTTCTGTTTTTCTGCCATAAAGCCCGTCGCCGCTAAAAGAATCGGGCGTAAGGTTTAAAACTCCCATAATATGCGTACCGTTACCGAGCTTTAATTTATACCTACCCAAATCCAAGACAAACTTCTCTTTTTGATAATTGCTTAATACACAAGAAAGCTCTACGGATAATCTATTTAACCCGAAAGGCTGCCTGCTTAACTTCTCACTTAATAAGCTAAACTGAGAAAGATTTCCCATTACAAGGCAATCTGTTTTATTCACCTTGCCGGTGAGCGCGCCTCTGGCTACCGCCACATCGCCACCTAAAGAGAGCATCTCTTGTTTGAGTATGTTTGCCGCGATATTTGAAACTGAGTTCATGCGGATAAGATAATGCATGGCTTTGGGATACATGATCTCAATGCCATAGGGGTCAACTTTTATATCCTGCATTATTTGTTTAATATATTCGGGGCGGTCTGTTTGGAGTACGCGCATTTCTAAGGGGTTTAGGTGAGGTCGGCTTTTTCCATTGCCAATAAACGTTTTACTTCTTCTCCGCTTAACACTTCCTTTTCCAGTAAAGTGTTTGAGAGGAGCTTTAATTTATCGATATTCTGCTGCAATAGTGCCTTTGCTTTAAGGTAGGCCTCATCCACTATTCTTTTAACTTCTTCATCTATGAGCCGCGCGGTTTCATCGCTGTAATTCTTTTCCTCCATAATGTCGCGTCCGAGAAACAAAAGCCCTTCGCGCCTGCCCAATGTCATATGTCCGAGCTTTTCGGACATCCCGAAGTGCGTGACCATATGCCGGGCAATCTGCGTTGCCTTTTCCAGGTCATCCTGAGCACCTGTGGTGATATCATCCAGATTAATCTCTTCTGATACGCGGCCGCCGAGCATTACCATAATCCTTGCAAAAAGCTCTTTTTTGCCTAAATAATGCCTGTCCTCTATCGGAGCGGTAAAAGTATAACCGCCTGCCAGGCCCCTTGGAATAATGGATACTTTTTTAAGCGGGTCTATCTCGGGTAAAAGCAAAGAAAGGAGCGCATGGCCTGATTCATGTAAAGATGTAATATCTTTTTCCTTTTTAGACATAATGTGGCTCTTTTTTTCCGGGCCCATAAGTACTCTCTCAACTGATTTATCAAAATCTACTTCGTCCACTGCCTCTTTATTGGCCCTTGCCCCAAGAAGCGCAGCCTCATTGCAAAGATTAGCAAGGTCAGCTCCGGAAAAACCCGGAGTAGAAGAGGCAACAGCTTTAAGGTCTGCTGAAGGCGCAAGTTTAATCTTTCTGGTATGGACCTTAAGTATCTCCTCTCTTCCTTTGATATCGGGTAAATTTACAATAATAGTCCGGTCAAACCTTCCCGGCCGAAGAAGGGCCGGATCTAAAGTATCGGGCCTGTTGGTTGCGGCAATCAATATAATCCCCTGGGCAGTATCAAAACCATCCATCTCCACAAGCAACGCATTCAGCGTCTGCTCTCGTTCATCATGGCCTCCGCCAATTCCGGAAAAACGCAAGCGGCCGACCGCGTCTATTTCGTCAATAAAAATTATTGACCCTTTACCGGATACTTTTGCGGCGCGCCTGCCCTGTTCAAATAAATCACGGACGCGGCTTGCCCCAACGCCAACAAACATCTCAACAAAATCCGACCCTGATATGCTAAAAAAAGGCACCCCCGCTTCTCCGGCAACGGCCCTTGCAATAAGCGTTTTACCGCAACCGGGAGGGCCGACAAGCAAAACTCCTTTCGGAATCTTCCCGCCTAACTTCTGGAATTTTTTCGGGTCGCTTAAAAAATCGATTACCTCTTTTAGTTCTTCTTTGGCCTCGTCAACCCCGGCAACATCATTAAAGGTTGCCTTCTCCCTTTCGCTTTGAATCTTAGGGCGCACCTTGCCAAAACCCATAATCCTGTTTCCCAGCTGCTCGCCGCGCGCAGCCATCATCCACCAGAAAAAAATCAGAAGCATAATAGGGCCTAAATTAAAAAGCAGGCTTATCCAGAAAGTGCGTGGCGGTTTAACATCAAAATGTTTAAGGTTCTGGCGCATGGCGCTAAGTAGTTCAGGGTCATTATCGGGAATATTGACAAAGAATTTGGAACCATCTGCAAATTCACCTTGCAAGATAGACTCAACCTTGGTTACGGACTTAATTTTTTCAGGGCCATTCTTTAGGACCTGGTAAAACTCGCTATAAGACAGCTCCTTAGGCACGCCGGTTATAGGAATATTTAAAGAGTTAATCAAGAGGAAGAATATTATTATCGCCAATATCCAGCCGAAGGGAGAGCGCCTGAGTATATTGTTCATCTTTTGCTTACGGTTATTTGCCATTTCGCAACCTTTCTTTTCTTAGGGACAGCGACTATTTTTTCAGGTAAATATACGCAGAAAAAATAGTCGCTGTCCCTATTTATTATTTATTATATATTTAACTACCTTAAAAATCAAGTAGTTATTGAAAATCTCTGCGGTAAAAAATGAGGTGTTTTTTCTTTACTACAGATATGCCTTTAGGCAGGTCAACCACTGAATTTTTAGGCCTGTTTAAAATCAAATCTTCTATTTCTCTTATATGTTTAAAGGTAATCCCCCTGGTATCCCCTTTAATAGTTGCAAATGCGCGCCTAAGGATTAAACGCTGAATTGCAGGGTGCAGCTCTCTTAGCCTATCGAGATTAAGTTTTGCCTTTGCGCCCCTCATTGAACGCTTTGCCGCTTGCTGTAAATAATCATAATCGCTCCCTGTATTTTGTGCCATATTCGCCAGCACCTCTCTGATATTTTTATTATAATCCCTCTCCAGCAGGGGCAACAATTTATTCCTTATTTTATTCCTAAAAAATAAATCCTGCTTATTGGAAACATCGGTTCGGGCCTTGATTTTTTTTCTCTTTAAGTACGCCTCTATTTGCCTCCTTTTAACCTCTATAAGCGGACGGATAATTTCAAAGCCTGAGATATTTCTCTTGGGCAGTATCCCTGAAAGGCCGCTTAAGCCGCTGCCTCTTATGATGCGCATTAATACGGTCTCTGCCTGGTCGTCAAAATTATGCCCTAAGGCTATTTTTTTTGCCTTCACATCCCGCGCAACTTTGAATAAAAACCCAAAACGCGCGTTTCTGGCAATTTCTTCAAGGGAGCCGAATTTAGCCAATTTTTTAACATTAATCTTAGAGCTTATAACTTTAATTTCTAATTTTTTTCCCAATTTTTCCACAAATTCCCTGTCCTTACTGGAATCTTTTCTCAACATATGGTCTAAATGCGCGATTGTAAGCATAGCCTTAAATTCCTTTTTCAATCCATCGAGCAAATAAACAAGGCAGACGGAATCCGGGCCGCCAGAAACGCCGATTACAATCCTGTCTCCTTTATTTATAAGATTATATTTCTTTATAGTGTCCTTGAATTTAATTGTGGGCATGAGCTTTCACCAGATGTGCCTTGGGTAAATTAGTAATCTTAAAATGGCTGGTGGCGGCGACTGGATTTAAACCAGTGACCTATCGGGTATGAGCCGACTGCTCTATCAGGCTGAGCTACGCCGCCAGATCTTAAAACAATTTTCTGACAAAAAGAATATAACCGACTACCAGAGAATTTAAAATCGTAAGTATCACTACTGCCGCTGCAATATCTTTAACTAATTTTACCTTAGTATGGTATTTATCAGTGATTGCATTCATCATAAGTTCGATTGCCGTATTAAATATTTCCGCCATGAATACCAGTGTTATAGTAACGCATAAGGCAACTAATTCTACAGCACTAAGCTTAAAAGTTAGGCCCAAAATAAAAGCAAGTAAACCCGCAACAAAGATTAACCGCATATTGCGATGGTATAAAAACAGGTAAACAATGCCCTTAGCCGCAATTTTTACGCTTTTTCTAAAACCGTTAACCCTTAAGATATTCCTGAATACTTTTCCGTTTGCCAATTATTTCTTTCTATAAGCGTAGAGAAACGAATCGCAGTAGATATGTTTATTTAAGATTAACTCGGCGGTAATCTGCGCGTCCATTAAATCCTTATCTAAAGGGTCCAATATTGCGGCATCAAGTCC
Source organism: Omnitrophica bacterium GWA2_41_15 (assembly GCA_919902445.1). GTDB lineage: Bacteria > Omnitrophota > Gorgyraeia > Gygaellales > Profunditerraquicolaceae > CAKKQZ01. The sequence goes on along the minus strand of CAKKQZ010000011.1, from coordinate 47,531 downwards.
ATATGCCGCTGCCATGGTCAAAAAGGTGCGGTTAACTAAGCTTCTGGCATTTGTCCCCTGTGAGACATTACTTAAACCAACAATCGTCTTTGGGCTAGGGTCAGAAATAATTTTAAATTCATGTATGGATTCTAAAATATCCTTCATCTGCGCCTGTGCAACATTCAGCGGAAGCACTATAGGGTCAAGGAACAAATCCTCAACGGGAAAGCCCTTATCAATACAGTCCGCTACAATAGTAGCAGCCAATTCCAAACGCTGATCCTTATCTTTAGGAATGCCCTTTGCGCTTATAGTCAAAGCAATGAGTTTAGCATTATGCTGCTTTGCCATAGGTACCAATATATCCAATTTGTCAGGGTCTGCGGTTACAGAATTAATAATTACTTTATTCCTTGCTGCCTTGAGCCCAGACTCAATGACCTGTGGCTTACTGGAGTCCAAAGATATCGGCACATCGGTTACCTCCTGAATTGCTTCGACCAACCACTGAATATCAGTAATCGGCTCTTTTGAAGCGGGGCCGCAGTTAACATCCAAGGCGTCTGCCCCACACTTTATCTGCTCCAGGGCGCACTTTTGAATTTCCGCTTTATTTTTTTCTCTGATTGCTTTGCCAATATTTGCATACATCCCGTTGATCAATTCACCTATAATAAACAAACCTCACCTCCAATTAGGGACGTTTCTTAAGTTGAATATAAACTGTCCCCATTTAAGGGGACACCTTATAGCTGACTTGAGAAGCGTCCCTAAATAATTCATCTATATATTTATTTACCTTTTCAACCGCTTTAGGATGGCGCATAATCAAAAGGTCTCCTCCTGACTGTATCAATGCGGCCGCTGTGATCACCTCCCAGATTATGCCGCGTTCAGGCTCAGGGCCCCATGAGGGAAATTCCGCTATTTTCGCCTTTGCCTCTTTTGCCCTCCAGGCTTCATGCCCCACAAAACATACAAAAGGATTGGCTACTGTTTTATCCCCTGATAATGCGGCTAGGCGAGCGCGCTCCATAATAGAATAAGCATATTCCAAACCATACCCCAAAGCCCCGATAGTCGGATTAATAACAATACGCTCTAAAGATAGGCCCATATCTGAAATCAATATATTTAACTGCTTGGCAATATTTATATCTATCGGAGACTCGGCGATAATATTATGTCCATCGGCAAGGACCGCGGCAACAAGCGTCTTATAATTGTCCTGAACCGCGTCTCCTACCAGGGCGCGCTCACCCTTTGCCGCTTCGCTTGCTGCAGGCAAAACCAAATTATCTTTTGAGTCGTCTCCGCTCCCTAATATTACCAAAGGGACATCCACTCTCTTTAATATTTTGCCTATTAGCTTTGCTTCCTCATCAGGGGTTTTATTCCCAAAATCAGGATGCGATCCCTGAAGCTTTATGCACAAAACCTGCGCCTTATATTCTTTCACGCAAAAATCAGCCCAGGCAACAGGGTCTTTTAATTTATCGCCATATGACTTAATTAATTCTTCCGGCCATTCAGTCGGCGCAATATCCCAGACCTCAAAGGCTACCACCGGCCTATTAGGGATTGCGCTCTCTTTAAATAAAAGAGGCAGAGTTTTATGCCCCCCTATCTTAATCGACTTTGCACGCGTGCCCCCCTCATCTTTAGTGGCACCAACAGAAACCTCTGCAACGCTCCCTGACCACTTCTCCAATGCCAATTCCATATCAACCCCTTAATGAACACTTGACTTACGAATACGCCAGTATGAGTAAGTCAATGTGTGAATTAATCCCGTTAGAAATACCAGATTGACAATAATTAATACGCAAAATTTCTAACGGGATAAGTTCGGCCAGATAACTTATGTCGGCTAAACGCCTCCATAAGTTATGGCCTCACTTATCTATCACCGCAACCCTTATATTATTGAGGGACAGTCTCCTGTTCATCGGCGGGACACTTTCCATTGAGCTATTGTTTTTATTGCTTTGATGGAAGGTGTCCCGTAACTGTTTTAAGGCTGTCCCTGTGTGCAGTGCTTATCTTGTTCAAGCTTTTAATGAAGGGAATTTTTCCAAATCCGTATGCGGGAAAAAAAGCGCCGCCATATACTCATCCATGTAGCCCGGGTCTACCGAAAGCTCAAAATAAGTGATCTTTTTAGCAATTGTTTCAGCAATCTTTGTTGCCTCAAAGGATAAAAGCATTTGCCTGGCGCCTGCCAGAGAACTATTTCCGATAAAGGAAAATTTCTGCCTTTCTAAATCAGGCAATAAACCGATGCGCACAGCGTTCTCAATATCAAGGTAAGTCCCGAATCCGCCGGCAATAAAGAATTTCTTTATCGAAGCAAAATCAAGGCCCATGTGCTTTACTAAAATAGAAGTCGCGGCATAAATTGCGCCTTTGGCGCGTTTTAAATTTTCGATATCCGCCTCATTGACGACTATATCGCTCGTTGAATCTGCCTGCTCTTTAAAATAAAGCACAAATTCGCGCCCCAAGTCGCTATCGCGGATACGTTTTTTATTTTCTGCTATAATCTTGCCGCTTTTATCGATAATACCGACTTTCAGCATCCCTGCGATGATATCAATATAACCTGAACCGCATATGCCGCGCGCTGGGGCCCCACCGATAGTATCGCATACCACATCAAAATCCTTAGGGTCTATTTTTACTTTTTGTATCGCTCCTTTACTCGAGCGCATGCCGCAGGTAACGCCGCTGCCTTCAAATGCAGGCCCTGCTGAAGCGGCGCAACTTACCAAGAAGTCTTTACTACCAAGTACAATTTCTCCGTTAGTGCCGACATCTATCAGTATGCTTAAATCTCCTTCTTTATATTGGCCGCTCGATAAAACTCCTGAGGTAGTATCTCCTCCCACATAACTGGAAACTCCGGGAACACATGATAAAAGCCCGCGGGGATTTATCTTTATGCCTGCTTCTGCAGCGCGTATAACAGGCACAAAATTTGCCGTAGGAACATACGGCTCCCTTCTGATATAGGTGGGGTCGACCCGAAGCAAAAGATGCGCCATAGTAGTATTTCCCGCGCACAAACAGCAGTTTACGTCATTAAGATCAACGTTATACTCCTGGATTAAATCCTGAATCATATGGTTCATAGTGTCAATAACCGCGTGATGCAGTTTTTCTAAACCGTCCTCCTCCTGAGCATAGATTATACGAGTGATTACGTCGCTGCCGAAACTTGCCTGTTTATTATATGTTGCCCTTGTGCCCAAGACCATTTTATTATTTAAATCCACGAGTTGCCCGGATATCGTAGTAGTGCCTATATCAAAGGCCATGCCAAAATTTTTAGCTTGAGTATCTCCCGGCTCAACCAAAACAATCTCAACAGTTTCATTTCTTTTTCCTAAAGTAACAGTGACTTTCCAATCAGAATCACGCAGCAACTCTCCCAGTTTTCTAATATTGGCAAGCCCTGCCTGCATAATGGGAACATCGCTTAAACGCCTTATTTCCCGGTATAGCCGCTCAAGGTCACTGATATTATCTTTTAAGGTGGGCTTTGGCAATTCCAAATATAATTTTGTAGATAAAGGAGAGTGGGTAAAAATCTCTTCAGGCTTAACAGGCACCACTTCCTCTACTTCTTCGGATTCCTCGTATAGCCCCTTAAGGCGTAACTCCAGTTCCTGCGCAGATAACTTCTCAAAATCCAATCTTGACTCAGGAGGAACTTCAACCTCTAAATCGCTTTGCGCAGTAGTCAGGCAGGATAAATATACTCCATGCGCCCTCTCATCCAGGCTTATTCTTCCGGTGGGATGGGTAAGAACCTCACCCTTCTTGACAATCACCTTACACCTTCCGCAAACGCCGTCGCCGCCGCAACTGGAATTTATATAGACCCCGGCGGATATCGCAGCTGAAAGAATAGTCTTGCTCTTTTCAACCTCGATTGTCTTATTGTCCGGATAAAATTTAATCTTGAATTTTTCCATTGTTTATTTGGTCGGGACAGTTTTCATTAAATCTGTTCAGGGACAGTCCCTCTGGTTATACAACCAATAGCTTTGACGGGGACAGTCCCTGTAGCTTTGACGAAAGCTATCCCGCGATAAGCTGTAAAGGAACTTTCTTCGTTATGAAATTCCTACTGTAAATTCTTTAAGAAGCTGGGTATCCCGGCAGCCTCTTTTGGCCCGACAGTGACCTGCCAACCGGATTTCTCTTCTAAATCGCCGCTCATAACCGCAACATAACCGGGAATAATCAACCGTTTATGCGAAACCGCCTTTGCTACTTCGCACTTTTCCAAATTCTCCGTGATCTTATCCGGAGTAAACTTTTCAGCAGCCCACGCAGTCAATACGGACATACCTTCTGTATCTACGCTAACTATGTAAGCTGGAATCTTACTTGCCTCCACTTCCCCTAAAACAGTGTAGTAGCTTAAAGAAAAATTAGTTGTAACCAGCACAGGAGATTTATCGGTTACCTGTCCAATAGCATAAAGCTTTGCCTCCATCTGTAAGGGTTTCTGCGGGTCAGTGTAAATATTCTGCCTTAAAGTTAAAAGCGATAAAACCTGCCAGGATTCAGTCCCTTTCATCAAAAGCATACTCGCGTACTTTGCAATAAAAGTCGCGGCCTCGACAGCCTCTTCGTAAGGATCGGAATTTTCCACTAAAACCAAAACAGGATAACCCAAAGCCCGATTTGACTTCCTTAATGCCTGCCTTCGTATTTGGGTTAAATCCCAGATTTTATCCGCAACGTTTTTTTTCTCTGTCTCTAAAACTAACTCGGCAACGCCCAGGCTATTCAACTCTTTTGTCAGGTTTGAGAGAGTATCTAAATCAGGGCCAGAAACAACTAGCGGCAGATTAAATTCCTTGGCCACCTGCGCAACTGCTGCTAAATTATTTTTTGTGGCATGGTAAATTAACGGCCTTTTTGTTCTTGTAATTTCTAATGCTGATTTTAGAGCCTCCGGTTCATCGCTCATTAATACCAGGCCTAAGGAAGTGCCGCTTGAAACTAACTGCACCGCGTCAACGAACCTTTGCCCGTCATTGGTTTGCCTGACCGCCACAAGATTCACCTCTATCTTCTGTCCTACGCGTTCAAACTTTAACTTATTTATCCTCTCGAGCTTTCGCGAAATCTCAGAGTCGCTTAAATTATCTTCGATAATAAAACCTATTCCGCAGGGATGAAAAAATTTTTCTTCATGGCGAAACATCACTGTCTCATTACCGAATTCTAACCTCGAGTCACCCACGCCGACCGTCACCAATTTTATAGGCGGCTGGCTTGATGCCTCTAAAACCTTTTTTGCCTCCTGGCTAAGGTACGGGCATTTATCAATACTTATTGCCTTTTTTGCAAGCTGCATGGCAAAGGCAAGGCAGGTAGGGAACCCGCATTCCCGGCAGTTTGTCTTGGGCAATAATTTGTAAATATCCAATCCTGAAAGCGCCATGTTTTTTCTCCAGTAGTAAGTTTTAAGTTATGGATTGTAAGTCAAAAACTTTTAAAGGCTTTAGGTTATAGAGTTTTTTGGCAAAGGCCTCAGAGTCCCTATGTCCTTTTAAAGTATTCAATTTAAAAATCAAATCTTTTTTTAACGCAATAGTTAGCCTCCTGTTACGGTTCTTATCGAAAAATAAAATCTTAATTATCCTGCTATTATATTTATGGATATTTCCTTTTCCGTAGGTTGCGCCTGTAGATAATTGCAAACCATCTACGAGGCAGGATTTCGGCTTTTTATTTGCTCCCCACACACTGACCTTTAATCCGAAATATTTTTTTGACTTTAATTTTTTAAGGGCTGTTTCTCCCGCTAAAAGCCCCAAAACAAGATACGGCCCTAGATGGCCGTGGAATTTTATTGCCTCTTTTAAATTTATCTTCATAGCTCTTAACTTATGGCCCAAGGGTTAAGCCGCTTACAACTTATGGCCGGTTAACAAGGCTCGCGAAATATCCCGCGCCAAAACCATTATCGATATTTACCACTGCTACCCCCGGAGAACAACTATTTAACATGGTTAATAGCGCCGAGAGCCCGCCAAAATTAGCGCCGTAACCGCAGCTGGTCGGAACGGCAATAACCGGACAACTGACTAGCCCGCTCACTAAACTTGCCAATGCCCCCTCCATGCCGGCGACTACCACAATCACCTTTGCTTTCTTTAAAACCTCAATTTTTTGCATTATGCGATGAACCCCTGCCACTCCTACGTCAAAAAGCCTGACCACTTTATTCCCCATTACTTCAAGGACAGCGGCTGCTTCCTCAGCCACAGGTATGTCAGATGTCCCCGCGCAAATCACCAATGATACGCCCTTGCCGACAACCCTTCCATTTTGTATGAGGAATCCCAATCGTGCTTTTGGATTGTATTTTAATCCGGGGATTGATTTCTTTAGGTAAGAAAAGGTATTTTTATCTAACCTAGTTAAAAGTAAATCCTGTTTATTTTTAATTAATTCCCGGGATATCTTCTTTAAGTGCTCCCTAGATTTTCCGGGAGAATATATTGCTTCTGCAAAGCCCCTTCGTTTTTTTCTATCTATATCGACTTTGGCAAACCCTAAGTCGCAAAACTTAGATTTTAAAACCATTATCTTAATTTCCCTGGAATATGATTAACAAAAGCAAAATTATCAACATCCCTGCCAATATATAAAAATCGTTGAAATAGAAAAAGTCACTAACCCGGTCCTTAAATGAAGCTTTTTGCTTAGCCACAACCTTAGCAGCCGGAGCGCGGCTGTACTTTCTTAAATTCTTAACCTGCTCCCTTTTAAACCTTAAGTATACACCGCCGACTTTGTACGCCGGAATAGCGCCGCTTTCAGCTAAATCAACCACTTCTTTTTCCGATACCCCCAATAATGAAGCTACTTCCCTTACCGTCAAAAGTTTTTCTTCAGCCATGGGTTGTTTTATCTTTCGATCTTACCCGACGCAACCCAGGAATCAATCGCCTTCCTCTCAAATCTCCAGTCGCTACCTTCCTTTTGACCGGGCATCTTCCCAGAATTAGCCCATTCCATAATAGAATTTAAGTCAACCTCAAGATAGCGTGCAAGTTCTTCGGCATTTAAAAAATCATGGAGCATATAGCAATTGCCTTCAAGGATAGCTCCTTCAGCAATATTTAATCTCGCAGGATAAATCGACCCCTCTACAACTGCCGAAGGCAAAAGCGTCAGCCTTTCCTTAGCGGTAATCCTTCCCTTGACTTTTCCGCCGACTATAATATTATCACCTATGATATCAGCGGATATCACGGCAGTTGAACCAACTGTCAAATTGCCCTTGGTTTCTAAATTACCTTCGAATTTTCCGTTGATGCGCAAGTTTACCGGGTCCTTAAAAATGAGGCTCCCCTGCATGGAAGCATCGACGTCAAGAATCTTTTCCTCAACCTTCTTTTTAAAGGCCATGCCACACCTCCTTAATGAACACTTGACTTACGAATACGCCAGTATGAGTAAGTCAATGTGTGAATTAATCCTTGATACGTAAGATTCAAATTCAAATGTCGTCGTTTCGTATCAAGGATAGGTTCAACCGCATAACTTACGGAGTACTCGCTTACGCTCGTTACGACGTAAGTTATCTGCGCGTATCCTTATCTTCAAAAAATATAATGCTTTCCAGCCGCCTTAAAAGGAAAAGGATTATTAGTGTTAATACAGTTGAATATATAGCTGCCTTGCTAAAACCGCACCCCACAGCTAAACCTATGCCTGCAACAACCCAAAGACTGGCCGCCGTAGTCAAACCTTTTACTTCTGCTCTGTCCCTGATAATTGCGCCCGCCCCTAAGAAACCTATACCCGTGATTACTCCGGCTGCTATCCGCGCAGGGTCTATGGAAGCTTTATCTTTATATATATCAAAAACATAGAAGGATGTCAACATGATAAGACAGGAACCCATAGATACTAATATGTGGGTGCGCAGGCCTGCTGTGCGCTTATGCATTTGGCGCTCAAGGCCTATTAATCCGCTTAAGAATACGCTTAAAATTAAACGAAAGATAATCTGAGCGTCGCTAAGCATATCGATCACCTCCCTTGACTTAATTTAATTGAGCAGATGGGGCACCCCCACGGGCTTGCCCATCCAGTGACATCCCCCGAAGCAGCTCTTTCTTCGCATTTCAGCCATAATTCATGGCGGATCCTCCACGTATTGTGGCGGACATACACATACATACACGTGGTCTTATGCGAAGGGGGATAAATCTAAACCAGAAATTTTACCTTTTTTAAATAATTGATAGCCAAACCCCGCGACCATCGCCGCATTATCCGTACAAAGTTCTTTTGCTGGAAACCAACACTTAAAACCGGAATCTTTCGCCGCTTCAAAAAAACATCCCCTCATTCTATTATTTGCGGCCACTCCTCCACCCACAACCAGGCGGTTTACCTTTTTTGCTTTACATGCATGAAATGATTTCCGAATAAGCACATCTATGACCGTTTCTTGAAAAGAAGCAGCGATGTCTTTAACTAAGGGTAGCGGGTAACGGATAACGGATCCCCGACCCCGTATCCCGCTTCCCGTATCTCTAAGATAATATAACACCCCTGTCTTTATTCCGCTGAAGCTGAAATCAAGCGGCCTTTTTGTCCCCGAACATCGGAATTTAAATTTTTCGGGGTTGCCTCGCAGGGCCATTTTTTCTATATGCGGCCCTCCGGGATAACCTAGCCCTAAAATTTTTGCTACCTTATCGAATGCCTCTCCGCAGGCATCATCCTGAGTTTCTCCGAGTATTTCTATTTTATCAAAGTCCATCACATAAAATAAACTTGTGTGCCCTCCTGAGACTACTAATGCCACAAACGGAAGTTTTACTCCAGCCCCATTTAAAAAATTGGCATAGATGTGGCTATGGATGTGATTCACTCCTAAAAGCGGAATATGTAAACTGGCGCTTAGGGCTTTAGCAAATGATATTCCTGTTAACAAAGAACCGAAAAGCCCGGGCCCGCTGGTAACACTTATCAAGTCTATATCTTTCAGCATTATCGCGCCTTCTTTTATCGCCAAATCGCTAACAGCTGTTATTGCCTCAAGCTGCATACGCGAAGCAATCTCCGGAACAATTCCGCCGTATATTTTGTGAAACTTTTCGCTTGAGCTGACTGTGTTAGAAAGAACCTCTTTCCCATCCCTGACTATGGACACAGAAGTTTCATCGCATGATGTCTCTATGCCCAGTACGTTCATCTCTCAAGCTCCGATAAAAATACAAACCTATACCCTTCTTTTTCAAGCTGCGGCATTACCTCGCTTATCACTTTTAAAGTATTTTTGCGGTCATGGCCTATGCCTATAGCTTCACCATGCATCCTGGCCTTATTTTTAAGTTTTTTCATCTGGAGTTTTATATAAACCGGATCCTCAAAGTTATCCAAGAAAATATCCCTTTTTGCAATCGGCAAATGCATCTTATGCGCCAAATCAGTGCAGGCAGAATTACGGCTTACAAAACTGTCAAGATAATACAGGCGCCTCTTTTTCAATTCCCTGAAAACAACCTCCATTATCCGGGGGTCTTCGGTTGCCCGAGAGCCCTGATGATTTGAAACTCCTTTAGCATAACTGACACTGGACAAGGCCTCTGCGATAATCTTTTTGATAGTTTCTTCGCCCATGGATATTAAAATTGTATTCTTTTCCAAGGCATATTTCTCTTTTGGCTCCATGGGTAAATGTAGGATAACTTCAAATCCGCGTTCATATAATTCTTTTGCAACTCTTGATGAATAAGGCAGATTAGGCAATACAGCCGCAGTTAGCGGATATTTTATATTATCCATTATCGGCATATTTTTTAAAGTGTATCCCCAATCATCAATCACTATGGCAATCTTCCACTTTACCTTAGGGATTTGAACCGGTGGGGCTTTTTTTGGCCTGCTCACAGAAATAAATACCGCCATAATAATTATTACAAGGAGCAAGAATCCGATAACAAGCTTATAAAAAGTTAGCCGCAGCATCTTTTCACTAAAATCTTTATTTCTTGTAAAATTTAACAGCTTTTAATATATCCGCTGCGCGCATAATCTGATTATCAGATTTATAATCAAAAGGCTTTTCTTCCTTCGCCGGAATTTGCGCACTTTTTATCTCTTCAAATACATTTTCTGAAACTTCGGCTTTCTCTGGGGCTTTTGCAAGTTCAATCCTTCCGTCTTCAACTACAATATCGGGCATTACGCCTTTTCCATGGATTACTTTTCCCAAAGGAGTAAAATATTTACTGGTAGTCAGCCTCAATGCCGAACCGTCACTTAAAGGAATGACAGTCTGCACTGAGCCCTTTCCGAAAGATTTCGTCCCTAATATTATTGCGCGCCTGTAATCCTGCAGGGCCCCGGCTACTATCTCGCTGCCGGAAGCTGAGCCCTCATTAATCAATATCACCATTGGCAGATTAAGCAGGGGATGAGAGGAGCGGGAAATGAATTCTATGTTCTGTGAGGGCTGCCTGCCCTTTGTATAAACTACTATTTTACCCTTTTCAATAAACCTCTCAGCTACTTTTACCGCCACATCCAAAAGGCCGCCCGGATTATTGCGTAAGTCAAGGATGAGCCCGGCCATTCCTTCTTTGATGAGTTTGTCTAAAACGATATTTATATCCTGCGGGGTATTTTCCCTGAATTCAATCAGCCGAATATAGCCAATGCCCTCTTCTAAAATCCTTGCTTCTTTTATACCCTTGATCTTAATTATATCGCGCACAATCTTAAATTCTAAAATCCTTTTCTCAGATTCCCGTAATATCGTAAGAATTACTGCCTCTCCCGGCTTACCCCTCATTTTTTTAACCGCCTCAGAAAGGCTCATATCGCGCGTTATCTCGTTATTGATCTTTACAATCCGGTCATTGGTTTTTATACCGGCCTTCCATGCCGGGGTATCTTCGATGGGGGTCACTACGGTCAAAAGCCCGTCTTTTATGGTAATCTCAATTCCTAAACCTCCGAACTTTCCTTCGGTGTCTACCTTCAACTCGTTATACGTATCAGGGTCCATGAACTGGCTGTGAGGGTCTAACGCTGCAAGCATCCCTTTCAATGCGCCATATATCAGGTCTTTTGACTTTGCCTCCTCAACGTATTCATTTTGTACAATTGCCAGAGAATCGGCAAAAAGTTCCACCTGACGGTATAAATCGTCTTTTTTCTTTTTTTCTACTCCCGAAATGGCAAGTGAAACAAATGTAAAGATTACTAACCCTGAAATTAAAATGGCGAGGACCTTCTTACGCATTGGCCAGCCTCCCTTTTATCATTTTCTTGACTGTTTTCGGATTTGCCTTACCAGCGCTTTTTTTCATCGCCTGCCCCACCAAAAACATCAAGGCCGCTTCTTTGCCTGACTTAAAATCATTTACAGATTTTTCATTCTCTTTTATAACTTCTTCAATGATGGCATTCAACGCCTTCGCATCTGAAATCTGGATTAAATTATTTTCTTTCATTATTTTTAGCGCCGGCAAACCTGAGTTAATCATTTCAGTGAGCACGACTTTCGCCGAAAGGTTAGAGATCTCATCTTTTTCTATGAAACCAACTAATTCTATCAAATCCTTTGCAGCTACTTTTAAATCTGAAATCGCGCAGTTCTTCGCATTTGCTTCGGAGGAGACCGGGCCGATAAGCCAGTTTACAATCATTTTCTTATCGCTGCCGCGATATTCCCTCATGCATTCCTCTGCAAAATCAGCGCCTTTTTTTGAAGCAACGAGTATCTTTGCGTCATAAGCAGATAACCCGTAGTCTTTTATAAAACGCAGGAATTTTTGCTTCGGCAACTCAGGGATGGTTTTTCTTATCTCTTCTATTTTCTCTTTGCTGATTATAAGCGGCGGCAGATCCGGTTCGGGAAAATAACGATAGTCCTGAGCCCCTTCTTTTGCGCGCATAGGTGCGGTTTCTTGAGCACCTGGATCCCAGAGCCTTGTTTCCTGAACTATATTTTTGCCCTCATCTAATAATCCTTCCTGCCGCTGTATTTCGAAAGATAGCGCGCCTTTAACTGCTTTAAATGAATTCATATTCTTTAATTCTGTTTTTCTCCCTAATTCTTTTTCGCCTGCCTTTCTTAAAGAAATGTTTGCGTCGCAGCGTAAAGACCCCTTTTCCATATCGCAGTCGGAAACATCCAGGTATTGAATTGTACTTTTCAAAGTAGAGAGGTATTCGTATGCCTCCTGCGGTGAATTTAAATGCGGGTCGCTGACTATCTCAAGAAGGGGGATTCCTGTGCGGTTGAAATCTACCAGGCTCACCTTCTCTCGGTGTATGAGTTTACCGGCGTCTTCCTCCATATGCACCCGCGTTATGCCAATACGTTTATTTTTGCCATCCAGATCAATATCCAGGAATCCTTCCTTCGACAAAGGTAAATCGTACTGGGATATTTGATAATTCTTAGGAAGGTCCGGGTAAAAATAATTCTTCCGGTCAAACTTTGTATATTCCTGAACCTTGCAATTCAAGGCAAGCGCGGCCTTGATAGCATAATCCAAAACGGTCTTATTAAAAACAGGGAGTGAGCCGGGAAATCCAAGGCATACAGGGCATACCTGAGTATTCGGCTCTTTGCCAAATTCCGCTTTGCAGCCGCAGAATGCCTTTGTCTTTGTATTTAAATGCAGGTGGACCTCAAGTCCAATAACTACTTCATATTCCATATTAAACCTTCGGCTTCATTTTATGCCATTCGCTATTTTCCTCATAAGTATGGGCAACCCTGAAAAGCATTTCTTCGTTAAAAGGTTTGGCCAAAATTTGTAATCCTACGGGTAAACCTTTTTTAGTAAAACCGCATGGGATAGATACCGCGGGTAACCCCGCCAGGTTTACGGATATCGTGTAAATATCAGAAAGATACATTTTTAAAGGATCAGCCACTTTTTCTCCGATTTTAAATGCCGCAGTTGGAGAGGTAGGGGTAATAATACAATCGAAATCTTTAAAGACCGCGTCAAAATCCTGTTTTATGAGAGTACGGACCTTTAAGGCGCGTAAATAATATGCGTCGTAATAGCCGTGTGACAAGGAAAAAGCCCCTAATATAATCCTTCTTTTTGCTTCCTCGCCAAATCCTTCTTGGCGCGTTTTTTTATACATCTCAATGAGGGTTAGCCCTCCAGACCTGAAACCGTATTGCACTCCGTCAAATCTTGCAAGATTTGAACTTGCCTCAGCCGTTGCAATAATATAATATACGGGAACGGCGTATTGCGTGTGGGGTAAAGATACTTCTTTGGATGAAGCCCCAAGGGTTTTTAACTTATTTATAGCTTCTTCTATTATTGACTTAACCTCCGGGTCTAGCCCTTGAACAAAGTATTCTTTTGGAATTCCTATTTTTATCCCTTTTACATCATTTACCAGTGCTTTTGCATAATCAGGGACATCGGTATCTGAGGATGTTGAATCATTAGGGTCATAACCGCTGATAATATTCATCAATAGAGCGCAATCCTCCACATCCTTGGTAATGGGCCCGATCTGGTCAAGGCTTGATGCAAAGGCAATTAAACCATAACGAGAGACCCTTCCGTAAGTAGGTTTTAAGCCCACAACCCCGCAAAATGCTGCCGGCTGGCGGATAGAACCTCCTGTATCAGAGCCTAATGCCCATATCGCTTCATCAGCTGAGACTACTGCTGCAGAACCTCCTGAGGAGCCTCCGGGGACACACTCCAGATTCCATGGATTATGGGTAGGGCCGAAGGAAGAGTTTTCAGTAGATGAACCAAAGGCAAACTCATCCATATTGGTCTTTAAGCCAAATATCGGCATGCCTGCCTCTTTTAATTTTTTGATTACAGTAGCGTCGTAAGGAGGATTGAACCCGCCTAATATTTTGGAGCAACATTCGGTATTAAGGCCTTCTGTGCAGATATTGTCCTTAACCGAAATAGGGACTGTCCCCGAGTGAGAATCGTTCTCGGAGCGAACGAGGGGACTGTCCATATTTTCTTTCGAGCGCCTGACATAGCCGTTAACTTTTGAATCTATTTCTTTAATCCTTATTGTTAGTGAAGATAAAATCTCTTGCGCAGAGGTTTCTTTATTTTTTAATTTTTTGATAAGTTCGTGAGCGGTTAATTTATAAAGTTCCATTTTTATTCGATTACCTTCGGGACAACAAAGAAGCTTCCTTCTTGGGCTGGTGCATTGATGAGCGCATCTTTAGGGGCTAACGAATCCTTAGGAATATCTTCTCTTAACACGTTATTTATAGGCAGGATATGGCTTGTAGGAGCAATATCCTTGATGTTAATCTCTTTAAGCTTATCGACAAAATTAAGGATATCCTGCAGTTGCTGGGAGAGTTTTTCTAACTCCTGAGATTTAAGCTCGATACGCGCCAAATGAGCAACATATTCAACTGTTTTTTTATCTATTGCCATACCCCTCCGGTATATTAGTCTGTTATAATATCACCCTTCTTCCAAAAAGTCAATATATTAGGGACCCCCTTGGACATGAAGCAGGGACACCCTTGGACCTGAAGCGAAGGGTGTCCCCGATTCTCAATACATCACTGCTAAAGGCAAGTTGTGTCTAAGGCCTCCCCGCTACTACCTTAGGAAAACAAGATGCGGCTGAACTTCTCCCGCCGTTCCCTTGTAAAGCAAGATGCAGGGATCATCCGCTTACACGGGATTTCGCTAATAGAAACTTTATGTACTCAATAATTCGCGCAGATAACTTACTCACACTAAACGTGTTTGTAAGTTATGCTACCGAACCTCCCCAGCCCCCGCGTGCAGGGGCTGGGTTAATTCGTGCAAATAACTTACGTCGTAACGAGCGCAAGCGAGTACTCCGTAAGTTATGCACTCATTAAAAAAGTATGGACAAAAGCGCTAAATTGTGTAAAATGTCTTAGTCAATTAACCAGACAAGAAAAATGCAGAAGAAAATTAAAGAAAAAAAACCTAATTATTGCCTTTTTAAGGAAGGCGAATTTGTAATTGAGAATTACAATTTTTCAAAACCCTTTGCCAACTTCTTCCCCGGGATTGCCGGAAAATACGGCATACCAATGTGGACTTTCTATGTTAACCGAGGACAGGCCATATCCAGCTTCGGCATAAAAGATAAAGACCATTCAATCCTGGAGTTTTTTCCTGCAAATAAAGCCTGGCAGTTAGTTTCCACTCAAGGTTTTCGCACATTTATAAAATTTTTTTCCAGAAAAAAAACCATAATTTACGAACCATTTTCTGATGGTTGCGTGAACCTTGAGTTTGACCTTGAAAACCGTATGCGAATAACCTCATACGGACTTATCTTAGAAGAAGAAAATTTAACTTTAGGCCTCAAAATAAAAGTCGAATATTTCAACATTCCGAATGATACCTTTGCCGGCCTTGCAAGGATATTAACTATTCAAAATCTCGGGAATCTCCCTAAAAAAATCCAGTTGCTCGACGGCCTGCCGCAGATAGTCCCCTTTGGCACGAGTAACTTATTCTTAAAAAAATTAGGCCGCACTATAGAAGCCTGGATGAAGGTTGAAAACCTTAAAGAAGGGGTGCCTTTTTATAAGCTCGCCGTAGACCCCACAGACCGGCCTGAAGTAGTCCATATAAAAGAGGGTAATTTTTACCTGGGGTTCCACTATGAAAAAAATAGGCCTAAAATTATAAAACCTATAGTAGATGCCGAAGCCGTATTCGGCCCGATTACGGATTTTTCTTACCCGCGCCAGTTCCTGGCTAATGATAATTTCACCAATATCAATAATGTGGCCGGGGGCAAGACCCCTTCGGGATTTTCCTTTTTAAGCCTGGAATTATTTCCAAAACAGGAAAATGCGCTCTATTCCGTTATCGGTTATATGCGCAGCATTGAAACCCTAAACGCATCTGTAGGAAAAATCACAAAACCGGGATACCTCAGGCAAAAACAGAGAGAAAACATAACCCTCATTGACGGGCTCACGCAGGATATAAACACCGATTCAAGCTCCCGGGAGTTTAACCTCTACTCTAAGCAGACATACCTGGATAATGTCATTCGCGGCGGATACCCGGTAATTTTTAATTCCGCAGAGAAAAAATCAGTATTTTACCTTTATTCCCGTAAGCATGGGGACCTAGAACGAGATTACAATAAATTCCAGATCCAGCCCACATACTTCTCTCAAGGCAACGGCAATTACAGGGATACGAACCAAAACCGCAGGAGCGATATCTGGTTTAATCCGGATATAGATGATGACAATTTAATTACCTTCTTCAGCCTTCTCCAGGCAGATGGGTTCAATCCTCTGGTTGTTAAGGGAATAACTTTTGCCGTCAATGAAGGAACCGACTTCGAAAAAATCCTGAAAAATACAGTGGAAGAAAATTCGATACCCGAGATCGCCGCATTCTTAAGCAAGCCATACACCCCCGGAGAGTTAATATTATTCCTGCAGGATAAGAAAATAAAGCTGGGCTGCCCCTGCGACGAATTCCTTAATATTATCATATCCCATTCCACAAAGATACAGGGCGCGGAACACGCCGAGGGCTTCTGGACAGACCACTGGACTTATAACCTTGATTTACTGGAGAGCTATTTGGGGCTTTATCCCGAGAAATTAAAGGAGTTATTTTTTTTAAAGAGGGTATTTACTTTCTTCGATAATACTGAAATTGTTAAGCCAAGGGAGGACAAATTCCTAATTTTAGGCGGCTGCGTAAAACAGCTGCATTCGGTCTATGCTGACCCCGTAAAAAAAGAGCTTATCCGAAAAAGGCATAAGGACGCGCATTTGGTAAGGGTTGATTACGGCAAAGGCGAGGTATACCGGACTACCCTGATAAACAAATTATTCTGCCTCCTGGTTAATAAGCTTGCCTCGCTTGACCCCTTTGGCACAGGCGTTGAGATGGAAGCGGATAAGCCTAACTGGTTTGACGCGCTCAACGGCTTACCGGCCTTATTCGGCTCTTCCGCATGCGAGACGTTTGAATTAAAAAGACTGTGCTTGATTATAAAAGGCGCCCTAGATAAGTCAGGGAGTGAAAAAATACATATCAGCGAAGAAATCCTGGATTTCCTAACGGGGCTGGATGGCTTAATAAGCGCATATTTTAACAGCGGCGCGGCGGATAAGGATTACGCCTTCTGGGATGAATCTCATACCCTGAAAGAAAAATACAGGAATAAAACAAGGCTGGGTTTTAGCGGCAGTGAAACTGAAATTGATACAGGCCTACTGCAGGGTATGGTCGGTAACGCCCTGGATAAGATAACCTTAGGGATTGATAAGGCGCTTGATAAGGAAAAAAATGTTTATTATTCATACTTTATAAATGAAGTCTCCGAATACGAAATTATCAAAGAGCATTTTGTAAAACCCCTTAAATTTATCCAGAAAAAAGTCCCTATATTCCTGGAAGGCCAGATGCACGCCTTGCGCCTTGCGGAAAATAAAGATACTGCTTCCAGGTTGCACAAAGCCACTAAAACAAGCCGGCTGTATGACAAAAAATTAAAGATGTACAAGGTTACCGCCCCTCTTTATGATATGCCCGAGGAAATCGGAAGGTGCCGCGTATTTACTCCTGGCTGGCTTGAAAATGAGTCTATCTGGCTACATATGGAATATAAATACCTGCTGGAGATTTTAAAACAGGGGCTTTATGAAGATTTTTATGCGGAATTTAAGAATATCCTTATCCCCTTTCTTGACCCTAAAAAATATGGGCGCAGTATTTTAGAGAACTCGTCCTTTCTGGTAAGCAGCGCTTTTCACAATAAAGCCCTGCACGGAAACGGCTATGTGGCCCGTCTCTCAGGCTCAACTGCAGAATTCCTGGAAATCTGGTTGACCATGAACGTAGGCAAGAGCCCTTTCTTCCTTAATGACCAGAGTGAATTAAACCTGGCCTTCAGGCCTGCCCTACCCGGCTGGTTATTTAACCGCAAAGGCATTTACAGCTTTAATTTTCTTAGTAAAATTTTTGTCGCATATCATAACCTTAAAAGAAAAAACACCTTTGGCAGTAATGCGGCTAAAATATCCAAGATTATCATGAAGGATAAAGAAGGCAAACCCGTAGAAATACCGCAAAACACTATCCCATCGCCTTACGCTGAACAGGTAAGGTCACGTCAAATCAAGAATATCGATATTTATCTGGAATAAAAAAGATTAAAACTTACGGCGGTAATAAGCGCGGAAGATGTGCTGGGTATCTATTGTTAATAGCCCGCCACCATAAGGGTCAAAGGTCATATTACCGATGGGACTAGAATTACCTTCCCCGTACTGCAGGATTAATTCATCGTCTGTTGAGGGCAGGTATCTGAATTCTCCAAAAAAATTGTGATGGCCAAGAGGATTGGTACTGCCTGCGACTAGGCGGTCAGTATCCTGCCACCGGGAATAGGTATATTTAAGCGTCATGCCGAATTTTTTAGCTGGCATGTAGGTCATCTCTAAGCCGACATGATTCATGCCGTCTGAGTTTTGCCCAGCGCTCTCAAATATATTACGCGTGTAATCTAAATAAATGTCCATATTGTTCACTGGCTGCATCCTTAAGCCAGCTTTAAAAACATTATAAAACTCATAAGGCGCTTGCGGAAAACCACCTTGGCTGTAAAGAAAAGGGTCGCGAAAACGATAAAGCTTATCATTCTGATAATAAGTTCCGCCAAGGGTCGTATCGTTTCTCAGTGTGTTAGCCGGAAAACCGTCGTAAGCCAGAAAATAATCATTGGTGCGTTCATATATGCCGTTTAAGCTCAGCCAATTTAAAAAATCATAATTAAGGCCGAGAGACCCGGTTTTAAGCGTAGGGTCATTTCCGTCTATAACCGATGAATTATTAAAGAATTCTCCTGTGTTTCCATCATAAATAAAAGGATCGATGCCTCCGGAGCCGCCAAGAGTACGAGGGAGTTTCTGATAAATACCTAAAACTTTAGCAGTCAGCTTATCGGTTACTTTAGACGTAGCCTCATCACGCACCACATTTTCGATAAATTTACCGTTGACATTGTGCACGTTGCGCACATCAAAAAGATTGGAGAATTTATCTTCTGCTATAAACTCGATCCTAAATCCCAAAACATTCCTACCGTTGTCAATACCGTCTCCGATTCTGATAGGATTAAGCTCATCCCATTTACTAGTCGGCTTAGTCAGCCCGGCGTAATAATAATCAAACGGCCTGCGGAAATTAATATGCCTGGACCAAAATGTATCTTGACGGGTGTTATGGAAATTTGATAACGAGGAATCAAAGCCTTTATCCATGCGCGCAGCGTAGAATTTGCTTTTAACCAAGAATGATTCGGTTTTATCCAAAGATATCTCATCATAAACGTATTTTAAATCCATGATGCTCTGCCGCGGATAACGTGTAACAAAAGAAAAATAATAAGTGTTGCCGCGGGATTCAGTTTCATAATTAGGGTTTACCTGATCATAAAATGATTTCGAAGTTACTACCTCTGCCTGAGCTTTTAATCCATCAGCTATCTCGTAACCTAAATCCAAGCCCCCCACGTAATTTTGGCTATCCAGTTTTCTTTTGTCATCAACCTTAAATCCTAAACGGCTGGTAAAAGTTCCTCCAATCATGAAATTCTCATCCAAATAATGCTTAACCCGGCTAGCGGTAATTAGGTTATCGACCTGTGCGTAATCCTGCCAGAGGTGTTTAGGAGTAGCAATGGTAGTATCAAACAAGGTTTTGTCTCTTGGCTGGAAAGTAAAAGAAAACCCGCGCAAGGCAGTAAGATATGCTCCGGTTGAATCTTTAGCCAGGAATGAAAGCGAATCATCCCAGTACCCTTTGGTAAAACTCGGGTTGGGAGTATCAGTAGAATTGTAATTTCCAGGTACATACTTGCGCAGCCAAGTGCTATCCTGCCACCAAATATGGTGGTTAGTTATACCCAGCGGATCATCAGAGGAATAAGCCTGGTCCTGATAAGCCATAGGAAAAGCCCGCAATTTAATCTGATCATTGGTATAATCCAGCCATAGCTCGCGGATAGGTTGAAACTCGCGGTATATCTTCAACTCAGGAATACTAAAAGTAGTACCTGAATTTCTAAACCCTGTTATAGTAGCAGGGCTTGTCTTGCTATTCTTTACTTTTATTTCGGGGATCCCGAAGGTCTCACCCCCCCTTAAAGTATAAGCAGTGCTGTTAACAACATAACCCGTATTCGACCAATACAAAAGTTCAATTTCTGCAGTATCGCCATTTGAGCCAGTAACCGTAGTTTTACTGCTCTTACCAACAAAGCTCCATGGATCAGCCGTAACGTTGGAATGAAAATTTAAGCCATCTTTATTTTCAGTGTCCAAATCCACACTTAAGCTATCGTAAACCCTAGGGTCATAAGTATTAAATCTTTTATTAAAAACCGCATCTGAACTCGTGCGCCAGCTTTTTACCTTTTCGTTTAAATCAAAGTTTGCGCGCTTCCAAATTGCATCATCAGGTGTCACTCCGAAACTTACCTGCGCCTTTCCGGCTACCCTAATACCTGCCATATTGTGCCCGTTTTTTTCAGAACCATTTTCCATCTGCTTATTGAATTGTTCTCTGGAGAGGCTTTTAAAGGCCTTATTTATCGCCTCTTCTCTTGTAATTGGTTTCTTCAGAGGAGATATTTCCTCATCCCGCTGCTTTAAAGCAGCGGGATGCTGCTTCAAGGGCCTAACTGCTATTTCAGCGGAAGTAGATTCCTTTTGAAAGATATTATTTATATATTCCTGAGCGGTCTTATTTTCGGGGTCGATAAGTAGTACTTTTTTAAATTCTGAAAGGGCATCTTCATATCTTCCCATGCGGTAAAACTGCATAGCGAAGCCGCAGAGGTACTCAGAGGCAGCTGAAGCGGCAAAAACAGAAGAATTAATGACCAAAAGGGAAAATAACAAAAAAACAGAGGTTGATAAGAAAAGAGTCTTTTTTAGCATATTTGTATTTTTATATGATTTCTTGCAAATGTCAAGTAAAACTAATGATGTCTTGACAAATAAAAGAACCGGACCGACCCAATGTCAATCCGGTTAAGCTATAGACTAAAACTCCCAATCACCTCCGAGATTGGGATATGCGGATTTTCTGCTATAAAAAACTTTAATTTAAATATAACTTATTTTTTTAGTGCTGTCAAGGTTAAATCTTTTGAAGTTTTGAGTTAAAAGGCCTTGGCCGTTATATGCGCTAAGGCTGCTTTTGAAGGGTTGCGAGACTGATCTTCAAGGAATGCGTGTAAAGGATAAGAAAGAGCCTTCTGCCTGAAACAGCATATACACTCCCTTTTAGTCTGCAGTAGAACCTTTCCTTTTGCTCAAAGGTATTACGCTCTTTCAGGACATAGAGGTATGGCAGGGGTTTTTCTCCCATCTTGTTATCCTTTATCTCTTTTACCATGCAGACAAATTTGCGCCTTATGATACTACGCACCCCCTCCTTGTCAACTATCTCGGAGCTAGCGAGTATCCTTTTTTTACCGTCGCTTGAGGTTAGATTTTTATACAACAAATCTCTCATTTTCTGCCTCTTTCAAGAAAGTACCGGGTTGCCCCTAATAAGATTCCTCCTATTTTTCTTTGGCAACCCGGCTATCCCCCCTACCTTCTCGTGGCTGGTGGGGACGATACGAATAAAAATAGCGTAAAAAAATTTATCTCTCGAGTAAAGTATAACATCCGATATAGCCCTCTTTCAATGGTATAACCCGTTAAAAAGAAAGCGGTTTCTAAAATGAGTCCCAGGCTTATGAAGCGATAGCTAACATAAACCTGTTTAACCGAATTGATCCCGACACAAAGCTTTTTTTGACTTGTAGCGAAGGATCTACTTTCTAAACTTAAGGCGAGATTCTTTTCCTTCGAAGATTCTTTTAAGGTTGGATTTGTGGCGCAGAATGCTAAGCATACAAAGCAGGATACTTAAAAATATTACTACATTTGACTGCCTGAAAATTAGAGAGTATACAGGCAAGGCAATACTGGTCAAAACCGAAGCAATGGATATTATTCTGGCTATTATGAATACTAAAACCCAGGTTAAGATTAACAAAAGAAGGATTAACTTTAGGCCGGATACCTGCATTGACAAAGCAAACAAAACTCCAAGAGTAGTAGCAATACCCTTACCGCCTTTAAATCCTAAGAATAAGGTCCAGTTATGTCCGGATATACAACTTAGGCCCAGTAAAACCGGCAGAATAGTTTTATCGGCAAGATTAATTCTTGAAGCTAAAAAACTTCCTAAGAATACAACCGGGATGTAACCTTTTAAAATATCTAAAATTAAAACAGTTATCCCTGCCGGTTTTCCCAGCACTCGCCAGGCATTAGTCGCTCCCACATTACCCGAGCCAAACTTACGGATATCTATACCTTTAAGCAAATACCCGAAGATATAACCGGTAGGAATTGAACCGATAATATAACTAATGATGATTCCGGTAAATAGCCAGAGCATGGAAAACATTCCCCACGGGCATGCCCGTAGTACCTTTATGTACCCGCCATAATTCATGGCGGGTCCGCCACTTATTG
Organism: Omnitrophica bacterium GWA2_41_15; assembly: GCA_919902445.1. Taxonomy (GTDB): domain Bacteria; phylum Omnitrophota; class Gorgyraeia; order Gygaellales; family Profunditerraquicolaceae; genus CAKKQZ01. Next base: position 24,970 of record CAKKQZ010000011.1, on the reverse strand, counting down.
TGGCGGACATCCACTCTCGCCGGCGGGGTGGTCTTCTGCGAAGGCGGGATAAAGCGTCTTAAATCCTCTCTTTATATAATCTATACCTGAAATAACCGTAAATATAACCGCCAGCCACCAGGATATAAATGATAGTTTGAATTGAAGAAGAACCAGTATCACTGAAAGCATCTGCAACGCAGTTGTAACTTTCCCCCAGCGCGTAGGATAAATCTCAATATTCTGCTTTACCATGTAAATCACCACCGTACCCATAAGAATAATCGCATCCCTGCTTATGATTATAAAAATAACCCAAAGCGGAAACTTCAAAGGGAACTGCGAAAGCTGAGAAAGAAAAATGTAAGCGCTCATAAGCAGTAACTTATCTCCTAAAGGGTCTAAGACAAGCCCGGCTTTTGACTGCTGTTTTGATTTCCTTGCTATATATCCGTCAACAGCATCAGAGATAACACCCAAAATAAATATAAACAGAGCAAGAAATCTAAAATAAGTCCTTTCGGGAGAATAATAGATTAGGCATGCTATAAAAAAAGGAACGCTTAAAATTCTAAATGTAGAAATTTTATTGGCAAAATTCACGCTGCTCTTCCTTCCTAAAACATTTCCGGCCTACGATGCCTAAAATGAAAGAGTTATTTAATTATCCTGATGCGCTGCGGCGGCCAGTAAATTACCAAGGCTTTTCCTAAAATATTATTTTTTGGGACAAATCCCCAGTAACGGCTATCCTTGGATGAAGCAGAATTGTCGCCCAGGACAAAGTAGTCATCCTTAGAAACCACGGTCTTTCTATTCTCCAGGGCAAAATCTCCGCGATTATAATAATATCTTTGGTTAAACAAAGGATCTAATAAAGGTTGGCCATTTATATAAATACTCCCGTTTTTAAGCTCAACTACTTCGCCTGGTAAACCGATAAGCCTTTTTATAAAATCCTTTTTCGGGTCTTCAGGATAAATAAATACAATAACATCTCCCCTTTTAAGATCTGCAACAGCCGGCAACCTAAAGTCAGTAAAAGGAATTTTTGCGCCGTAGATAAACTTATTAACCAGAATCAAATCTCCTTCTAAGAGCGTAGGCCGCATAGACCCGGTTGGAATCTTAAACGCCTGCACAACAAAGGTACGGATTACCATTGCCAGCAAGAACGCCACTATAATCGATTCTGCCCAGTCGCGTAATACGGATTTTTTCTTTGTCATATTTTTAAGACCTCCAAGAAGGCCTCCTGCGGAATCTCAACCCTTCCGAATTGTTTCAGGCGTTTTTTGCCCTCCTTCTGTTTTTCCCAAAGCTTGCGTTTCCGGGTGATATCTCCACCGTAACATTTGCTGGTAACGTGTTTTGCCAAAGCCCTCACCTTGCTTGAGGCGAGTATCTGGTTACCAATGGCAGCCTGTATAACCACCTCAAATACCTGCCTGGGAATCAATTCCTTGAGTTTATTTACCAATGCATGCGCTTTTTGCACGGCCTTCTCTTTATGCATAAGGGAAGAAAAAGCATCGCAAGAGTTTGAGTTTATCAATATATCCATTTTAACCAGCTGTGCAGGAAAATAATCTTTGAATTCGTAATCGAGTGAACCGTAACCCTTAGTAAGCGATTTCATCCGGTCATAAAAATCTACTATGATTTCGGAAAGCGGTATATCAAATATAAGCTTTACCCTGTCTTCACCCAGATAATCGCTTGAACAAAAAACCCCTCTCCTTGCTTTTGCCAATTCGCACACCGGGTCAATTGTATCAACCGGTATAATCATCAGCAATGTTACATATGGCTCCAGCGACTCCTGGATATCGGCAACATTAAACTTTGCAGGCGTATCAACATCAATGATTTTTCCATCCCTTGTCTTAACCTTATAAACTACGTTAGGGACAGTCAGGATGAGATTTAAGTTATATTCCCGTTCAAGGCGCTCCTGCACTATCTCCATATGCAAAAGCCCTAAAAATCCGCAGCGGAAACCAAAACCAAATGACTGCGAATTTTCAGGCTCAAAAACAAAAGAGGCATCAGAAAGCTTCAACTTGTCCATCGCATCTTTTAATTCCGTAAAATCAGCGGGATTGACAGGATATATGCCGCAGAAAACTAGCGGCTTAGGTATCCTGTACCCCGGCAAGGGAGAGTTGCAGGGATTTTTATTGTCAGCTATAGTATCTCCGATAACTACTTCCCTTGCATCGCGTATATTCGCCGTAAGATAACCAACTTCTCCGACGGTTAGCTCTTTTACTTTTGTGTATTTTAAATTCTCAAGGGTCCCCAGTTCTTCAATTTTATAGATTTTCCCGGAATGCATCATATTCAGCTGCGTATTCATATCCATTTTACCATCCATAACCCTGACAAAAACCACAACTCCTTTAAAAGGGTCATACAGGCAATCGAACACAAGCGCTTTTAAAGGGTGGGCTATTTCTCCCGCAGGCCCCGGCACAACCTCAATGACCCTTTCGAGAACGTCCTGTATTCCTATTCCTTCTTTTGCAGAAGTTAGCAAAATATCCTCTTCCAAAAAATCCAACACTAGAGTAATCTCACCTTTTACACGCGGCAGGTCTATAGACACCAGGTCAATTTTATTTATTACCGGTATTATCTTTAGCTTACTTGCCCGCGCCAGATAATAATTAGCCACTGTTTGCGCTTCAATCCCCTGTCCGGCATCCACTACCAATATAGCGCCTTCGCATGCAGCCAGTGATTTTGAGACCTCGTAAGTAAAATCAACGTGCCCGGGAGTATCTATAAGATTTAAAATATAATCTTTGCCGTTTTTTGCCCGATAGTTAAGCCGTGCCATCGAGGCCTTAATAGTTATCCCTCTTTCTTTCTCCAATTCCATATCATCCAGCAGTTGTTCCCCCTTATGCCTTTTATCAACAGCCCCTGTCAGTTCCAGTATTCTATCAGCGAGGGTTGACTTGCCGTGGTCTATGTGGGCGATTATACAAAAATTTCTGATTAAAGCTTTATCCATAACTGGTTTCGGATTTAGGGTTTTATCTCTTTTAATACCTTATTTACTACTTCCTCTATACTTATATTAGTCGTATCTATATAAATTGCATCTTCTGCTTTTTTTAAGGGCGCGATTTCACGGGTTGAATCAATGCTATCGCGGTTTTGCAAATCCGACTCTACGTCTTGAGCGCTCACATCCTCACCCGACACGTTTAACTCCTTATGCCTGCGCTTTACGCGTTCTTTAAAATGCGCATCAAGGTAGAATTTATTTTTAGCATCAGGAAAAACAATCGTGCCTATGTCGCGGCCGTCTAAAACACAATTGCCTCTCTCGCCGAAGCCTCTTTGCAACTTAAGCATGATATCGCGCACCCCTTTTAGCTTAGCGATATCAGAAACAAATTTAGTGATGCGGGGTTCGCGTATCTGCCTGCTAACATCGCGGCCATCCAGAAATACCTTTAAAGAGCCATCGGGATTATTTATCAAGTCAATGCTTAAGTCAGCAGCAATTTCAACGATACGTTGCGTATCCTTTATATCAATATCCTGTTCAATGACCTTTAATGTCAAAGCCCTATACATTGCTCCTGTATCGATATAAAGAAACCTTAGCTTCTCGGCTATTATCTTAGCAATAGTGCTCTTGCCTGCTCCCGCAGGCCCATCGATCGCAACAATCATTGTAGCTTTTCTCTTTTTTTCTTCGCTCTTTTTAGGATTTTGATCAAAGATTTTCTGTCTTTATTGTTCAGCGCAGATTTTATATTGGCGAGATTCTTCTCTAATACCACAATACCCTTTAGGATGTTTTTACGATTGCTTAAAAATATATCCGCCCACAATTCTCTATCAGAGGCCGCGATGCGCGTTGTGTCCTTAAGTCCTCCCGAGGCAAATTCAAGGTATTGGTGAGGAACGCTTTCTATTAAAGAAAAGGCAGCGATATGAGGCAGATGGCTTGTAAAGGATAGGATCTTATCGTGATTTTCTGGAGATAAATCAATTGTGGTTGCTCCGAGCCGATTCCAAAATCTTTTTATTCTTTTTAAAGCGGGCCTTTTCGTTTTTCTTGTTGGTGTGAGTATACAGACAGAACCTATAAACATTTCCGAGTCAGCGTTACTAATACTTCTTTTTTCAGAACCCGCCAAAGGATGGCTTCCGACAAAATTAGGAAAAATACTCTCTAATTTAGCTACGATCTCCTGTTTTGTGCTTCCCACATCAGTAATTATTGCATCGGTTCCGGAGATCTTCGATATTTTCGCAGCCAAATTCAAAATCATGTTCACGGGAGTTGCTAATATTATTAAATCGGCATCTTTAATAATTCGTAAGTTTAGCGAGCCCTTATCTATGGCGCCTATTCTTTTTGCAGCAGCCAGGCTCTTTTTGTGCCGGCTTACCCCTACAACTTCTGAAGCGATCCTTTTCTTCTTAATGCTTAAGGCTAAGGATCCTCCTATAAGCCCGGTGCCTACGATTGCGACTTTCCTAAACATAAGTTAAATCTCTCTTCCTGCGGCTTTTGCCAATGCCTTTAACTCCTGCATCAAATTAGAAAAATTAGAAGGTATAAGCGACTGGGCTCCGTCCGAAACAGCGTCTTCAGGATGGCTATGCACTTCGATAATCAACCCATCAGCTCCGACTGCTACCGCTGCTTTTGCAAGCGGGGCGACCAAACCCCATTTTCCGGCTGCATGGGATGGATCAACAATTATCGGCAGATGCGAAAGCTGTTTTACTGCCGGAACCGCGCTTATATCAAGGGTGTTTCGAGTAAAATCCTCAAAAGTCCTAATCCCCCGCTCGCATAAAATTACATTAAAATTGCCGCCTGCTAAAATGTATTCGGCTGACATAAGCAATTCTTTTATGGTCGAAGATAACCCGCGCTTTAAAAGAACGGGTTTTTTTGTAATGCCGACTTCTTTTAAAAGATTAAAATTCTGCATATTGCGAGCGCCTATCTGCAAAACATCGGCATACTCAACAACAAGGCCGACATCGCGTGGATCCATTACTTCTGTAATAGTCACCAGCCCCAAATCATCCCCAACTTTCTTTAAATATTTTAAGCCCTCTTCTCCTAAGCCCTGAAAAGCATATGGAGAGGTGCGCGGTTTGAATGCCCCCCCGCGTAGCACCGTTGCTCCCGCCTTTTTTACCTCCTTGGCAACTTCAAATAATGTCTCGAGATTCTCAATCGCGCAAGGGCCGGCCATTACAACTATTTTTCCCCCCCCTATTTTTACGCCCTTACCTAAATCTATGACAGAAGGCTCTTTCCTAAACTCCCGCGAAACAAGTTTATAAGGAGCAAGGACAGCCATAACCTTTTCAACTCCCGGAAAAACTTCTAAAGGAGTTACTCTAAGGATGTCTTCCGGGCCAATTACGCCGATAATGGTGCGTTCGGTTCCTTTTGATACATGGGGAGTCAACCCTAACTTCTTAACCCTGTCTATAACATGACTTATCTGCTCTTCAGTCGCATCCGGCCTTAAAACAATAATCATCGATTTTTACCTCCAGAAAGAACTTTCCTCAATACTTTTAGGAATCTTGCGTTTTCTTTTTTTGTCCCTATGGTAACGCGGATGAAATTATTCAAGCCGTATTGTTTCATGTCGCGCACAATCACTCCGAATTTAAGCATCTCTTTAAATAGTTCTACGCCATCTCTCCCGGCATCAATAAGGATAAAATTTGCTGCGCTTGGCACATAGGCAAGGCCTAATCCTGTCAGCCCGTCATAGAGGTAATTTTTACCTTCAAGGACAAGTTTTCTGGTCCTACGCAGGAATTCTTTATCATCCAAAGCAGCGGCTGCGGCTGCCTGCGCTAATAAGTTTACATTAAAGGGCTGCCTTACCCTTTCCATATATGTTGTCAATTCCCGCCTTGCTATTGCGTAACCTATCCTTAATCCCGCAAGGCCGTATGCCTTCGAAAAGGTGTTTAATACAATTACGTTTTTATTCTTAAAATACTTTAAGCTATTAGGAAAATCATCAACGTCGATAAAGGTATTGTACGCCTCATCTAAAACCAACAGAATATTATCCGGTAAACCTCCCAGAAGCTCTTCAACCTCATATTTTGTAACATAGGTACCGGTCGGATTATTAGGGTTAGAAACAAAAATAATTTTTGTTTTTTTATCGATTTTACCCTTGATGGATTCCAAATCGTATTTAAAATATTTTAAAGGGGTTTTAATGACTCTGCGGCCGTTTGTTCCGGCTATAATCTCATATTCCAGGAATGTAACGTCCGCCGTGATAATATTTTCATCCTCTTCCACAAATGTCTTGATGATGACATCAATAAGCTCATCAGAACCGTTTCCCAGCACAAGATTATCCGGCTCAATACCTAAACTCTTGGCAAGCTTTCTTTTTAAATAAAACCCCTGGCTGTCCGGATAACGGTTGATGCCTAAAAGGCTTTTCTTGATAGCGCCTAGTGCCTTAGGAGACGGGCCCAAAGGATTCTCATTAGAGGCTAATTTTATAACTTCTTTTAAACCAAACTGCCTTTTTGTCTCCTCTATTGGCTTTCCCGCAATATAAGGGGACAGATTTAAAATATTTTTTCTTACTAATTCTTTCATGGTAAAAAAGTAATTATTCTCACACGGGATATGAACCCAGGACTTTTAAGAAAGTACACTTATTCTCTAGTTCCAAAAGTGCCTTTTTTACTTTAGGGTTATCCCTGTGGCCTTCTAAATCAACAAAGAAATAATAATCCCACGCCTTTTTTTTAGAAGGGCGGGATTCTATCTTTGTAAGATTAATCTTGTATTTCTTGAAAGGCAAGAGCATATCATGCAAAGCCCCAACCCTGTCTTTTATGGAAAAAAGGGCGGCGGTTTTGTCGTGATTAGTTTCTTTAACGTCTGTTTTTCCGATTATAAAAAAACGCGTGATATTATGCGGTGAATCTTCGATATCGGATGCTACGACCCTTAAATTATAGACCTTAGCCGCTAAGGAAGATGCTATGCATGCGCTATATTTTTCTTTTGCTGCTATCTGCGCTGCGCGCGTTGTGCTGGATACTTCAATAAGCTCTAAGGCGGGTAAATTCTCCTGCAGCCAAATCCTGCACTGTCCGAATACCTGCGGATTAGAATATAAGCGCCTGATTTTTTCTTTGGAGCATTTTGCTAAAAGATTATGCGATACATCCAAAACTATTTGAGCGCAAATTTTTAAATCAGAATCCACAAACATATCTAAAGTATGCGATACTATTCCTTCTATGGAATTTTCAATAGGAACAACGCCATAATCAGCAGCTCCTCTTTCCACGTCCTCGAAAACATCCGTAATGCTATTCGCCGCAACATATGCAACCTGAGAACCGAATCTTTTTAAGCTTGCTAAATGGGTGAATGACGCCTCCGGGCCAAGGTAAACGATTTTTAAAGGTTTTTCAAGCGCAAGGCTTGAGGACATTATTTCCCTGTATATTGCATCAAGAGCACTTTCACCCAACGGCCCCTTGCTTAATGCTTTTATCTTGCTTAAGACCTCCCTTTCCCGATCCGGAGAATATATACTACTTCCGCTTTTTTGCTTTATTTTTGCAATATCCACCGTAATCTTAGCGCGCATATTAAGCAGTTGGATTATTCTCTTATCAATACTGTCGATTTTCTTACGCAGTGTTTTTAAGTTCATCTAGCGCCCCTCCTTTCCTATATTCTCCCCGCCCGTTATTCTTAAAAGAAGGGCAGGGTCTGCTATCGGCTCAATATCTTTCTCAGGGTCTTTTCTTATGTTTTTATTCAGCATATTTGAAAACTCTTCCATTTTAGGGAGGTCGTTTAAAGATTTTAGGCCGAAGTATTCCAGGAATTGTTTAGTCGTGCCAAAAACAAAAGGCCTTCCCACTACTTTTTTCCTCCCGCAAATACGGATAAGATTCTTATCAAGGAGGCTTTTTATAACACCATCCACGTTTACATTCCTAAGCGACTCTATTTCAAGCTTTGTCAAAGGCTGCTTATAAGCAATAATTGCTAAGCTTTCCAATGCCGGCTTTGATAATCTTTCTACATGCCGGGCTTTAAATAATTTTTTCAGGAAAGGAGCAAAGTTAGGAGCGGTTATCATCTGAAAACCTCCGGCTACTTCAATAATGCGCATCCCCTTGTTCGACTGCTCATATTCGGATTGCAAATCCTCTATTACCCTGCGCAGCATAACCGGATCCAGATTATCAAGGCACCCTCTTGCCTGTTCAATGGTTAAAGGTTTTTCGCTGGCAAAAAGTAAGGCCTCTACAGCTGATGTAATATTATCCTGAGGCATGCTATTTTATTTTCCTTTGTTTATAGACCATATTTAGCAGCTCTTCCGTAGTTTGCATTTCAGGAGAATTTTCCAACGCTGATTTTATCATTACCGAAGCTTCCGGCTTTTTATACTCAAGCTGCATCAAGACAGCAAGGGCCTCTTCAGCGATGTCTTTTGTTTTTGTAGCTGCCTCTTTTGCCTTGCCATCCTGTATGAGCCCGAACCTTCCAACTTTATTTTGAAGCTTGGCGATGATTTCTTTTGCCCTCTGCTCCCCTATTCCTGGAAGAGACTTTAAAAAACTCAAGTCCCCCTCGTCTATCGCTTGTGCAATCTGCGATATGGGCTTATTAAGCGCCTTAAGCGCTGCCTTCGGGCCTATGCCTGATACGGTAATAAAAATCTCAAAAAAATCTCTTTCAATCTCATTTAAAAATCCGATTAATACCGGAATACTTTTTGCCGGCTCAAGTTGATGATAATGAAAAGTGACCAGGCTCACCTTACCATTACCGTCTATACTTTCATCCATCCTTTGCATTACTGCCTGCGGTATTAGCACCTCATAGCAGATATTCCCGATATCCAGTATTAAATACCTTGCGCCTTTTTCTATAACTTTACCAGTAATTCTTGAAATCATAATACCGGCCTCGTCATAAAACTGTGTGCAATGGCTAAGGCCAATGCATCTGTAACATCATTATATTTTGGCAGGCAATTAAGGTTTAATATGCTAGCGACCATTCTCTGTACTTGGCTTTTAGAAGCAAGCCCCTTGCCGACTATCGCCTTCTTGACCCTTGTTGCCGAATATTCAACCAGGGCAATATTCTCTGTTGCGCAGGCAAGGCATATTACTCCCCGCGCCTGGCCTAAAATATACGCGGTTGTAGGATGGCGGTAATGTACGTAAAGTTTTTCCAGCACCATTACATCAGGTTTCATATCGGATATCAACTTTTTCACTCCCCGGTATATTTTATCGAGGCGCTTAGGCAATGCTTCTTTAGGATGAGTGCTGATAATACCTGCTTCTATCAGGGTTATGTTATTCTTTTTAGCATCAATGGCTCCGTATCCTGTGACAGTTAAAGCAGGGTCAATCCCTAAAATCCTCATCTTTTATTTAAGCGGCAGAGGCTGCCTGTTCCAGAATTTCATCGGGTATATCAAAATTGGCATAAACCTGCTGAACATCGTCATGCTCTTCCAAGGAATCTATCAGAGCCAATACCTGTTTTGCTTCGTTGCCGGTTACCCTAACAGTTGAAGAAGGAACCATCGTTACTTCAGCATCCTGCCACTTTACCCCTTTGACTGCAATGGCCTGTTTTACTTTTTCAAAGTTCTGCGGTGCTGTAAAGATCTCATAATTCTTTTGATCGGATTTCAAATCTTCTGCACCGGCATCAAGTACAATATCCATAAGCGTATCCTCTTTTGCCTGGGATTTTTCAATGAGGAAATAACCCTTCATGGTAAACATCCAGCTTACAGAGCCGGCTCCGGCAAAATTGCCGCCTTTCTTGGACATGATATTACGAATTTCTGCGCTGGTGCGGTTTTTATTATCAGTAAGGCATTCGATTAGAATAGCAACCCCTCCGGGGCCGTACGCCTCGTATGTGACTGTCTCATAAACTACACCCGGGATTTCACCAGTACCGCGTTTTATTGCCATCTTTACATTATCTGAAGGCATATTTGCTTCTTTTGCTTTTTGCATAACTGCGCGCAGCCTCGGATTGGTATCGGGATTACCTCCTCCTTCTCTGGCAATGATAGTGAGCTCCTTAATAATTTTTGTATAAGTTGCTCCTTTTTTGGCGTCAGCCTCCATTTTTTTACCTTTATTCGTCTTCCACTTAGAATGACCAGACATTTTTACTCCTCCTTAAGCACAAGCTTACACCAAACCATCCGATAGGTTTGGGTGCTAAAAAATGAAGATTGTTTTATGTTTATTGTGTAATGTGTAATGTAAAACTTTACACATTACACAATTTTAAATAGGGGCAGGTAGAATAAGCCGGGTTTTGTCTTGATGCGAGTATGCGCATCTAAAGCGGTCATTCCTCTAAGTACCGGCATTGCTGCCGGCGACAAGCAGCTTACCCGAGATTCAACGTGCCGGACCAGCACCTGCCCACCAACGCACTCTAAGTGGGCTCATCTCCTATTTCACCTTGCTCCGCGTAGAGATTGCCCCGTTTCACCACCTATAGAGGGACTGTCCCTAAAATAAGTGCTCGTCTCTGTGGCTCTCCCGCTAGTCTATCTAAAAACTCTGGCGGGATCCCGCCCGCAATTCAATATCGCTTGGCGGGATAATCCTCTTCGAATAATAATCGAAGGGCGGGTGTTACCCGCTACGCTGTCCTCCGGAGCCCGGACTTTCCTCCCCGCGCTGAAAGCGCGGGGCGACCACCTCCTACCTACCCAATTTTCAAAGATTTATCTTTTTTAATCTGATCCTTTACTGCCTTTGTTGCCAATTTATCAGCGCCTTTGTTCTCTTCTCTGGGAATATTCTTTAAAGTTGCCTGCTTAAAGTGAGAAAACAAGCGCTCGGCCTGGTTATACAAGCCGATAATGTTAGGGCTCTTTACCTTATAAAGTTTTTTTAGTTGCCTGTAAAGAAGCTGGCTATCGGTATTTATTTTAACGCTCTCCGCCTTTAACATAAGCGCTTCTTCCAATCCGTAAATTAAAGCGGTGTATTCAGCAACATTGTTTGTAGTATTACCGATAAAACTAGAAAAATTTTTAATTGTTTCTCCGTTGCGGCAGATAACCACACCTATGCCGCTCGGGCCCGGATTACCCTTAGAAGCTCCGTCGATATAAATATCTAATTCTTTCATTCTTCGATGTAAAGTATCCTGTTACACATCTCGCAGGTAACCAGGTGTTCATACATCTTAATCAGATTTATTACTTGAGGCGGAACAAACATATTACATCCCTGACAGGAATTATCCCTTGCCGTAACAATAGCTAAGCCATCCCTATTCTTCAATATTCTCTCGTACTGAACAAGAATTTTAGAGTCTATATCCGGTAGCACCTGTTTTCTAAAACCTTCTAACTGCGCAAGGCGGTCATCGATATCTTTTACCCTGTCTTCAACCTTCTTCTTTTGATCCAGGAATAATTTTTCTTCCTCTTGAAGGAGATGCTTTTCGCGGTCTATTTCTATTTTTCCCCTATCTGCCCGGTCAAATAACTGAAGGATATTATCTTCTATTACTGAAGCGTCTGCTTTTGCATACTGAATCTGCTGCAGCATTAGCTGGTATTCCTTATTAGTTTTAAGCGAATAGAGCTGGCCCTGCAATTTCTTGTTGCTTTCTTCTTTTGTGGCTAATTCTAATTCCTTCTCTTTTCTCACTTTTTGTAGGTCCAGCAGGTTTTTTTCAAGTTCTAAAAGATGCTTCTTTTTTTCTTCAAAAGAGGCCTCTATAGTTTTTATTTCCCGAGGCTTAGATTCCTTTTCATACTTAAGGAAATAAATTTCGCTGTCAATTGTCTGTAACTTAACTAAATTACTTATCTGTGTTTTAAGGTCAATAGCTGTCAAACCAATCTCCTTAGGTTTAATGGTGGGCGATAGAGGACTTGAACCTCTGACCTCCACAATGTGAGTGTGGCGCTCTAACCAACTGAGCCAATCGCCCCTTTGAATCTTATCGGCTCTGGGCCTATGGCCTCTCAATCCGATTAAAAATTTCAACTGGGCCCAGAAGGGTTCGGACCTCCGACCAAGTGATTATGAGTCACCTGCTCTACCGCTGAGCTATGGGCCCTAATTTAAAAACCTATCACCATAGCGAATCTCTTCGAAGCCCTACCATCGCTTTTCCTGTTGAGGGCGTAGAAGGAGAG
>CAKKQZ010000011.1:0-12772 GCA_919902445.1 Omnitrophica bacterium GWA2_41_15 | reverse complement strand
CACGGGCCTATCTCGTCATGGTTTTTAAAAAGGCAAGCCATTTTACGAGATGGGCCCAAAGTTAAGTCTATATAATACTATTTATACCGATTTTTGGCAAGCTAAAATTTAGGAAATTTGTAAGATTTAAAGCGGGATTGATAGAATGGGTTTTGGCCTAACCCCAAGTTTAATATTCCCTCTGATGCGCAAGTGTCATATCCAGAAAAGTACGCAGCCTCCTTGAACGCGTGGGATGCCTTAGTTTCTTTAAGGCCTTTGCCTCAATCTGCCTCACCCTTTCACGCGTTACCCTGAAAATATTCCCCACCTCTTCCAGTGTGCGCGCAGCTCCATCGCTTATTCCAAAACGCAGCACCAGGATCTTTTTTTCTCTTTCTGTGAGCGTAGCTAACGCTGAATTCATCTCGTCTTTTAGCATAGAGCGAACGGTTTCGTTCGCAGGTGATACCGCTTTTTTATCCTGTATAAAATCTCCAAAGTGGGTATCGCCTTCATCTCCTATTGGCATCTGTAAAGATATCGGCTCCTGCGCAATCTTTAATATCGACTTTACCTTATCTTGAGGCAGGCGCATCTTGTGCGCTATTTCTTCAGGTACGGGCTCACGTCCGTTCTCCTGCACAAATATGCGCGAAAACCTGATAATCTTATTTATAGTCTCGGTCATATGAACCGGTATGCGTATTGTACGCGCCTGGTCAGCAATTGACCGGGTAATCGCCTGCCTTATCCACCAGGTAGCGTATGTGGAAAATTTGTATCCTCTTTTATACTCGAATTTTTCCACCGCTCGCATAAGGCCGATATTTCCTTCCTGTATCAAATCCAGAAAAGACAACCCCCTATTTGTGTATTTTTTAGCGATGCTTACTACTAGCCTTAAATTTGCCTCCACAAGTTTCTTTTTAGTCCTGCTGAATTTAAGATGCGTGGATTTAATGAACTTCATCTGCTCTTTTATCTTGTTGTAAGGTTCCCCCAGCTGCCTTAATATGGCGCGCTTACGCAGGCGGCCGCACTTTGTCCTTAAGTCAAGATGATCGAGCTCCTTTATAAGTTTGTTGAGCTTGCGAACGGATATCTCGATTACCGAAGTCACGAAATTTAACTGCAACATCAGATTAATTATTTCGCTGGTGCTCCGCGAATATCTTAAGCGCTTCGTAATCCTTCTGACTTTATTAAGGACATTGTTTTTCTTAACTTTTATATCCTCCTTTACCACCTCTTCAAAGTTTACTCGGCCCTCCAGGATCTCATTAGCTACGGCTAATGTTTCATTGCGGCAGAATTTAGTAGCAAGTGCGGCGCGCTTGAACTTCTCCTCCGCCTCTTCTATTTTCTTTGCCAGCTCAATTTCACCCTCTCTTGAGAGTAGCGAAATTGACCCCATCTGCTTAAGATACATCTTCACCGGGTCATCCAAAGGAAGAAATCTTTCTTCCGCTTTCAACTGTTCGTTTATCAGGTCCTCTTTTATTACAGCAGCGGGTTTTTCTATCGTTTTTTCTTCTTCGCTTTCTATAAGTTGAATATCTTCGTTTCCCAGCAATTCAAACAACTTATCTATTTGCTCAGAGGATGATAAATCCTCAGGCAATAGGTCATTTACTTCATCATAGGTAAGGAACCCCTTTTGTCTGCCTAATGCAATAATCTTCTCCATATCTTTGTTTGCGTATTCTTTTTTCTTCACACCGCCCTTCCTTTCTTTTTTATCCCCAGCCTTCCTTATGTCCTTACCTATTTTTGATTAAAGAATCGAATTCCTTAATTAATCTTTGCAGTTGATTTTCATCCCCGACTGTTTGAGCTTCATTGATCTGTTGATGCAGATGCATTTTTCTTAACTTTAACCTTTCGCTCTTTATGCGCTGCACGCAATCATCAACGATCCTTTCCTTATGCTCCATGGATGAATCTACCGGCAGAAACATAGACTCGCAGAGTACCTGCGCAATCTCTTCATCCTTAAAAAAGTCATTCATTAAAACGCTAGGGACTATATTTTTACCCTCCTCAACAAGGTCAAACATTATAGAGACAATCCTAGAAATCCTTGCATCCTGAAAATCCGATGGCTCAAGGCTTTGCCTTATGCGATTAATAAGCTCTGTTTCTTCAAGCATTAACTTAATCAGCAGACTTTCCGTAGGACTAATGTTTTGCCCTTTCTTACGTGCCAAATTCTCAAGGGCCTCATAAGGCCTATCCTGTTTTACTTTTTTTAGTTCCTGCAATAATGACTCTTCCCTTATATCCAGCACCTGCGCCAATCTCTTTATATATTCAGACTTAAGAACCGCGTTTTTAAATTTATCGATTGTCTCCAAGATAGCGGATGCTATACTTGCCTTGCCTTCTATTTGACGTGGATTGTACCGCGATCTCAGGATATCTAACTTATAATCAAAAAGGTTTTGCGCCTGCCCTATCTTTTCCCGGAATTTTTCTATGCCGTTTTTGCGCACGTACGAATCAGGATCAAAACCTTCATCGAGCGGTACAACCATTACATTCATATCCTCTTCAATAAAAATATCCAAACTCCTTAATGTGGCAAGCTCTCCGGCTGCATCACCGTCATAGACCATAACCACATTATGCGTGTACCTTTTTAATAACCTCACCTGCTCTAAGGTCAGGGCTGTGCCCTGCGAAGCCACTACATTCCTTATGCCTTCCTGATACGGAATAATAAAATCAATGTAGCCTTCTACTACAATTACGGAATCAGTATCTCGAATCCCCTCCTTTGCCAGGTGCAACCCGTAAAGATTCTTACCCTTAGTGTAAATGGGTGTCTCGGGAGAATTGACATATTTCGGCAGGCTCTTATCCATGACCCTAGCGCCAAATCCTACCGGCCTCGATTTTATATCGAATATAGGAAAAATAATCCTGTTTCTGAACCTGTCGTAATAACCGCCGCTTTCCTTAGGAACGATTAGGCCGGCCTTTTCAAGCAAAGAAAGCGGGATGTTTTTTGTCCTTAAATAATTAATCAGGCCGTCCCATTTATCCGAGGCAACCCCCAGTTTAAATAATTTTAACGTCTGCGGTTTTAAGCCTCTTTTTAACAAGTAATCTTTTGCCCGGGCGCCTTCGGGAGAATCTAAGTTATCTGCGTAAAATGATGCGGATAATTCGTTAATCTTATAAAGCTGCGTTCCTAGGCTTATAGTTTTGTGGTCTTCGTCTTTTAGCTGCGGTAAAACCACCCCTGTTTTCTTTGCAAGCGTTTCTACCGCTTCCGGAAATTCCATGCGTTCATAACGCATTAAAAACTTAAAGGCATTTCCTGATTCCCCGCAACCGAAGCAATGGTAGATCTGGCGGTCGGGAGAGACCATAAAAGAAGGCGTCTTTTCATGATGAAACGGGCAGTTCGCCTTAAAATTCCTGCCAGCGCGTTTAAGCGGAAGGTAACCAGAAACCACCTCTACTATATCTACGCGGCTCAAAATATCCTCTATTAAATTATCCGGGATACGTCCTGTCATTATTTTAAATGAGCACGTGGCTTATGGAACGATAGTGAACATAAGTCATTGTGCGAATTTATTTCTTCTGATCCGGTTAAATCCTGAGCAATCGAGAGTCTGGAAAGTTTGCTTTGCCTCTTTTTCAATCCTATCCAGAAGCAGGTTTAGGCCTAATGTATCGGAAGATATGTGGCCCGCTATGACCACGTTGAGATTTGCATCTTTTACTTTTTTAAAATGCTCTTCGCTTAAATGCATAGAAACAAGTGTCCTTACGCCGGTTTTATAAAGTTTATCATAAACATCCTTGTTGCCCTCCGTGCCGCCTGTCATCTCCATAAGTATTTTTCCAACGTAACGACGAGGGTTGCCAAGAATAATTTTTGGGCCATTATTTAATGCCTTAACCGCTATTTTATATTCCTCAAGCCCCATTAAGATATCTACGATATCTTGGACCTTTCTTGGCTTTTCTTTAACAAACAAACCTTGAAGGAAAGCTGCCGCATGATTATCCGCCGGAGTATGAATACACATAAACGGCAAATTGAGTAACCTCGCCGCATCCACCGGGCGCATATGGTTATTAGGCATCAGCCTTCTTTCAACCTCGCGGATTCTTTCTTCAAGTAATTCTGCGGCAACACTACGGGATAATCCTGCCTTAACCAGTATATCCACCTGTAAGCGCATTACTTCATGTAGGGCCGCGTACGCCTTTCCCTCGGGATGATGGGAAATAACCAGGTCTAACCCTTCATTCTCGCGTATTCTCTCAGCAAGCAGTAACTCCGCAACTTCAATATCAATACCAACCAGAATCTTTTTTATTTCTGTTTCAGGGCCGCCGTTAAGTATGGCGGAATCTTCAAAAGATTTTATTAGCGCTTTCTTACGCGGGTCACGGTCTTTTCCGAATTTAACAACCTGGCTGTATAATTGCAACAGTTTCACTTACTTTAGGTCCTTTTCTACATCAAGGATCGATTGATTGAATTTTTCGCCGGTAACCAATTTAGAAACGAGCCCGTTGAAAGCCCAGGCGTATGTTGCAGGAGCAATCTTAAAAATGGCTTTTCCGGAATAAGAAACAGTTACGCTTTTCTTCAGATAGCCGATCCCGGATATCACGAATATAAAAATCACCAGGCTTGCAAATAAAAATCCTCTGGTTATGCCTAAAACAAGCCCTCCCCACTTATTTAAGGCAGATACTGCCTCCATCTTAACTAGCTTGAAAAATATCCTCCTTAAAAATGAAAAAAACAAAAATCCCGCTCCTGCAAGAAACATAAAAGAAAGCAGGCTTAAGAATACCGAAGGTATATTCTTAGATCCGATTAATATAAGTAGAGATGACGAAAGCCCGGAAAAATAGTGCAACGAAAGGTATGTTGCTAAAATGACGCCAAGGATTTTAAATAACTCTATCGGAAAACCGGTTTTAATAGCAACGTAACATATTCTGATTAAAATAATTATGACAAAAAGGTCTAACCAGTTAATCTGATTTTTTATTTGGGAGAACATTTACCGATTTATGCTGTAAAAGGGATATGTGAAAGTGAAATGTTGTAAAAGTATAACATATAAAGAAGTGCTTGTCAAGGAAAGCGCTTTCTTATTGGAACAGCTCTATTTATGGCTTTAAAAACCACTCTAGTGTCTTTTGCAAGCCCTCTTCCAAGCCTATCTTAGGGCTCCATTTGAGTAATTTTTTTGCCTTAGAGATATCCGGCTGACGCTGGCGCGGGTCGTCTTGCGGTAAAGGCTTGAATATAATATCTTTTTTTGCGCCTGTTAGCTTAATTACTAATTTAGCTAACCTAAGAATCGTAAATTCATGGGGATTACCTAAGTTTACCGGTCCGGATATCCCAGAATTCATCATGCAAAAAACTCCATTAACCAAATCATCAATATAACAGAAACTTCTTGTCTGGGTTCCCTTTCCATAAATGGTAAGAGGTTTATTATGCAATACCTGATGGATAAAATTAGGAACTACCCTTCCGTCAATTATTCTCATACGCGGGCCATAAGTATTAAAAATCCTTATTATCTTTGTATCGAGCTTATGCATCCTCTGGTATGCCATGGTAAGGGCCTCTGCAAAACGTTTTGATTCATCATAGCAGCCGCGCACACCTACGGGATTAACGTTGCCCCAGTAACTCTCGGCTTGAGGATGCACTAATGGATCGCCGTAAACTTCCGAAGTAGAAGCAAGTAAGAATTTCGCTCTTTTAGCTTTGGCTAATCCTAAGGCGTTATGCGTGCCTAAAGAACCTACCTTGAGAGTTTGAATAGGAAACTTCAGGTAATCCTCAGGAGACGCAGGCGAAGCAAAGTGTAAAACAAAATCAATTTTTTCTCTTATCTTTATATATTTCGTAACATTGTGTTTTATAAACCTAAAGTCATTGTCGTTAAGCAGGTGCCTGATGTTTTCTAAATTCCCGGTTATAAGATTATCTATACAGATTACCTTGAAACCTTCGCCGATTAACCTTTCGCAAAGATAAGAGCCGAGGAACCCGCAGCCTCCGGTAATAACAGCTATCTTTTTATTCATTTTTCTTGGGGTGTAGGAAAGTATAAAAATCACCCACTGCGAAAATCGCAGTAAGTTATCCTAAAAAGGATAGGCCTTCCTAAATCACATAGAGGAAGGGCCTTATCGCGAAGCGATTTTCTTGAAATATTCTACCGTAAGATTCAAGCCCATAATAAAATCGATCCTTGCATTAAACCCTAAAATCCTCCTTGAGCTGGATAAATCGGATAAAGTCCTGAACACGTCTCCCTGCCGGGGTTTTAGAAATCTTGGTTTAATATTCTTTTTCAATATATTGTTCAATATTTTAACTAATTCAAGAACTGTGTAGTCTTTCCCGGAGGCAACATTAAATACCCTCCCATTAACGCCTGATTTTATTGCAGCCAGAATATTCGCTTCTACAACATTTGTTACATAGGTAAAATCCCTGGACTGTTTGCCGGTTCCATATATTGGCGCGGGCTGATTATTTAACATGCTAGTAATAAACCGTGGGATTACTACTGCGTATTCATCATCGAGCGACTGACGCGGCCCGAAGACATTAAAATAGCGCAAAGCTACGGTACTTAAACCGCGATGATAACTAAAAATCTTACAATAATGTTCCCCAGTTAGCTTAGTAAGGGCATAAGGAGAAATGGGCTGCGGCAGTGAGCTTTCCTTTTGCGGGAAATTATCAACTTCTCCGTAAACCGAACTTGAAGACGCGAATACAAAGCGTTTTACCTTATTTTTTTTTGACGCTTCAAGCATATTAAGGGTTCCGCCTATATTTACTTCATTGTATTCTTTTGGGTTATTCATTGATTTTGGAACGCTTCTTAATGCGGCTTGATGCAAAACAAAATCCACATCCCTAGCCGCTTTTAGGCAGGCGCCGGAAGAACGGATATCGTCTCTATATAATTCTATCCTGCCATTTATTTTTTTTAAATTCTCTTTTTTACCGCTTGAAAAATTATCCAGGACACGGACACTATGATTTTTTTCGAGCAAAAACCTTACTATGTGCGAACCGATAAAGCCAGCGCCTCCGGTTACAAGAAATTTACTCATAATACAAAGACCTTTCTGTCCTTTTTTATTTTATAGACATTCCTGGTATCGAAGATTAACTTGGAATTCCTCAAAATAAAATCGTAATCTAAGCGCGAGTGGTCTGCGGCAATTACCGCGCAATCGAAATTTCCCAAGACATCCTTAGTTAATTCTATGGACTTAAGGTTTATGCTGTTTAATCGCAGATAAGGGATCAGCGGGTCAAAATAAGAAACAGGTATATTCCTTTTATGCAAGGAACTGATTATATCGATACCCGGGGATTTACGCAGGTCCTTTATGTCCTTTTTATAGGTTACGCCTATCACCAGGATTTTTGAATCTTTCAACTTCTTATTGCTTTTCTTTAAAATAAGTTCTATCCGGCTTACAACATACTCCGGCATATCGCTTATTATATCGGAAGCTAATTTTATAAATCTTGAACTAAAACCAGAGTGTTTTGCTTTCCAGTACAGGTACAGAGGATCCTTAGGGATACAGTGCCCGCCTACCCCCGGGCCAGGATAAAAGGGCATAAAACCGAACGGCTTTGTACTGGCGGCATCTATCACTTCCCAGATATCTATATTCATCTTATGCGCCATTATGGCTAATTCATCAATCAGGCCTATATTGACAAGGCGGAAGGTGTTCTCAAGTAGTTTTGCGGTCTCCGCTGTCTTGGCCGATGAAACTCTCACAACCTTTTCGATTATATTTTCATATACAGCAACACTGAGAGCTGTCGCTTCATTTGTTATTCCTCCTACGATCTTCGGAATCTTATTAACCGGATAATTAACGTTACCGGGATCGATTCTCTCCGGAGAGAAACTTAAGAAAAAATCCCTGTTATGCCTTAGGCCTTTAATTTCCAGTAAAGGCAAGATAACTTCCTCGGTTGTGCCGGGATATGTTGTGCTTTCCAGGATAACCAAACTTCCCTTCTTTAGGTTTTTTGAAATTGCCTTTACTGCCTGTTTTATATAGCTGATGTTCGGATGATATTTTCTCTTTAATGGAGTTGGCACGCAGATAATTATAACATCAATATGCCTAAGTGAGCGAAAGTCGCCGCTTGCATTGAATTTGCCTGACCTTAAAACCGCCCTTAATTCATCCTCGCCCACATCGGTGATATATGACTCCCCCCTCTTGATATGCTCAAGCCGGTCCTTATCTATCTCTAAACCCAATACCTCAAGGCCTTTACTTGCGAACTCAACCGCTAAAGGAAGGCCAACGTATCCTAAACCTACCACAGCTATCTTTACCTTCTTCTTCTCTATTCTCTTTAGAAAATCTTTTATAGCCTTCTGCGGAGACGGGACAAAATTATCCATTAACGGGAGCCCTTCCAATGCTTAAGTAGGTAAAACCCATCTTTTGCATCGCTTCTTTAGCGTAAATATTGCGGCCATCTATAATTAACGGCCTTTTTAGAAGTTTCTTTATCTTAACAAAATCCAACTCTTTAAATTCGTCCCATTCGGTGACAACTAATAAACAATCGCATCCTTTAGCAGCTGTATACGCGTCCTTGCAGAAAGCTATCCCCTTTAAAAAATCTTTAGCTTTTTTCATGGCCTTAGGGTCATAGACCCTTATTTTTGCCCCCTCTGTTTGTAGCGCCTTAATTATATCGAAACCAGGGGCATTTCGTATGTCATCGGTATTGGGCTTAAATGACAATCCTAATACGCCGATGGCCTTATCTTTAATTACCCATAAAGTGTCTTTTATTTTTTGCAACAATAAAGTTTTCTGCTCTTCATTGATATCCTTTACGCTTTTCAGTAATTCAAAATCATAGCCCAATTTACTTGAGATGCTAATGAACGCGTCCAAATCCTTAGGAAAGCATGAGCCGCCATAACCAAGCCCGGCGTTTAAAAATGGCCTGCCTATTCTTTTATCCAACCCCATCCCCTCTGCAACCTCCTGAACATCTGCTCCAACCTTATCGCATATGCGCGATATAGCATTTATAAACGAAATCTTGGTTGCCAGAAAAGCGTTGGAGGCATGTTTAATTAATTCCGCTGACTTTATATTAGTAATCACCAGGGGCGCGTTTAACGGCTTATACAAGTTAACCAGAATATCCCGCGCTTTTTTTGACTCTACACCTAAAACAATCCTGTCCGGGTGCATAAAATCGCTGATAGCCGAACCCTCCCTTAGGAATTCCGGATTCGAAGCAACATCAAACTTAATCTTCTTCTTTATATACATAGATATGGTCTGTTTTACCCATTCCCCGGTCTCAACCGGAACCGTGGATTTTTCCACTATCAGGCGATAACCGGCCATGTTTATAGCTATATTGCGCGCCACGTTTTCTATCCCCGTAAGGTCGGCTTCGCCATTATCTAAACTTGGCGTACCCACTGCGATGAAAATAACCTCGGAGTTCCTAACCGCATCTTTAATGTTAGATGTAAATATCAGCCTTTTGCCTTCAAGGTTATTTGAGATTAACTCTTCAAGCCCCGGCTCGTATATCGGGATTATCCCTTTTTTAAGCGCTGCTATTTTCTTATTGTCGCTATCAGCGCATATAACACAATTGCCTAGCTGCGCAAGGCAGGTGCCTGTAACTAAGCCCACATAACCAGAACCTAAAATCGATATATCCACCCAACTCGTCCTTTCTTTAATGCCCCCGCACTTTCACCCTGTTTTCAAAAAAAGGCTGGCCCTCCAATTTTAGTTATTCCTTTCAGTGCCGGTCTTAGGCACATGATAGTCCTGCTGAAATCCGAATTCCATCTCAGGAAATGCCTTGAGCCGGAAAATAAACCAAATGGAACTCCCCTTCCCCTTTGTTCCATTATAAGTCATATCCACTTCCCAACAATGCAGGTCTCTAATTATCGAATATTCCTGCTCTTTTAACCCCCTGTTTAAACTCGGCGCGTGGCCGCGCATGCGCCTTTGGTAAAAGGAAAATTTCCATTTTGGATTCAGGCGCCATTTAAAACTATAAGTAATCTCATTCCCGCCTTTTCTTTGATACCTCTGGCCGAATCCAAAGTTACGGTCTTGGCCGAAATCAAAATATACGTCATAGTTTGCATTTGTAAAACGTTTGTATCCCGAGTCAGAACGATTACCCGAATGTTTATAAGTAGCGTCGCCTTCCATCCTGAGCCAGGCATAAGGAAGTATTTTAAGCTTGTAAGAAAAATCACCCAGGTTACTCCCGCGCTTGTCTCCGGTTTTCGGCTTAAAAGTATAGGTATTGCTTACTAAAAAGTCAACTAAATCCACGCTCTGATTATTACGCTTAGTCTGTAGTTTATTTGATAGGCTTAAAGATGCGGTATTGCTGCTGCCAGCGATAGAATCAACACCATCTACCTGCTTCAACCTACTGCTTAATATCGTAGGATTATGGCTATATGAATACCCGCTGCCTGGCGTGATGATATGCCTTAAGCCGTTAATATTCATACCTAATAAATTAGATTTGATATTAAAAATACGGTAAAATTTGGTACTCATATCTGCACCGCTCGAAAACACGGTCCTTGGAGAAATCCGCTCCCCGAAAACATCCTTGTCATAAAAGGTTTCCCTATTGCTGACAAATGGGGTAAATTGAATAAATGAGGCTTTCATAGGCAAAGAGAATTTATTGGTGGTATCAAGGCGGTTAACATGCACATCCGGGTTTAAAGCATTTGCGGCCGGCGTTGAAGTGCTTGTATTCTTTTTATTATAATTACCAACGGATGAATCGCTTGAAAAATAAAACGGGGTGATGCCGATTTGAAAAGAAGGTATGCTGTATTTTACCTCAGGAAGCCTTTCTAAATAACCCGGATCATACCAGCGATTGGCGCGCTTCTGTAAATAAAGATCTATACTGGAATAACTAAAACTATGATGAAGGGTAAGATAAGACGCTGGCTGGTTAACTTTTTCATATTCCCGAAAGAAATAATCTTTAAGAAAATCCTCCTGAGGGCCTATAACCATCCTTCTGGAATCGATTATTTTATAATACTCCGTAATTAAGTTTGTCTGTTCGTTTATGTCCCATTTATGGCGCTCGCGGATTAAATACCTCTGAAATACTTTCGGTGTGTCTACGCTCTCGTTTAATCTTCTTGTTTTATCCCGCTCCTGAGTATAGTAATATTTAAAATCACCCTTGCCAAAGCCCTTCGTAGTATAATTTGCGCCAAAACCCTCTGCTACCCCTAACTTACTCCTAACATCAAAATAGACCCTGCCGGTAAGGTTCTCGGCCAGGTTATACCTCCATGCGCTAAGCACATACGGCCCCCAGATCTTGCTTTTTCCGGCATCCACCTGCACGTGCATCATGGGGTCTTTAAGGCTCCTATTGTAGGTAGGCAGGTACATTAAAGGCGCTGTCCCGGCATAAAAGATAGCATCCTTAATCTGCACCTTGTCATCCGGAAAAAAATTCATTCTCCTGGATTTTAAGCGCCAGTGCGGATTATCCAAAGCGCAGGTTGAGATATATCCTTTCCTAAAGATAAATTCTGCGTCGCTTACTTTATCCGCTTTTTTTGATTTTCCGAAATAAGGATTGGACCTGAATCCTGCGTCAATAATTATGCCGGCCTTATTTTTAAAATTATAAGTCAGGCTTTCGCCTTCTATTACCCCTTCTTTCTCATCTAACCGGGCATTGCCTTGAGCAATGGCATCTTTGGTTTCAGAGTTAAGGGTTAGTTTCTGGCAGGTCAATTTTGTGCCTTTATATAGCACCTCAACGTTGCCCGTGGCAGTGAATTCCTTTGTTTCCGTAGAGAATTCAACCACATCTCCGTTTACGATGATCGGCTCTACAGTGATTCTCTGTTTCTTATCCTCTGGATTATCTGGCATTTGAGTTTGAAGCTGGCCTTGAGGTTGAATCTGCGCCAGGATTTGTGCAGGCAGGATTAGAAAAGAAAGTGTGATAATTAATAATTTACCCGACATGATTATTTTCGAGGGATCTTCTTGTAATCCTCCAGAAATCTCTGTACACCTATATCGGTAAGAGGATGTTTTATGAGCTGCTCAATGACATTAAAAGGTATTGTGGCTATATCAGCCCCTATTTTTGCCGCATCAACCACGTGTATGGGGTTACGCACCGAGGCTACGATAATCTGCGTTTTAAAATTGTAGTTGCAAAAAATAAGTTTTATATCCCGGATTAAATCCATGCCTACTTGAGCTATATCATCAAGCCTTCCAATAAAGGGAGAAATATAATCCGCGCCTGTCTTTGCCGCAAGCAAGGCCTGCGAAGGAGAAAAACAAAGAGTCACATTCGTTTTTATCCCTTCCGCTGATAAAACTTTTACTGCCTTAAGCCCTTCTTTAATCAAGGGGATCTTAATTACTATATTCCCTGCGATTTTTGAAATCTCACGCGCCTCCTTTACCATATCAAAAGCATTAAGGGCAATGACCTCGGCACTTACCGGGCCTGATACCAGAGAACAAATCTCTTTTAATAGGTCAACCGGTTCCCTGTTTTCTTTAGCTATCAAACTCGGGTTAGTAGTTACGCCGTCAATGACCCCTAAACTTACCGCCTCTTTTATCTCTTTTGTATTAGCGGTATCTATAAATATTTTCAACCCCCGCCCTCCTTAAGCACAAGCTTACACCAAACCATCCTTTAGGTTTGGGTGTTAACCAATATAGC
>CAKKQZ010000010.1 GCA_919902445.1 Omnitrophica bacterium GWA2_41_15 | reverse complement strand
TATTGAGCACATAAAGTTTCTATTAACGAAATCCCGCGTAAGCGGGGATCCTTGACACGTAAGGTTCAAGTTTAAATGTCATCGTATTCGTGTCAAGGAGAAGTTCAACAGCATAACTTATATGATTGAAGCGATAGGGGTATCAAAAAGTTTCGGGGAACATAAGGTCCTGGATGAATTTAATCTTAAGATAAATACCGGAGAGACCTGCGTTATAATCGGCCGTTCCGGGTGCGGGAAGTCGGTTTTTCTTAAGCATGTCGTAGGTTTATTTAGGCCGGATAAAGGTAAAGTGCTCGTTGAAGGCAAGGAAGTAGGAAGGTTATCTCAAGAAGAATTAAATGAGCTGCGTATGAAAATCAGTATGGTCTTTCAGGGCGGGGCGCTCTTTGATTCCATGACAGTAGGGGAAAATGTCGGTTTTGGTTTAATCGAACATACAAAAATCGGGAAAAAGGAATTATTGGAGCGCATAGAAGAATCATTATGTTTAGTGGGCTTGTGCGGCATCGTAAACCTTACGCCCTCTGAATTAAGCGGCGGTATGAAAAAACGCGTTGCCCTGGCGCGGGCGATATGCATAAAGCCGCAGATTTTACTCTATGATGAACCAACGACAGGCGTTGACCCCATTACAGCCGATAGCATAAATGATTTGATAAAAAGCCTTCATGATAAATTAAGGGTTACTTCGGTTGTGGTGACTCATGATATGAAAAGCGCCTATAAAGTCGCAGACAGGATTGCGATGCTCTATCAGGGTAAAATTATTGCGGAAGGCACTCCCGATGAAATACAGAATACAAACCATGCTGTGGTGCACCAGTTTATAAACGGTTTAGCGCAAGGCCCTATAACAGAAACCCTCGAGCGCTTTAGATGATGGAAAAACAACTGCGGGGTCGTCTTCTGCGAAGACGGACAAACTTTTTAATACGGAGGCAGTAAAATGATATTCGGAAAAACAAAATTAGAGCTAAAGGTAGGGATATTTGTATTTATCGGCATTGTGTTTTTGTCCATATTTGTTTTATCGATAGGAGGGATTAAAACCTGGAGTTCCGGTTACCACATTAATTTTCTATTTAATTTCGTAAACGGGGCAAAATTAGGCGCTCCGGTGAGATTTTCCGGAGTTGATATCGGCGCGATAAAGAAGATAAATTTTGTCTTTTCCGGAGAGGAGCAAAAATATAAGGTAAATATTGATACCTGGGTAAAAAGAGAAGTTCAGATACCGTCGGATTCCACCGTTTGGGTAAATACACTTGGGCTTCTGGGAGAGAAATATATCGAGATTATACCGGGAAAAGACTATGGGCGCGTCTTGAATAATAACGATACCCTTGTGGGCGTAGACCCGATACCCATGCACGAAGTATTCCGCATGAGCAAGAATATCATAGATAATTTTAATGAGGGTATCAGCAAGATAAACGAAGGAAAAGGAACGGTGGGCAAGCTTCTTTACGACGATACTGTCTATAATGAATTGGAAGCCATGGTCAAGGATCTAAGAAGGCATCCCTGGAAATTATTCTGGAAAACAAAAGAAAAACCGGAGAAGCCAGAGAAGAAATAATGAAGATTAAAACAGTATTCAGTTGCCAAAGTTGTGGATACCAGTCGCCAAAATGGCTTGGCCGGTGCCCGGATTGCAATAGCTGGAATACATTTGTGGAAGAGGATTATGCTGCGCCGGCCCTAAAGATGAAAGAAAGAAGTGCGCTTTATAAGGATGAGCCGGTATTGTTAAAGGATGTTGAGGCCAAAGATGAGGACCGCCTGAAGACCAATATTTTAGAACTGGATAGGGTTTTAGGGGGCGGGATAGTTAATGGCTCTGTAGTTTTAATCGGGGGGGACCCCGGAGTAGGAAAATCTACAATAGCCTTGCAGGTCTCAAGTGAGGTGACTAAGTGCGGAACAGTAGTTCTTTATGTCAGCGGGGAGGAATCTGTAGCGCAGACAAAGTTAAGGGCTAAGCGCCTTGGCCAGATTGATTCGGATAATTTTTATATTGTTAACCAGACCGACTTGTCTTTTATAACAGAATACATAAAAAAGTTAAATCCCGATGTAGTTATCATAGATTCTATACAGGTTATCTTTGATCCTGCAATCAGTTCATCTGCGGGCAGCGTAAGCCAGGTAAGGGAGTGCGCGGGAATACTTACTCAATTAGCAAAAACTACCGGCACATCTATTTTTATTCTTGGCCACGTTACCAAGGAAGGCACGTTAGCGGGCCCCCGTGTTTTGGAGCACATAGTTGATACGGTCCTTTATTTTGAGGGGGATAGATTTTCAATATACAGGATTTTACGTGCGGTAAAAAATAGGTTCGGCCCTACGAATGAAATCGGGGTATTTGAGATGACATCTTCAGGGCTCACGCAGGTTAAAAACCCGTCAGAGATATTCCTCTCCGAGCGGCCAAAAGATGTTTCCGGTTCGGTAGTCACATCTATATTAGAAGGTTCGCGCCCATTATTAGTTGAAATACAGTCGCTGGTCAGTAAATCCAGTTTTGGCTATGCGCGCAGGAGGTCACAGGGGTTTGATTTTAACAGGCTGGCATTATTGGTCGCTGTATTGGAAAAGCGCGTCGGTTTACATTTAGAAGCAGAGGATATATTTGTTAATGTCGCAGGCGCAGTAAAAATAGAAGACCCGACAGCTGACCTTGCAGTTGCTACTGCAGTGGCTTCTGCGTTCAGGGAGCAGCTGGTTATGCCTGAAACAGTTGTAATAGGAGAGATAGGGCTCGCGGGCGAGATCAGGAGTGTTTCACAGGTGCTGTTACGTATAAACGAGGCAGAAAAATTAGGGTTTAAACATTGCGTATTGCCGAAAAACAGCTGTAAGAATTTAAAAATTAATAATAAAAATATAGAATTAATACCCGTCTCTACTTTAAAAGAGGCATTAGATATAATCTTAAGTGAGGACATAACTTATGGAGCGAAGCGAACATAAGTTATCTGTCCGAACTTATCCCGCTGTCTCTTTGGAAATCAAGAAGCGGGATTAATTCACACATTGACTTACTCATACTGACGTATTCGTAAGTCAAGCTATTGAACTTCTCCTTGACACGAATACGATGACATTTAAACTTGAACCTTACGTGTCAAGGATTAATTCACACATTGACTTACTCATACTGACGTATTCGTAAGTCAAGTGTTCATTAAGGAGGCAGATATGAATTTATTGTTAGTCCGCATTCTTTTTATTTTAGGAAGTATGCTTATTGGTTATCAAGTATCAAGTATAATGGGAAGTTTGATAGGGGGTGTCATAGGGATAGTGATGATATTGATTGAAGCAGCTATGCGTAAGGTTTCGGTAAGCGGGCTTTCCAGCGCTGTGTTCGGCCTTATCTTCGGGCTCATCTTAGCAAAATTAGTAGGTGATGCGTTTAGCCTCACGGCAATTCAACCGGAAACATTGACTACCATCAGGGTGGGCTTGACCCTTGTATTTTGTTATCTGGGTATGGTTATGGCCTTGCGCGGAAAAGATGAATTCAATATTATTATACCTTATGTGCGCTTACGCAGGCAGGACCAGACAGAGGATATAACAGTACTTGATACAAGCGTGATTATAGACGGAAGAATTGTCGATATATGCAAGACACAATTTTTAACCGGGAAAATTATTATCCCTAAGTTTGTTTTGAAAGAATTGCAGCAGATAGCTGATTCTACTGACCCTATAAAAAGGCAGAGGGGCAGGCGGGGCCTCGAGATGTTACATACCGTACAAAAGGAATCCGGGCTCGATATAGTGCTGCATGAAGGCGATTTTCCGGAGACGCCTGAGGTGGACGCTAAGCTTGTGCAGTTGGCAAAGCTGCTGGGAGCTAGAATTTTGACCGTTGATTATAACTTGAACAGGGTTGCAACCATACAGGGGATAAAAGTTTTAAATATTAATGAATTGGCAAACGTATTAAAGCCCGTAGTTTTTCCGGGCGAGCAGATGCAGATTAAATTAATCAAAGAGGGGAAAGAGCATAATCAGGCAGTCGGATATTTAGATGACGGAACAATGGTGGTAGTGGAAGAGGCGCGCCGCCTTATCGGCCAGGAAGTAAAAGTTGCAGTTACTTCAGTCCTTCAGACACAGGCAGGCAGGATGATATTCACTAAGCTTGAAAGATGAAGCTAGAGGCAATAGTGCTTGCAGCCGGTATGGGCGCAAGGTTAAAATCAAAAAACCCTAAGCCGCTTGCAAGAATAATCCATAAGCCGCTTATAATTTACTCGCTCGCTGCACTCAGTAAGCATCCTTTGGTAAAAGGTATCATTCTGGTTGTTAATGCAAAGAATGCCCAAAGCATAGTTAAAGAAATCAGAAAATACCGTATAAGAAAAATAGAAAAAATAGTTCAAGGAGGCAGGCGCAGGCAGGATTCCGTATTTAACGGGATTAAGGCAGCCGATAAAAGTACGGACCTAGTCTTGATACACGACGCGGCCAGGCCTTTTATTGATAAAGATACTGTTACGGCCGTAATAAAGACGGCACAAAATACCGGCGCAGCTATTGTGGGCGTCCCAGTAAAGGCAACGATTAAAAAGCTAACAGGTAAATTTGTTGTTAAGGCAACGATAGAAAGAGAAGGCCTCTGGGAGATTCAAACACCGCAGGTATTTAAAAAGCGATTGATTTTAAATGCCTACAAAAAATTTGGCAACGCGGATGTAACTGATGACGCAATGCTGGTAGAAAAATTAGGGCAGAGGGTGAGCGTAGTTTTGGGTTCCTATAATAATATTAAAGTTACAACGCCCGAGGATTTAATATTAGCTCAAGCAATAGCAAAGAGCTTAGGAAACCAGAAGGTTAGCGTAGAGCGTATAGTAAAACTAAACGCTATCCGCTAAACGCTAAAATATTGAGCTAGACATGTCATTCAAAATAGGCATAGGTTATGATATTCACCGCCTGGTTGAAGACCGTAAGTTATTTATCGGCGGCGTAGAGATTCCTTATGTTAAAGGCCTATTCGGCCATTCAGATGCAGATGTACTTTTGCATGCGATATCTGATGCATTGCTCGGCGCTTCAGGGGAAAGCGATATAGGCGAGCTTTTTCCGGATACCGACCCCAGGTACAATAATATTTCAAGCGTTGAGTTATTAAGAATAGTTGCGGATTTGATAAAGAAAGAAAACTACGAGATTATCAATATTGATTCTGTAGTAATTGCACAGGAACCGAGGTTATCCCCCTTTAAAAAAAGGATTAAAGAAAATATAGCCGGAATTTTAGGTATTCAGGAAGGCTCGGTGAATATCAAAGCCAAGACAAACGAGGGGATCGGAGAGGAAGGCTTAAAAGAAGCGATTGCTTCCTACGCCGTGGTTTTGTTAAATTCGCGCGAATAACTTACTTTACACTTTCAGTGTTCGTAAGTTATGTAGTTTAACTTTTCCCGCCGTTCCATTGGAAAGCAAGAAGCGGGATTAATTCGCCCAAACAACTTACGTTCACTTGCGTTCCGTAAGTTGTGCCTGAACTTCTCCCGCTGTACCTTGGAAAGCAAGAAGCGGGATTAATTCGTGC
>CAKKQZ010000009.1:27728-31477 GCA_919902445.1 Omnitrophica bacterium GWA2_41_15 | reverse complement strand
AAGAAAAGATATTCCGACGCTAAAAGCAGAGGTGGAACAAATTCTAAAGTATGTTAATAGCGAAGGAACCATATAGATGTTGGCTGAAAAGTAAGGAAAAGATAATGGAAAGAAAATTAAAGTATCTTGAAATGATTCAAGGTGTTATTAATCGTATGGGGCAATGTTCTTTTTTGCTTAAAGGGTGGAGTGTTGTATTAGTGTCAGCACTATTTGCCCTCGCAGCAAATAAAACGAATATTTTATTCATTTACCTTGCTTATTTTCCGGCAATTGCCTTTTGGATGCTTGATGGTTATTATCTTTATCAAGAACGCCTATTTCGCAATTTGTACGATAAAGCAAGGGATATGGATACTGATAAAATAGATTTCTCTATGGATACTCGGCCTCTAAGAGGCATAAATAAAGCAACGTGGCAAGAAGCCACATTTTCAAAAACGATGCTGATTTTTCATGGTACTGTGATATTTACAATTTTGGTAATAATGGCCGTTTGTCTAATATAAAAGGAGGTGGTTAAAGTGGCAAAAGCGAAGGTGTTCATTGGTTTTGATTACGACAACGACAGGAGCTTGAAGGATCTTTTAGTGGGTCAAGCGAAAAATGAAGATTCCCCGTTTGAGATCTCGGATTGGTCACTAAAAGAAGCCGCGCCGGAAAAAGATTGGAAGGAAAAAGCTGAAGAAAAGATAAAAAGAGTTGATATCTTATGTGTTATAGCAGGAGAAAAAACACATAAGGCGAGTGGCGTATTGAAGGAAATAGAAATTGCGAACAATCTCAATGGAGAAGGTTACGATATAAAAAAATTTCAACTCATAGGTTATAGTGATAAAGATTGCCCGCATGTCGAGGGAGCCGGGAGAAGAATAGCATGGACTTGGGATAATCTAAAGGATTATTTTAAAAATAAGAGAAGAGAGTAGCGGGGGTGGCTATCTGTTACTCTAACTTCGCAAAAGTAACATTAACCAAAGAAAGGGGGGCCTATGTGGGGTAAAAGTCGAATTGCAGGAGTATTGGCCGTGGTAATTTTTCTATCTGGATGTGCAAGCATCGTAGGTAAAAATATGTACCCGGTTACAATCAACAGTCATCCAGACGAAGCAACAATAGTCATAAAAGATGAGAACGGAAAACAAATGTACAAAGGCAAAACACCTACGACTATTACGTTATCTTCTGGCGAAGCATATTTTCATGCCAAAAGATATACCATTACTTTTTCAAAAGCGGGCTACGAAGATCAAACAACAGAGATTAAAGCTGGTCTGAGCGGTTGGTATTTTGGTAATATCCTCTTTGGTGGTCTTATCGGGCTATTAATCGTTGACCCATTGACAGGAAATATGTGGAAATTACCAACTGAGACAACTATAACATTAGGCGAGAAGGTAGCTTTAAACAAAAACGAACGAAGCTTACAAATTGTCTCAATAGACCAAGTGCCAAAAAATATCAGAAAACAATTAGTTAAGCTTAATTAAAACATAACCAGTTAATACAGCGAATCTACTTTTCGTCTTTATGGGATTTGTAGGGCCACTGATTTTCATTGTTGGATGAAATCGTGGGGGGGCGACAAAATCCGAAAAGCCAAGGGGGATCTATGAAATTACGGATGAAGAAGCCAGGTTGGATAGTTTGCCTTTCTCTACTTGGAGGAGTTGGGTTTGCCCTGATGATTAAGTGTGCGTCTATAGCCGTTAACCGACTGTCGCGAAAGTAAACCTTTTGCGACGTTGGAGTGGGGGATTAAGCACGAAATAGAAGGGATTTTCTGGACCTCTGCGACATATTCAAAGCAAATTTTTCCTGTTCTTTCTAAGGTTTAAATAGAGTGGTTTTCTCCTCCTACGCCTTTGGCTTCGGAGGATTTCGCTAAATTATTTTTAAGAGGTGCTTATTGCTGGCAAAATTTTGCCCGCACCAAAAATTTTCCTTTTTGTTCCAAAAGAAAAAAACAAAATCGCCTCAAGGTGAAAGCCAGATATATTTTATATAGTCGAAAGGTTTTGAAACCAATTTGTAAATATGAAAGACAAGGATATTTTTAAGTTAATAGCAAACATAGTGGAAGAGAAAGGCATACGTTGTGTTTTGATAGGCGGATTTGCGGTGAATTATTACAAGGTAGCGCGCCAGACTGCCGATGTGGATTTTTTAATCACAGAAGCTGATTTTGAAAAGATTCTAGGTATGTTGAAGAAAGAAGGGTTTGAGGTAGAATATCGAAATGAGATTTTTGCGGGCCTGCGCGGCGCAGAAGGCTATATTATGGATTTGGATTTTATGTTTGTGGAAGAAAGCACGCTTGATAAGATTATTAAGGATAGCGAAGTAGCAAGTATTGGACAACAGAAGCTCTTGGTCCCTTCAGTGCAGCATCTTATTGCCCTTAAGCTGCATGCGATGAAACATAACGTAAAACGTCAATATAAAGACTTGCTCGATATTATCGAATTAATTAAGGTAAACAAGGTAAATGCTAGAAGTGTAGAATTTAGGGAGTTATGTTTAAAATACGGCAGCGAGGAATTATATAATAAAATATTGGGGGTATTCTAATGGAAAAGCTTGATTTGCCGGTTTTTAAAGGTGATTTTCCCGCAAGGAAGCCTTTATCCATGGATGATTACTTAAAATTTGTCATTTTTAATTTAAGGCATACATTTAAGAATAGATTAAGCAAGAAAAAACGCAAGGCCCATATGATAAATGTGCCTTTTGTGATTAGGTAGGAATGAAAAAACAGGTTCATGTTTTCTATACCGGCAGGGTGCAGGGCGTGGGTTTTAGGTTTACCGCTATAGATATTGCCCGCGGCCTTGACGTGTGCGGATGGGTTAAGAATTTGCGCGACGGACGGGTAGAGCTTGTAGCCGAAGCAGAGGAGGATACATTAAAGGATTTCTTAAGCCGGATTAATACGCTTTTTTCTCGTTATATACAGGATGCCGAAGTAGAGTGGAGGGCGGCATTGGTTGAGTTCAAGGATTTTACTATAGGGGTTTAGATGCGCTACGGAATTTTTTCCGATATCCATTCCAATATAGAAGCCTTAGGTGAAGTCATCAGTGCATATCAGAAAGAATCAATAGATAAGTACTTTTGTATCGGGGATGTTGTCGGTTATGCTGCAAATCCTCAAGAATGTATAGAAAGGGTAAAGAAATTAGCGATGGTTACTGTAGCCGGAAATCATGATTGGGGTACGGTAAATTTATTTTCAGTGGATTATTTCAACGAATACGCAAAAGAGGCGTTATTCTGGACAAGGCAAAATGTAGGCGATGCCGATAACAATTTTCTTGAGTCTTTAAAGCCCGTCTATAAAGCAGAAGATTTTACCCTGGTTCACGGAACACTTGATAGCCCAGCGGAATTCAATTATATGACAGACGGTTATTTCGCCGAAGAAACATTTAAGGTCTTAGAGACAAACCTTTTGTTTGTAGGGCATACGCATCAACCGGGTTTATTCATGAAAGACAAGGAGGGCAATATACATTACCGCCAAGACAGCCCTTGGGATATAAACCTTAAGAATAAGTATATTGTAGATGTCGGCAGCGTAGGCCAGCCGCGCGATGGAAATCCTAAGGCAGCGTACTGTATTTATGATACAGATAAAAAAGAAGTCCGGATTGAAAGGGTCGATTATGGTATCCTGGCGGCCGGAAAAAAGATTATCGATGCCGGCCTTCCGAAGTTCTTAGGAGAGCGGCTTATGATAGGCAGATAAA
>CAKKQZ010000009.1:0-27628 GCA_919902445.1 Omnitrophica bacterium GWA2_41_15 | reverse complement strand
GAAAAAATGAGGCATCATGATTATCTCTATTATGTCTTAAGCCAGCCGGAGGTTTCTGATAGGGAATATGATGAGCTTATGCTTCAGCTTAAGGGGCTTGAGGAGAAATATCCGCAATATAAAACCGATGACTCTCCGACTGCGCGCTTGAGCGGAGGAATTCTGGCGGGCTTTAAGGCAGTTAAGCATAAGCAGAAGATGTTTTCTTTGGGTAATACTTATTCTCTTGAAGAATTAAAGGAGTGGGATGAGCGCGTTAGCAAATGGTTCGGTAGCGATGAGGTGAGCGGATATGTAGTGGAGTTAAAAATAGACGGGCTAAGCGCAAATCTAACTTATGAAAAAGGAAAACTTGTTATCGGCGCAACAAGGGGGGACGGAGAGACCGGAGAGGATGTTACCGGAAATATAAAGACTATCCGCGCGATACCCCTAAGTTTAATGGAAAAAGATACCCCGGATTTTATTGAAATTCGGGGGGAAGTGTATATGGATGAAAAAGATTTTGAAATCCTGAATAAAGGAAGAAAGAAGGCGGGAGATGTCCTATTTGCAAATACCCGTAATGCCGCAAGCGGCTCTTTAAAACTTTTAGATACAGCTGTTGTGGCGAAAAGAAGGCTTAATTTTTTTGCGCATTCACTGGGCGCATATAAAGGAGCGCAGATTCTAAGCCAATGGGAATTCTTAAGCAAACTAAAAGAATGGGGGGTACGCACAAACCCTAATTCCAAACTATGTAAAAATTTAGAAGAGGTGATCGGATACTGCAAGGCTTGGCAGGAAAAACGCGATAAGGTTACTTACGATATAGACGGCGTGGTAGTTAAAATCAATAGCCTCACCCAGCAGAAAAGATTGGGCTTTACCTTGAAAAGCCCGCGCTGGGCAGTGGCGTATAAGTTTCCTGCTCGCCAGGCAACAACAGATGTCTTGAATATAATTATTGACGTGGGAAGGACAGGGGTAATTACTCCGGTAGCAGAGCTAAGGGCCGTTGAATGCGGCGGGGTAATAATCAGGCACGCAACGCTGCACAATTTTGATGAAATCAAGCGGCTTAATATTAAGATTGGGGACAGGGTTTTGATTGAGAGGGCAGGGGATGTAATCCCTAAAGTAGTCAAGGTCCAAGAGAGCAGGGGTGGCAGGGAATTCCCCAGCCCAAAAATATGCCCGGCGTGTTCGGGAAAAGTTATAAAAGAAAAAGAAGGGGAAGTAGCTTACCGGTGCATAAATCCGTCTTGCCCGGCACAACTTGAAAGGCGCCTATTACATTTTGCCTCGCGCAAAGCCATGGATATCGAAGGAATGGGCGAGGCGGCAGTATCTCAATTAGTAGGATTAAAATTGGTAAAGAATTTCTCCGATATTTATAAGCTTAAAGAGGAAGATTTATCAAGGTTAGATTTATTTAAGGATAAAAAAGTAAAAAACCTGCTAGCTGCAATACGAAAAAGCAAGGGCAATCCTTTATCGCGGCTCATCTATGCGTTAGGCATACGCCACATAGGCGAAAAAGCTGCTTTTGTTTTGGCAAAACAGTTTAAGACGATGGGCAATTTATTAACGGCTAAAAAAGAAAAACTTAGAAATATTTACGAAGTAGGACCTGTAATAGCCGAATCGATAGTAGATTATTTTTCGCAAACCACAACAAAAAGATTAATCGAAGATTTTAAAGAATCAGGCTTTAATCTTAAAGAGTCTTTATCTGAAGCAAAGGCGGCCGCTTTTTTAGGGAAAAGGGTAGTTTTTACAGGAGGATTAAAGGGTTATTCCCGGTTTGAAGCCGAAGAGCTGGTGCGCCGGTTAGGGGGTAATTCTTCTTCAGAGGTAAGCAAGGGTACTGATTTTGTGGTTACGGGAGAAAATCCAGGTTCAAAATATGATAAAGCAAAAAAATTAGGCGTAAGAATTATAAATGAAACAGAGTTCTCCCGTTTGATAGCTTAAAAAGTAGCTGGCCGGCCTGCAGCAGGCTAAATAAGGCAATATCGCGGATGCAAGGAGATGGCTCAATGAAGGCAAGAAAAATTTTGCGGTTATTCGTTATTTTATTTTTAATTGGTAATCTGTTAGGTTGCGAAGCCTTTGTCCGTAAATTTACCCGTAAAACCAAAAAGGAAAACAGCCTTAAGCAGGAAATGGTCCTTGCCCCAGAAGAATGGTCGGGGCCGCAGATGACAAGTGAGCAGATGTACCGCCAGTATTTCTTGTTTTGGAAATCATGGCAGGATGAACTCATTGAGGCTTTATTGCAAAAAAAGAGCCAGAAAAAACAGATTGACTGTTCTTTGGAGGCGATAAAAAATTTACTCGGCTTAAGGACCCTCTTAAACGCGCAAGCCCAAGAAAAATTAGATAATTATATCAACCAGAATAAAGATCTGCGTGATTCAATAAGCCGGGATTCTTACGGGAGCAGCTCTTCAAGTTACGCAAATAGCGCAGAGCGCATAAAAAGGAATATCTTAAAGGATTTTTCCTACAATAAGATAAAAAATTCTCTATTATGATATTAGAAAGTGTCAGCGTAGGGCCGATGGATGTCAACTGTTATATCCTGGCTTCGAAAGAAAATGCGCAGGCAATAATTATTGACCCCGGAGACCAGCCGAGAAAAATAAATCAGATTTTAAAGAAGTATAAACTTAAAGCCTCTTTTATAATTAATACGCACGGACATTACGACCATATAGGCGCAGATGATAAGTTTGGGGCGCCGATTTATATACATCCTGAAGATTTAGCGTTTTTAAAAGACCCAAAACTTAACCTTTCGGCATTTTTTTCTATCGACTACAATATAAACTCCGAAATAAAATTATTAGGGGAAAACGAGATAATCGGATTAGATGACATACAATTAAAAATATTGCATATCCCCGGGCACACTCCGGGAGGGGTAGCCCTGCAAATGATTAAGCCAATAGACTCGATTGTCTTTACCGGAGACACTTTATTCTGCCATGGGATAGGCAGGTCTGATTTAGAAGGAGGGGATGAGGCGTTATTGATTAAATCTATAAAGGAAAAACTTTTTACTTTATCGGATGAAACAATTGTTTATCCAGGGCATGGCCCGTCTTCCACTATAGGAGAAGAAAAAAGGAATAACCCTTTTTTTCTTAAAAATGACCGAGCTCATCGAAACGTTCCTTAATTATTTATCTGTTGAACGCGGATTGTCCAATAATACCTTGATTGCTTATCGCGAGGACTTGAATTTTTATATCGGTTTTCTCTTAAAATCCCATATCGATGCCTTATCAAAGATAGATAAGAATCACATTACGAATTTTATGTTTGCCCAGAAGGATAAAGGTATTTCCGCAAATTCTATCGCGCGCAGGTTAGCTGCTATCAGAATGTTTCACAGGTTTCTTGTAAGAGAGGGAATAACAAAATCAGACCCGAGCAATTTAATAGATTCTCCGAGGTTATGGAAAAAAATCCCGGATACCCTTTCCGTAAATGAGATGGAGGCTTTGATTGCCCAGCCTGGGCTAAGAGATCACCAGGGAATAAGGGATAGGGCAATTTTAGAAACGCTTTATGCAACAGGCATGCGCGTATCAGAAGCGGTAAATTTAAAAAAGGATAATGTGAATCTGGATATCGGTTTTTTACGCTGTACGGGTAAGGGGAATAAAGAGCGCGTGATACCGTTAGGTAAAAAAGCGATTGCCAGCATCAAGAGGTATTTGGAGTCGAGCCGGCTTAAGCTGCTTAAAGGCAAGGGATCAGAATTCTTATTTTTAAATCGCTTTGGGAATAAAATATCGCGAGTATCTTTATGGAAGATCGTTAAGAAATACGCTTTGGCCGCAAAGATTAAAAAACCCATAAAGCCTCACATATTAAGGCATTCTTTTGCAACGCATTTATTGGAAAGAGGGGCGGACCTGCGTTCTGTGCAGGAGATGCTAGGCCACTCTAATATTTCAACTACGCAGATTTACACGCACATTAATAAGGACAGGCTTAAGGCGATACATCGGATGTTTCATCCGAGGCCTTAATTTTAGTTGTCCCGCTGTACCATTTTAGTTTCTCCAGCGGGGTCCCGCCTGCTTTGAAATAGCTTGGCGGGATAAGTCGTAAGTGAAAAACTATAACTAGGTGAGAATATGAAAGGGTATTTAAAAAAACTTCCTAAGGAGGTTCAGGATTTAATCCTTTTGGCAGGGGATATCGCTTCTATAAATAATATGAGGGCCTATCTTGTCGGAGGATGCGTGCGCGATTTACTGCTGAAAGTGGAAAATTTAGACTTGGATATTGTTATAGAAGGTAACGGCATAAAATTTGCCGAAGAATTGGCAGGGGCATTTAATACAAAGCCCATTCGCCATAGGCGATTCGGTACCGCAACAGTCGATCTCCTTAGCCATCGTTTAAAAATAGATATCGCAACAGCGAGAAAAGAATTTTATCCTGAACCGGCGCACCTTCCTGTAGTTGAAAACGGTTCTTTAAAAGACGACCTTAAGAGGCGCGACTTTACCATCAACGCCATGGCCATCAATATAAACAGGGATGGCTTTGGCAAGCTTTTAGATTTATTTGGAGGCGAGGAGGATTTAAATAATAGGAAAATCAGGGTATTGCACGATTTAAGTTTTATAGATGACCCTACCCGCATATTAAGGGGGATCCGTTTTGAGCAAAGATATAATTTCAGGTTCGAACCAAAGACAAAAAAGCTGTTAAAGGGAGCGGTTGCGCTTCGTATGCTGGAAAGGGTTGAGCCGCAAAGAATACGCGATGACCTTATTTTACTCCTTAAAGAAAATTATCCCTTAAAAGAAATACGGCGTTTAAAAGAGCTGGTAGGTTTTGCTTTCATAAGCCCGGGCCTGTCTGTATCAGATAAAATATTCCGGCTTATAAAATTTGCTGAAAAACAAATCAACTGGTTTAAAAAGAATTATCCAGATCGCAGGATGCTTGATACCTGGGCCATTTATTTTATGGCACTTATGGATCCCTTGAATTCTAATGCAGTGAGGAAGGTATGCCGAAAGTTTGTGTTCCGCAAGGGCGAGGATAAAAGGATATTGGGTTATAAAAAAATCGGCCGAAAGTTTATTTCTAATTTAAAAAGAATAAAAAATAAACCCCCGGATATTTTTTCCATCCTTGAACCCTTAAGCTACGAGGTCATACTTTTAGTAAAAGCGAAATATAAATATCGCGGTATCCAAAAGACAATAGAGGATTTTTTAGAGATTTATAACGGGATGAAAATATGCAGCAAAGGTGACGATTTGCGTCGGCTCGGGCTTACCCCAGGGCCTTCTTATCAGGAGATATTTACTAAAGTACTGAATGCGAAGCTTAACGGAGCCGTTAAGACAAAGGAAGAAGAGTTGGAATTAATTAAGAAATTAATCAGGAAATGGAGTTGATTTAAATGTCGAGAATGCAAAAAATAGCAGAAGCGATAAGGCAGGAAGCGAGCATGGTAATTCATGACAAACTGAAAGACCCTCGCCTGGGGTTTGTTACCGTAACAAGGGTTGAAGTGGTCGCAGACTTAAGATTAGCCAGGATTTATTTCAGTGTTTTGGGAAAAGATGAAGATTACAAGAAAACAAAAGAGGCCCTGGATTCTGGGTTGGGGTTTATACGCAGGCTGGTTGCTCAAAGATTAAACCTGAGGATTGCTCCGGAGATTATGTTTATTGAAGACCGCTCCAGCGAATACAGCGTGCGTATACAAGAAGTACTGAATGAGATAAAGGCGCTGGAGAAACAGCCGCCAGCCGTAGATAAAAGTAAAAAAACAATAAAAAGAAAGGAACGCAAAGTTGAGCTTAAAAAAAGCAGTAGAGTGCATAAAAAGAAATAAGAAGTTCCTGATAACTGCGCATACAAACCTTGAAGGGGATGCCTTAGGTGCCGAATTAGGTTTTTTAAATCTTGTTAAAAAACTTGGGAAGCAGGGTGTGGTCGTTAATGAAGATAATATTCCTTACGGCTACGATTTTCTCCCCGGTAAAAATTACATAAAGAAATTAAACAGGAAAACAATTGGGACTAAATTCGACTGTTTTGTAGTTCTAGATTGTTCTGATTTAAATAGGACAGGTGAAGTTTACAGGATAAACCGAAACAGAGAGGTTCTTAATATTGACCACCACATAAGCAACCGCATGTTTGCTGATGTAAACTGGGTAGATCCGCATGCTTCATCAGCTTCTGAAATGGTCTATAAGCTGTTTAAGAAAATGCGAGTCCCGCTTGATAAAGAGTCAGCCGTTGCTTTGTACACAGGAATACTTGCGGACACAGGCTCTTTTCATTATTCCAATACCTCAAGTTTTACCCATAAGGCAGCATCCGAACTTCTAAAATTTAACCTAAATATCCCGCTAATTTTTAAAAACCTGTACGAAAATATCCCTTTTCAGGATATGAAATTACTCGCAAAGATTTTGCCTACTATCAGGCGCGAGGAAAAAGGAAGGATAGCCTGGTTTCAAATTAAGCGCAAGATGTTAAAGCGTGGAAAAATTTCCATTGACCTTAGCGAACATTTATTAAGTTTTGCGCGCGCGATAAAAAATGTAGAAGCGGTGGCTTTGTTTAAAGAAAGCCCGGGTGTGCGCTCTGAGATAAGGATAAATTTAAGGTCGCAGGGAAACGTAGACGTAAATAAGGTCGCGCAATATTTCGGAGGGGGCGGACACAAAGCCGCAGCCGGAGCTACGGTTAAGGGTAAAATTGAGCAGGTAAGAAAGAAAGTCCTGGCAAAGATTAAAGAGAGTCTTTAAATAACTAGATACGTAGGAACTGCTTGAGAGATTTTTTGCGGGTCCTGTCACGGGGCGCTTCTCCCGCATTACGCGCTTCGAAGCATCCCCGTGCCACCCACAAAAATTTATCAAGGCCTAAATGAATCAGTGTTATTGCGAGCGAATGTCGATACGTAATA
Organism: Omnitrophica bacterium GWA2_41_15; assembly: GCA_919902445.1. Classification (GTDB taxonomy): domain Bacteria; phylum Omnitrophota; class Gorgyraeia; order Gygaellales; family Profunditerraquicolaceae; genus CAKKQZ01. The sequence continues at coordinate 20,685 of CAKKQZ010000009.1, read as the reverse complement.
GTTAATAAGATTTTGCGGTTTTGATGGAGCGTGCATTAGAAGATTTTTGGCCTCGCAAGTTAACTTGAGTCTGCAAGGAATTACGCCTAACGAGAGGCTGCGGGACAGCGTAAGCATACTGGCCGAAAGAGAGGCGTAAACCGCAGGAGACGGCAAAAATTTTCAGCACGCGAAAGCAAAACCCAAAATCTAAACCGTCAAAGACCTTGAGCGAGAAAAACGTCAGGTTCATTAACTTTATTATTTGTGAAAATTATACGCGGAATAGGCAAAATAAAAAAATTTAAAAATCCGGTTGTGGCCTTGGGGGTATTTGATGGCGTGCATCGCGGCCATATACAGATACTAAAAAGCGCCGTACGAAAAGCCCGTAGTATTAACGGCACAAGCGTTGTCGTAACCTTCTGGCCGCACCCGCAAAGCCAAGAAAGCCTTTATTCGCTTGAGCATCGTTTAAGATTAATCTCGCAATTAGGGATAGATGCGTGCATTGTGGTAAATTTCAATAAGAAATTTGCAAATATTACTGCGCTTAATTTTGTCAGGCATATTTTAGTTCAGAAAATCGGCGCAAATGAAGTATATGTGGGAAAGAATTTCAGGTTTGGTAAGAATGCCGAAGGCGATATTAAAACTCTTTCTAAATTAGCCCTCCTTTATAATTTCAGGCTAAAGGCCTTTGAGGTAATCTCAAGCCGGAGCCTATCGATAAGCAGCACATACATACGTTCCCTTATTAAAATTGGTAATCTGGCTATCGCGAGAAAATTACTCTCGCGTCCCGTAGCTGTTTTGGGCACGGTAACAAGAGGCGTTCGCCTCGGCAGAAGGCTGGGTTTTCCTACGGCTAATATCGATCCGCACCATGAAGTGATCCCGCCATCCGGAATATACGCGGTGAAGGTTATTTTTAAAGGACGCGCATTTCTCGGGGCCTGTTATATCGGAACGCGTCCGACATTGAATGAACGAAATATTAAAATACATATCGAAGTTTTTATATTCGGCCTGAATAAAAATATCTACGGAGAATATCTTGAAATACAGTTCTTAAGGAAGATAAGGAAGGATAGAAAATTCAATTCTCTGGCTGCCCTGGCCGCACAAATAGAAAAAGATATCTTAAAGGCAAAAAAATTATTTTTCTCACCCTCCCCAAGGCATACCACAACTGCTGCCTAATAAACTCTTCTTATACCCCTAGTTCTTGTATTTAAACAGGTTAAGAAAATATTTTTCTTGACAAAGCGAAATATTTTATCTACAATTGACATACAAAGTGGTTAAAAGTGGAGTAAAGTGGAAGCCTGTCTGACGGCAGGTTGGGAGTCTAAGTCATGTTTTATGGCGAATATTTTCATTCCATAGACCGTAAAGGCCGTCTTATCTTACCTGCCAAATTTCGGGAAACCGCAAAGTCACAGTTCATCGAAAAATTTTTCGTCACTCGAGGATTGGATAAATGCCTATTCATGTTTTCTGAAGAAGAGTGGCGTTCTCAGGAGAATAAACTTAAAGCCATGCCCTTTACCAAGCAGCAGTCACGCACCTTTAACCGTCTTTATTTTTCAGGGGCGGTGGAAGTTGTTTTTGATTCTCAAGGGAGGATATTGTTGCCGCAGAATCTAAAGGAGTACGCTGAAATAAAGAAAGATGTGGTCATTGTAGGCGTTTCCAGCAGGATAGAGATATGGGCAAAGGATAAGTGGCATGAGTTTTACGGAAATTCGCGGCAGTCATATGAAGAGATTGCTGAAAAATTAATGGATGTCTAAATTTCATAAGCCAGTAATGGTTAACGAAGTGGTTAATTATCTTAACTTAAATCCGGGAAAAGTAATAGTAGATGCGACAATGGGGACAGGCGGGCATAGCTATGCGATATTGGAGCGTATTTTACCCAAAGGCCGGCTCATCGGCATTGACCGCGATGCAGAATCACTGGCGGTTTCTAGGGAAAGATTGCGGGAATTCAATAATTCGTGTGACTTTGTGCATGGTAATTTTGCCGATATAGATTCGATTCTTGAGGGTTTGAATATAAAAAAAGTGGACGGAGTATTATTTGATTTGGGCATATCAACATTCCAATTGGAAGATTCGAGCAGAGGCTTTAGTTTTCAAAAGGAAGGCCCGTTAGATATGCGCATGGACCCTGATAGCTACATATCTGCCTATGATTTGATCAATAACCTTAATGAAGAAGAAATCTCTACGATACTTTGGAATTTCGGGCAGGAGAGATGGCACAACCGTATCGCGCATCTTTTAGTGCAAGAGAGACAGAAACGCCCTATTGCAACAACGACGGAATTAGCCAATATAGTGATGAGGTCTATACCATCCAGATTCAGGAATAAATATTACCGAATGCACCCTGCAACAAGGACTTTTCAGGCAATGCGTATTGCTGTTAACAGGGAGCTGGAAATACTGGAGAATGCATTGAATAAAGCCATCTCATTATTAGAAAAAAGCGCCAGGGTAGCCGTTATTTCTTTTCATTCGCTTGAGGACCGGGTGGCGAAATGGGCTTTCCGTAAGGCATCAACAGAAGGGTTAGTGGATATAATAACACCTAAGCCTCAAAGGCCAAGGATTGAAGAGATTGAAAGCAATCCCTCAAGCCGCAGCAGCAAACTGAGGGTTGCGGAGAGAATATAATATGAGAGTATCCAAGTTTTTATCCATAGTTTCCTTTTTTACCTGCTTTTCCCTTCTTTATGTCTATCAGCAGTCAGAGATCTTTCGCCTTGCCTATGCCGGACAAAAAAAACAAACGGCCCTTGCTGAATTACTTGATAAAAATACAGTCTTAAGGTACAATATAGGAAGAAATACTTCTTTGGTGCAGATTGTAAGCAAGGTCTCGGGAAGCGCTGATTTCCAGATGCCTGACAGTTACCGCCTTGTGAGATTAAGGTCCTCTAGGCAGGGCTTAAGTTTGGCTGAGGGATTAGTTTCCAAACAGACACTTTTATCACGTCTCTTCGGTATTAAGGTAGAGGCCGAGGCAAAGACAGTCAATCCTTAAAAACTCATTTTATCTAAGATCTTATCCGCCTTCGCGTAGAAAACCCCGGGTGTAAACCTGATCGGTGAATGCTAGCCACGAGCGTTTTCGGTGGATGTCGCTTAAGCGTGTTGAAGGCGTGGCCGCCGAAGCGAAACGTAGGCGGGTAATACAAGGTACCACGTCTGTAAAGGCGTGAGGGCTCCATTGTGTATATAAGTAATTATCGCCGCAGAAGCGAGGCGGTATTTTTAGTATTTTTTTCTTTTTTAATTTTCTGTATAGCCCGCCTAATTTTTATCCAATTCTTCCGTTCAAGTTACCTCTCAGGCATCGCTAGAAAGCAGCATAATCTTTTTGTAGAATTGGAGCCAGTCCGGGGCACAATTTTTGATTGTAATCTTAAGCCGCAGGCAATAAACCTTCCCGCTAATTCGCTGTACGCTTCTCCTAATGAAATGAGGGATAAAGATAAGGAAGCGGTTATAAGGCAGCTGTCCAGCATATTAAATTTAGAGAAGCCGTATTTACGCGATAGGTTAGCGCGCAAAAAATCTTTTGTCTGGATTGCCCGTAAAATCACACCTTTGCATACGGAAATTATCAAGAAATTAAATTTAAAGGGATTGGGTTTTTTAAGAGAGAGCAAACGTTCTTATCCTAACAGCTATCTAGCCAGCCAGATAATCGGTTTTGCAGGAATTGATAATGTTGGCTTGGAGGGCATAGAGGCTTATTTTGATAAATTTCTAAAAGGCGAGCCCGGGTGGGGTATGTTTCTAAGGGATGCGCGGCAGAAAAGGTTGGATATCTGGGATAAGATAGTTTTAGCGCGCGATGGCTATGATTTGGTTTTGACAATTGATGAGGTAATCCAGTACATAGCAGAAAGAGAGCTGGATAAAGCTTATAAAACTTACCATGCCAAGGCCGCAAGTATAATAGTTATGGACCCTCACACCGGAGCAATACTTGCTTTGGCGAACAGGCCGACCTATGATATGAACGAGCATTCAAGGATGAGTAAAGATAAGATACGTAACCGCGCAATCTGCGATTTATTTGAGCCCGGCTCTGTGTTCAAGATTGTCACAGCGTCGGCTGCGCTTGAAGAGAAGAGGGTGAGCGAAGAGGATAAATTTTTCTGTGAAAATGGCTCTTACAGGATCGCAAACCATATCCTGCATGACCACCAGCCGCATGGATGGCTTTCCTTTCGCGAGGTAATTGAAGAATCAAGTAATATCGGTACAACCAAAGTTGCGCAACTACTGGGCCCGGACATGGTTTACAAGTATGTTCGATTATACGGGTTCGGCTCTAAATTAGGGGTTGACCTACCCGGAGAGATATCCGGAATGATTAAGGAGCCGCGCTTTTGGTCAAGCACCTCTATAGGCGCAGTGCCTATAGGCCAGGAAATAGGCGTTACTTTGATACAGTTAGCCGCCGCTTTTTCAGTAATCGCAAACGGGGGCCAGCTGATGAAGCCATATATTATCGAAGAGGTCAGGGATAAACAGGGCGAGGTTATAAAAAAATCTTCTCCGGTCTTAATCCGCAAGGTCATATCTTTAGATACCGCTGCACGGCTTAAAAAAATACTTACAGGGGTTGTAGAAGAGGGAACAGGAAAGTTAGCCAAGATGCCCGGGCTTACCGCAGCAGGCAAGACCGGCACTGCTCAGAAACTAGAGCCCAACGGCACATATTCGCATAATAAGTTTATCGCATCATTCATCGGATTTGCCCCTGCAGAGGACCCGCTTATCGTAATAGCCATTACCCTTGATGAGCCGTATCCATATTACGGGGGAGTGGTGGCTGCTCCGGTATTTAAAAATGTAGCAAGCGATTGTGTAAGGTACCTTAATGCAAGCCAGCCGCCGAGCCAGGCTGTCTCATTCAATGAGAATTAAAAAATTGATTAAATCACTTGGTAATTCCATCTGCCCTCATGGGATAAATGATTTTGATGTTCGAGGAATCAGCTGTAATTCCAAGGATGTAAGGAATGGTTTTATTTTTGTAGCTGTTAGAGGCAGCCGTGATGACGGTAATAAATTTATTGATGAGGCGGTTGTAAACGGCGCAAAGGCAGTTGTTATTTCGGCATCTGCACTCTCGCCGCCTTGCAAAAAGGTTTGTTTCATCAAGGTTTTTGATAGCCGTAAGGCGCTGGCTAAATTAGCAGTTGAGTTTTACGGGAATCCTTCTTCAAAAATAAAGGTTGTGGGAATTACAGGCACTAATGGCAAGACCACTATAGCATACTTACTGGAAGCGCTTTTAAAAGAAGCGGGTTATTCCGTCGGAGTGATTGGCACGATTAATTATCGTTTTAAAGATAAAATAATAGTTTCAAAAAATACCACGCCCGGGCCCATAGAACTTCAATCCATATTATCGGATATGTTAAGGGAAGGGGTAAGGTATGCCATCATGGAAGTTTCCTCGCATGCCTTAGATCAAGACAGGGCCGGGGGGGTAAATTTTCGTTCGGCTATCTTTACCAATCTGACGCAGGACCATCTTGATTATCACAAAACACTAGAGCATTATTTTAAAGCAAAGTCCAGGCTGTTTTCAAGCCTCTCTTCGGATTCCTTCGCCCTGATTAATAGCGACGATAAATATTCAAAGAAGCTAAAAAAAATAACTAAAGCAAAAGTTATTACTTATGCAATAGATTCAAAAGCGGATATCGTGGCGAAAGATATTAAGTTTGAGCCCTCGCATACAGAATTCCGGCTTGTAGGCTTTAAGGATGAAATAAACTTTAAGGTGCCGCTTATCGGAAAACATAATATTTATAATGTATTGGCTGCTATTGCCTGGGCTAAAAATGAGGGAATCAAGACGCGTATTATAAAGGAGGCTATTGAAAAATTCTCTCCTGTCCCCGGCAGGCTTGAGAGGGTAAATTTTAATGCAGGTTTTAGTGTGTTTGTGGATTATGCCCATACGGTTGATGCATTGAAGAATGTCATCCAGTCACTGAGGCAGATATCTGAAAATAGGATTATCGTTGTTTTCGGCTGCGGCGGAGACCGTGACAAGACAAAAAGGCCCAAGATGGGTTATGTTGTTACGGAACTGTCGGATTATGCGATTATAACCAGTGATAATCCTCGCTCAGAGGATCCGCAAGAGATAATCAAAGATATAAGAAAGGGTATAACAAAGAATAATTATTGCATAATCCCACAGCGGTATGAGGCGATAAAGAAGTCCCTGTCTTTAGCCAAACCCGGAGATATTATTTTAGTTGCCGGGAAGGGCCATGAAAATTACCAGGTTGTTAAAGATAGGGCCATGCCGTTTGATGACCGGGAAGTGATAAAAGAATGCTTAATGTCAACGAATTATTAAAAGCTACCAAGGGCAGGCTGATCAGCGGTAAGAAAAATTGCGCTGTTAAAGGCATATCTATCGATACGAGGACGATTAGGAAGGATGAGGCTTTTATTGCGCTAAGAGGAGATAATTTTGACGGGCATAATTTTGTAGGGGCCGCAATAAAAAAAGGCTCAAGTTGTATTATCTGCGGGCCGGGCAAGGCCAAGAGCGCTGAAAAGGCTATAGCTTTTATAGAGGTTAAAGATACGGTGCTTGCTTTAGGCGATATCGCAAGATTCAAGCGGGAGAAGTTTGGCTTGCCGGTTATTGCTGTTACGGGAAGTAATGGCAAGACCACCGCTAAAGAGATGATTGCCTGGGTATTATCAAAGAAATACAAGGTATTGAAAAACGAAGGAACTAAAAATAATCGCATAGGGCTGCCGATGACCCTGCTTAATCTTGATGGGTCCTTTGATTTAGCCGTGTTAGAAGTAGGGACAAATCATTTTGGGGAGGTCAACTACCTTGCTGATATCTGTCGTCCGAACATAGGCGTTATCACAAATATCGGGCCTTCTCACCTTGAATGCTTCGAGGATTTAAGCGGTGTTTTAAGGGAAAAAACATCCTTGTTAAAACACCTGAAGAGGCCTTGTATAGCAATATTAAATAATGATGATAAGATGCTGAGGGAATCGTCTAAAAAAGAAAAGAATGCGCTTATATTCAGCACCGGGCTAAAAAACAAAGGTGATTTTTGCGCTTCAGGTATTACCCGTAGGCCCTCATTTAAGCTGGAGTTTCTCTTAAATAGAAAATATAGATTTGTATTAAACACTCTCGGGGCTTATAATATTTACAACGCCTTGACAGCTATAGCGCTAGCACGCATCCTTGGTATGGGGTATTATGATATCTCAAACCGCCTTTCTTCTTTTAATTTTCCCAAAGCCAGGCTTAATTTTATAGAAGTAAATAAGATAAAATTTATTGACGATACTTATAATTCAAATCCCCTTTCTTTGAAGGAGGCGCTTGAAACTTTAGAAAAGCTTGAAACAGGGGGAAGAAAGATTTTAGTGATGGGCGATATGATGGAATTAGGCCGGCATAAACACTTATTTCATAAGCAAGCTGTAAAAAAAGCTGCTAAGGTCTGCGATACCATAATAACTGTAGGTAAATTATCCTGTTTGGCCGCAGAATCTTTAAGGGATTTTGGCTTTGATATCAGGAAAATTTTTGCCTGCCAGTCATCGCAGGAGGCCAGGGAAGCTTTACTCAGCAGAGTATCTCCTAAAAAAAATGATGTCGTGCTGGTTAAAGGTTCGCGCGCAATGAAGATGGAGGAGGTTTTTAAGGTATAATGGAGGATTGAGCAATGCTCTACCTTTGGCTTTACCCTTTGCATGATTTCTTCGCCGGCTTCAATATTTTCCGTTATATAACTTTCCGCTGCGCATTGGCAGCGCTGACCGCATTCCTCATCAGCCTAATCTTTGGCCCGGCTGTAATCAGGAAATTAAAAGAACTTAAAGTGGTAGAGAAAATAAATAAAGATGACAGCATAAAATTAGACTTACTTTCGCGCCATAAGCAGGATACTCCCACAATGGGGGGTATCCTGATATTGGGCGCAATTATTATTTCTACGTTTTTGTGGGCGGACATCTCCAATAAGTTTGTCTTGATAGTTTTATTTGTAACTATATGGCTTGGCATAACAGGGTTTATTGATGATTATTTGAAGCAGATAAAAAAGAAAGCCAAAGGCCTGACAGCAGCCTCAAAATTTACCAGCCAGATAATCTTGGGGCTTATACTGGGGACCATCCTTCTTGAGTTATCTGCGAATAATATAAGATTGGATTTGCCTTTTTTAAAGGATGTGTCTTTAAACTTAGACGGCCTGTATGTGCTTTTTGTTATTCTGGTTGTTTCCGGTTCATCCAATGCGGTAAATCTTACCGACGGGCTTGACGGGCTTGCCGCTGGCATCGTGGTGATGGTAGCGGTTGCTTTCAGCGTGCTATGCTACGTTACCGGAAATATAAAATTCAGCGAATATCTTTTAATACCATATATAAGTGGCAGCGGAGAACTCAGCGTATTTTGTTCAAGTATCCTGGGGGCTGGGCTTGGATTTTTATGGTTTAACTGTTATCCTGCGTCTATTTTTATGGGGGACGTGGGTTCTTTGGCCCTGGGAGGAGCGTTAGGTACAGTTGCGCTGTTAATAAAAAAAGAATTACTTTTAGTGATTGTAGGAGGGATATTTGTTTTAGAAGCGTTATCGGTTATTTTGCAGGTAGGCTCTTTCAAGTTTACTAAAAAACGCATCTTTAAAATAGCTCCGTTACATCACCATTTTCAATTCCTCAATTGGCCTGAGAATAAAGTGATTGTAAGGTTCTGGATTATCGCAAGCCTCTTAGCGCTCCTTACAATGGTCACTCTGAAGATAAGATAGCTTCAGGATAAGTGTTTCTATGAGAAATACCGACTTTTTTAAAAACAAAAAAGTTATAATAGCCGGCTTTGCCCGTTCCGGGATTGCCTGCGCAAATTTACTCTTTAGTTTAGGCACTGATGTAAGTATCAGCGATAATAAGGAAACCCAAGCAACCCGACTTAATTTATCAAAACTTAAATCCAAAAAAATAAAATCAGAATTAGGCGTTCATACGCGGGAATTCCTGCGGCATAATGATATCCTGGTTATTTCACCCGGAGTCCCAAAAAATGCTTTACCTATTCTTTGGGCGCAGGAATTGAATATTCCGGTAATAAGCGAGATAGAGGTTGCCTGGATTTTATGCCCCGCGACCGTTATTGCTGTTACCGGCTCAAGCGGAAAAACCACAGTTACTACATTGATCGCAAAGACTATAGAGGCATCTGGAAAAAAAGCATTTATCTGTGGCAATATAGGCACTCCTTTTAGCGCAGAAGTAAGCAATATAACGGGTGAGGACTTTGTATGTTTAGAGGCCAGCTCTTTTCAGCTGGAGCATATCAAAGACTTTAAGCCGAAGGTCGGGGTAATGCTTAATTTCAGCAAGAATCATTTAGACAGGCATAAGGATATGCGGGAATACTTAGAGGCAAAGAAAAGAATATTCATGAATCAAAAAAAAGATGATTTCCTGGTTTTAAATGAACTCGATGAGGCCTTAAAAAATTTAGCAAAAGAATCTACGGGTAAAGTTATTTATTTTAGCGAAACCGATGAGTTTAATCCTAATCAGGCAGCGGCAGTCGCAGTCTGCAAAATACTCGGGATAGACAAAAAGGTTTGTTTGAAAGTTTTTAGTGAATTTAAGGGCCTTGAACATCGTTTTGAGCAAGTAGCCGAGATAAACAATATAAAATTCATCAACGATTCCAAGGCAACTCTTGTTGAGTCAACGGTGTGGGCTTTAAATTGTATAAATTCTCCGGTAATCTTGATAGCGGGAGGCAGGGATAAGGGCGTTGATTATCAGGGTATATTGCCTTGGGCAAAAGATAAAGTAAAAGAAGTGATTCTGATAGGAGAGGCAAAAGAGAAGATAAAAAAAGCATTAAATGGTTTTTTAAATATAAGCGCAGCGCAAAGCTTGGAAGAGGCGGTGCGTATGGCTTATGAAAAGTCAGCACCAGGGGATTATGTGCTCTTTTCTCCGATGTGCTCAAGCTTTGATATGTTCTCCGATTACGAAGAAAGGGGAAGGGTTTTTAAAAATGCGGTGCGGGATTTAAAAATAAAATATGGCGCGTAATATCAGGATAAATCTATTTACTGTTTCGGTAATATTGATATGCATAGGCATAGTCATGATTTACAGCTCCTCGAGTATCTTTGCCGCAGAAAGGTATAAAGACAGTTTTTTCTTTTTAAAGCGGCATGTAAGTTTTTTAGCCATCGGGCTCTTACTTATGTTTTTTGTAATGGGCATTGATTACAGAAGACTTGTAAAATTTGCCAAACCCTTGCTGATTGTATCTTTATTCATGCTGGTGTTGGTTTTGATTCCCGGGATAGGAAGGGAGGTTTCGGGTGCGCGCAGGTGGTTTCGCTTTAAGTTCTTAAGTTTTCAGCCATCGGAGTTAGCAAGCCTTGCAATAATTATTTATACTGCTGACTTTATAAACCGTAAAGGAAATTTAATTAAGACATTCCTAAGGGGGTTTCTGCCTCCGGTATGCGTTTTAGGGCTGGGATCGTTATTTATATTGGCGCAACCGGACTTAGGGACAACCCTGGCTTTGGCTAGCGTAGTTTTTATTATGCTTTTTATCGCAGGGGTAAGGCCGCTATATCTTTTTTCTTTGCTTCTGGCGAGTATCCCAGCGCTTTATGTATTGATATTCAGCGTCCCTTACCGGAGGATGCGCATGATGGCATTTGTAAATCCATGGTTTGACCCGAAAGGAAGCGGTTTTCAGATTATCCAGTCACAGATTGCACTTGGTTCCGGTGGAATTTTTGGAGTAGGCTTGGGCCATTCCAAACAGAAATTATTTTACCTGCCAGCGGCACATACAGATTTTATATTTTCCATTATCGGTGAGGAGCTCGGCTTGCTCGGGACCCTGGGCGTTATTGTATTGTTTATGATTTTTATCGGTGAGGGTTTAAAGATTATAAAAAATGCCGCGGATAAATTCGGGTATTTCCTGGCTTTAGGTTTAATACTCATGATTTCACTTAGGGCGATAATAAATATCGGGGTTTCTTGCGGCGTCGTGCCTACGAAGGGGCTGCCTCTGCCATTTATCAGTTACGGCGGTTCTTCATTTGTCTTTGACCTGGTCAGCGTAGGGATATTGATAAATATCGCGCGTACAGGAGAATACCCTTAATGAAGGTCCTTGTAGTTACCGGCGCAAGCGGCGGGCATATATTCCCTGCTTTAAGTTTTATAGATACCTTAAAAAGTGAACATAAGGATTCCGATATACTTTTAGTTTTACCAAAGAAAAGCATAAAAACAAAAGTAGTGCCGGATATATGCGCTCTAAAATTTATTTCTGTGGCCAATATCCGATTTTCTTTCGGCCTTAAGAATCTTAATGCCATATTAAATTTAATAAAAGGCTTTTTGGAGAGCTTTATTTTACTTCTTGAATTCAAACCTGATATCGTAGCAGGTTTCGGCAGCCTTAATTCTGTACCTCTGGTTTTGTTAGCATGGCTTTTGAGGATTAAGACGCTTATACATGAGCAGAATGTAATTCCCGGGCGCGCCAACAGCCTCTTATCCAGATTTTCAGATAGGGTTGCAATTTCTTTTGAACAAACGAAAGGTTATTTGGCGGTCTCGCGCGATAGGCTGGTACTTACCGGCAATCCCATACGTAAAGAATTAGAAAAAATTGATAAGCAGGAAGCGCTAAATTTCTTCGGTTTTGAGGAGAATTTGTTTACTATACTCGTTATGGGCGGCAGCCAGGGAAGCCAGAAGATCGATGAATATTTTATGAATGCTATATCCGCAGTTGCCGATAAGCTCAAACTGCAGGTTATCCATTTGGCAGGAACTAAAGACCTGGAGACGCTGAATAAGAGTTATAAGGCCTTAAAAATTAAGTCAAGGTTGTTTACCTTCCTGGATAAGATGCAATACGCTTACAGCATAGCAGACCTGGCAATAACAAGGGCGGGCGCTACTACGATACAAGAGTTAATAGCTTTTAGCATCCCGGCTATAATTGTCCCATACCCGTTTGCCTATGAGCATCAAGGGGCAAATGCAGCTGTCCTTGAAAGAGAGGGTTGCTGTATTGTAATAGATGGCGCTAAATTAGGCCCTGGCATATTAAAACAGGAGATAGAGGCATTTTTGAAAGACCCCAAGAAGCTGGATGGTATGCGCTTAAAATACAGTAAATTCTTAAAGAACAATGCCAGCGAAGCGCTTGTTAATACAGCTTTCTCTTTGGCAACATCTTAAATGATTAAGAAATTTATCCGCCTTCGCAGAAGGCCATCTGCATGCAGGATGAATGCGAAAAAGATACTGCTTCGGTGGATGTCACTAAATGGGCATGCCGTAAGCATTCAAGCGGATAATCCTCCGAAGCCTGTCAGAGCTATAACAAGCTCTATTAAAGGGCGCAGGAGGATACATATAGGTACCACGGCTATGCCTGCGGGGTTGATTTCCATTTTACCTTTGATTATTTCCTTCGTCTTTCTGCATATCTGCTCTGCGCAGGAGGGGGCAGAATGGAATGTCGAAAAAAGCTCGCACTTTATAGTGTATTACAAAGAAGCCCCGGAGGATTTTATAAAACATGTAATAGGCAACTCTGAGAATTATTACCACAGAATAGCTTCTGATTTAGGGTTTAACCGTTATAATTTCTGGCTTTGGGATGAGCGCGCCAAGGTATATATTTATAATAATATTTTAGATTATCAGGTTGCAACCGGCCAGCCATTCTGGTCTGGCGGAAACGCTTCAGTAAAGGATAAAATAATCTCAAGTTTTCCCTACGCCCATGATTTTTTTGAGACAGTGCTTGCGCATGAGATGGGGCACATTATTTTTAGGGAATTCGTAGGTTTTGATAATAATGCCGTACCTTTATGGCTGGACGAAGGAGTGGCCTCTTATCAGGAAAGATCAAAATATTCGCAAGCAGATACGCTGGTAAGAGAAGCAATCGGATCGGGAAAATTTATTCCTTTGGAAAAACTCCCCCAGATTGGCGAGCAATTTAGTATGCCTGCGGATACGGCGCAGCTTTTTTATACAGAGTCTTTCAGCGCGGTAGATTTTCTAATTAAGAAATTCGGGAAAGATAAGTTCGTAACTTTTTGCCAGAGCCTTCGGGACAAAAAAAGCATGGATAGGGCATTGGCATCCAGCTATTCGTTTAGCGATGTTGGGCAAATGCAAGAGGCATGGAAGAAATATTTGGAAAATTGACCCCGCCTAATCCTTAAGGGCGAGGGTTATATTGGTGGAGGGAAGAGCGGGATGGATAAGCACCATCATTTAATAGGTATTGGCGGGATTGGGATGAGCGGAATTGCGCAGCTGCTTTTACGTTGCGGCCTAAGGGTGAGTGGTTCGGATTTAAAAGAAAACAAAATTACGCGGGAACTTACAATACTCGGGGCAGAAATCTTTATAGGCCATAATGCTGCAAATGTTCGAGGAGCCGGCTTGGTTGTTTATTCTACCGCCATAAAAGAAGATAATCCTGAAGTTATCGAAGCCAAAAGATTAGGCATCCCTGTGATAAAACGAGCTCAAGCACTCGCCAGCCTGATGCTCGATAAGGCAGTGATCACGGTTACCGGTAGCCACGGTAAAACCACAACAACTTCTTTAGCCTCTTATCTATTATTGGAAGCCGGGTTTTATCCGACAGCTGTCATAGGGGGGATTTTAAGGAATATAGACACCAATGCCTGCTTAGGCAATGGCAGATTTTTTGTTGCTGAGGCAGATGAATCCGACGGCTCTTTCTTATATTACAGGCCTAAGTATTCAATTATTACAAATATTGACCGCGAGCATCTTGATTACTATGAAACATTCGAGAATGAAATAAGCGCCTTTAAGGAATTCTTAAATAAAACAGAAGAAGGCGGATGCTTATTCTGTTGTGCAGATGATATAAACTTAATGGAAATACTTAAGGGCTACAAAAATAAATATATTTTATTCGGCTTAAAAAATAATGCAGATATAATTGCGAAGAACATACAATTAAAAGGGTTATCATCCGAGTTTGACTGTTTCTACAAGGATAAATTTATACATAGGTTCAAGCTATCGCTTGGAGGCAGGCATAATATTTCCAACGCGCTCTCCGTCATTGCGCTGGGGATTGAACTAGGAATAGATCTTAAGATTATAAATAATGCGCTCTCTAGTTATAAAGGGGCCCATAGAAGGCTTGAGATTAAATTTAAAGATAGCGGTATCACGGTTATCGATGATTACGCGCATCATCCTACTGAAATAAAGGCAACGCTCGAAGCGGCAAAGAACTTAAATCCTAAGCGGCTTATTGCAATCTTTCAGCCGCACCGCTACAGCCGCACTAAATTGCTTTTAGATGAGTTTGGCGCTTCTTTTAGCGCCTCCGATTTTATTATTATAACCGATATTTACCCGGCAAGCGAAATTCCTATCGAAGGCATAACAGGTGAGAGGGTATATGATAAGATAAAAGAGTTAACCCCTGAAAAGTGCGCTAAATTCTTGCCAAAAGCAGAAATACTTGAGAATATATTAAAGATTATTCAGCCAGGGGACTTAGTTATAACCTTGGGAGCCGGAGATATTGGAAAATTGAGCGATGAATTGGCCGAAAAACTTAAAGAGCGAAATTAAACTAGGAGTTTCGTTAAAAAATAAAACTACTTTTAGGGTTGGGGGCCCGGCTAAATTTTTTTATGCACCCAGGAACCTCGAGGATTTGAAACTGCTCATTGGCGCAGCAAGAAAAAATAAGATTAAGATATTTGTCATCGGGGCAGGGAGTAATATTTTAGTCTCGGATAACGGGGTTGACGGGATAGTCTTGCAATTGAGCGCGCCTTATTTCAAGAAAATTATTTTAAGCGAAGATTCCCTTATTGTTGGTGCCGGGCTTATGTTGGGGAGGGTAGTTGAGGCGGCAAAACTGAATAGCCTATCCGGTCTTGAGTTTCTAATCGGGATTCCCGGTACTGTAGGCGGCGCCTTGATGATGAATGCAGGCGCATGGGGTAGGGGCATAGGTGAATTGATTGAAAATGTAGCTGTTATAGACTTTAGAGGCAAGGTAAAACTATTAAAGAAAAAAGATATAAAATTCGGGTACCGGCGTTGCGGCATGGGAAAATACATAATTTTAAGCGCGCGTTTAAGGCTTGATAAAAAGAATAAAGGCGAGATAGCGCAGAATTTGAATAAATATATTCAGGCTAGAGGTAGTCGTCAGGATACCACTTTTCCTAATGCCGGATGCGTTTTCAAGAATCCGTCAGGAGAATCAGCAGGAAAACTGATAGACCTGTGCGGATTAAAAGGTAAAAAAATAGGAGGCGCTTTTATTTCAAGAAAGCACGCTAATTTTATTCTAAATAAAGAAAACGCCCGGGCCCAGGATGTTTTGAATTTAATGAAGTTAATGAAAGCCGCGGTAAGAGATAAATTTAAAGTAAATTTAGACCCGGAAATAAAAATATGGCAATGAATAAAAAGGCAAAAAATGATTTTGGCTTGATAGGCGTGTTAATGGGGGGGGCTTCTTCCGAGAGGGAGATTTCTTTAAAGTCAGGCCATGCGGTATATAATGCTATAAAGTCTTCAAGGTTAGATACGATTGCCATTGATATAAAAACAGAAAATGTCCGGGAAAATATAAGTTTAATAAAATCAAAAAAAATAGACTGCGCTTTTATTGCTTTGCACGGCCGCTTCGGAGAAGACGGTCAGATTCAGGCTATACTGGAAACTTTGAAAATTGCTTATAGCGGCTCTGGCGTTAAGGCAAGCAGGCTGGCCATGG
This sequence comes from Omnitrophica bacterium GWA2_41_15, assembly GCA_919902445.1. Classification (GTDB taxonomy): domain Bacteria; phylum Omnitrophota; class Gorgyraeia; order Gygaellales; family Profunditerraquicolaceae; genus CAKKQZ01. The sequence goes on along the minus strand of CAKKQZ010000009.1, from coordinate 4,832 downwards.
ATAAGATTGCGTCCTTAAGGATTTTCGAAAGAAGCGGATTAAAGATTCCTGCATATGAGGTGGTTAGAAAGAACACAAACTGGAAGATCCGCGAGGAATTAGGATTACCGTTTGTGGTAAAACCTGCAACGCATGGCTCAAGCATAGGGTTTTCAATTATCGATAAAAAAGAAGATTTAGAGAAAGCGGTTAATTTTGCAAATTCATTTGATAAGAGAGTAATTGTCCAGGAGTATATAAAGGGGAGGGAATTGACGGTAGGGATATTAGATGAGGAAGTGCTTCCCATTATAGAGATTATCCCTAAAAAAACTTTTTTTGATTATGAGGCAAAATATAAGGAAGGAATGACCGATTATATAATTCCGGCACAACTCCCTAAAAAGGCTGCAGGAAAGATTCAAGAGGTAGCTTTATCGGCGCATAAGCTTCTCGGTTGTTACGGGTGTTCCCGCGTGGATATTATTTTAAGCGAAGGCAATATCCCGTATATCTTAGAGATAAACACAATCCCGGGATTTACTTCAACAAGCCTCCTGCCAAAGGCAGCAAAGGCCGCGGGTATAGATTTTAATGCCTTGTGCCTTAAGTTAATAAGGTTGGCTTATGAGAAAAAATAGGATTAATTCAAGGCCTGGTACTTCTAAGTTTTGGCGCCTTATTTCTAAGTTGGTCATTCTCTCTATAATAATTTTTCTTGCTTTGTTTTTTATTATAAGTTATATTTGGAGGGTCTTTAGGGCTTCGGATTATTTTAAGATCGCGGGAGTTATTACTAAAGACGCAGAGAGTATCGATCTAACCTATCTTAAGGGCAAGAATATTTTTAGCATAGACTTAAAGCGGGAATCCGGATACATTTTAGAATCATTCCCGGAATATGCTTTTGTAACCCTATCAAGGGTTTTTCCTAACCGCGTATTCGCATATTTTATAAAACGCCGCCCAACAGCATTAATAAAATTATATAAATATTTTGCTGTTGATGAAGAAGGAGTGATTTTTAATCCGCAAAACCTACCTGGAGAATTGGAACTTCCTGTAATAGACGGGCTCGAAACAAGAATTTTTGGGCCAAAACCCGGAAAGAAATATAATATAAAAGAACTTGTCATTGCCTTGAATATAATAAAAGAATTAAGAAAGAGTAAGGGGCTAAAAAACTACAAAATTAAGAAAATAGATGCGGTGAATGCGTTAAGCCTCGCAGTTTTTATTCAGGATATTGGCCCGGAATTTTTAGAAGTAAAGCTGGGGGCGGATAATATCAGGTATAAGATTGCTTTGCTCGGAGGGTTGATTACAGCCGCAAGGCAAGATATAGGGAATATAAAATATATAGACTTAAGATTCAAGGATCCGGTAATTAAATTTAACGATGTTAAATCTAAATAGTTATATCTGCGCTTTGGACATCGGTTCAAGTAAGATAGCTGCCTGTGTAGCAGAAATAAAAAAAAAGCGCATAAACAGGATATTTTTCGAGGCCCTTCCTTCTAAGAGTGTTAAAAAGGGCCAGATCGGTGATTCTATAGATCTGGTCGGCTCCGTGACTAAAGTCATCAAGAATTTAAAAGTCAAATCGGGGATAAAAATTAAGTTTGTAAATACAAATATCTCCGGTCAGGATATAATCACAAAGCATAGCCGGGCAATCGTACCTCTGGCTGAGCGCGGTAACAAGATGATCACCGTATCTGATATGCAAAGGGCAAACGAGGAAGCCCGTATATTAGGCTCGAGTTTGGACGAAGAGGTAGTTCATATGATGCCCTCTGGTTATACGATAGACTCAAAGGGCAATATCATAAACCCATTAGGATTATACAGCCACAGGCTGGAAGTGGATTTATATTTAGTCTGCGCAAAATTATCTTCGGTACAGTCTTTAAGCCGCGTAATAAACCAGTCGGGATATGAAATAAAGGATTTGTTTTTTTCCGGCCTGGCCACAAGCAGAGCGGTATTTGACAGGAGCCTGAAAGAGGGCTTAAACTTATTCTGCGATATAGGCGCCGATACAACAGAACTATTGGTATTTAGAAACGGCGTATTAAAAGAAATAGATATTTTACAAATCGGGGGAGACGATTTGACTGCGCAACTGCAGGATGCATTAAAAATACCTTTTGATTTAGCCGAGGATATCAAGCGCTCTTACGGGCTGATAGGCGAGCCCGGAGAGATATTGGAAGATAAAGAGATATTAGTGAAGAAAACCAATCTTTACAAACCGATTAGGCAAAGATTAGTAGTTGAGATAGTTACTTCAAAGGCAAAGTTGATCTGTTCTCAGATAAAAGATGCTGTTGAGAAGAAAGTTTCCTGCTATGAGGTGGATAATTTTGTAATCGTTGGAAGAACCGCGCTATTAGAAGGGTTTATAGAAAGATTAGAGAATACTTTGGCAATTCCGGTAAGATTAGGGCGTATCGCGGATCCGGAGATACTTTCCTTTGCAAAAGAGGAGAGCGAGTTAACCGCTCAGAAGTACCTGACATATTTAACATGCCTTGGTATGATTCTTGAATCAATGCAGGATAAAAGCACGCCTATTTTACCCAACCAGAAACCAGTTAAAAATTGCATAAAAAAAGCTATAGCTAGGTTTAAAGAGGCATATCAGGAATATTTCTAAAACCCTAGTCCCATCCCCTCTCTCACTGCGGTGCTCGTCGCATTCGGCTTTTGCTTTGCTGTAAGCACCCCCCATCCCTTTTAATTCTTTCGCAAAGAGGGGAGATTCAATAGATGCTAAGCACGCAAAAGCCTCACTTCATATTCTTACTCCTGCGCTCCTTAGGCTCGTTCGGAAACGGGATGTGAGTTTTTTATCTAATTGGTTACTCACTTTTGATTGACCCAGTTGTTTTCTTGTGTATAATATTAATTCAAGATATGATTAAAGATAACCTTCAGAAGGTAAAAGAGCGAATATCTTCAGTGTGTTCCAAAATAAACCGCGATCCGGGCTCTGTTACCATTGTTTGCGTAAGTAAAGGGAGGGGTATCGAGCAGATAAAAGAGGCCATTGAAACAGGTATAACCGATATCGGAGAAAATAGAGTCCAGGAAGCCAAGAGAAAGTATGGCGGACGATTTGCAATAAGCGATAAGCATATGAAATTACACATGGTCGGCCATTTGCAGACAAATAAAGTTAAAGATGCGCTAAATATATTTGATTTGATTCAGTCTGTCGAAAGCATGCATCTTGCGGATGCGATTAATAGGGAGGCGGCCAAGATAAATAAAGTGCAGGATATATTAATAGAAGTAAAAACTTCTCAAGGAGAGGCAACTAAATCTGGACTCAAACCTGAGGAAACTCCGGGGGTTGTAAGTGAAATAGCTAAATTTAAGAATATAAATATCAAGGGCCTTATGACAATCGCGCCTATTGTAAGTAATACAGAAGAAACCCGTCCCTATTTTAGAAGCCTGAGGAACTTAAGGGATAAGATTAATGCGTTACCCGGTACCCGCGAACCCTTAACCGTTTTATCCATGGGAATGACTGATGATTTTGAAGTAGCGATAGAAGAAGGCGCAAACATGATACGGCTTGGCAGGGCTATATTCGAGAACGTTAAATAACTATTGCAGTAGGGACTGTCCCAACAGTTACGGGACATTTTCCGTCAAAGCAATAAAAATAGTAGCTTAATGGAAGGTGTCCCGCCGATGAACAGGGGACTGTCCCCAAACAAAATAAGCACTGCATAACTAGACACGCAAAAGCTATGAAAACAATCGGCATTATCGGGTATGGAAATATGGGCAGTGCAATCGCTGAAAGGATTAAAGCCGCTGTTTTCGTATTTGATAATGATAAACTAAAAACCGCAAACCTTAAGGATACCATAAAGGATGTGTTAAATGCCGCCTTATTGGTACAGAAATCCGAAGTTATAATCCTAGCAGTCAAACCGCAGGATTTAGGTCCTCTTTTGGAGGTTATTAGAAAGCCAGCCAAAGGAACTAATAAACTTTTTATTTCAATTGCCGCTGGAATAAGTACTGGTTATATTGAGAAATTCTTAGATAATGCAAGGGTTATCCGGGCAATGCCAAATATAGGAGCAAAAATAGGTAAATCGGTAACTTGCATATGTAAAGGACTTTTTGCAAGGGAAGGAGATTTAGGGACAGCCAAAGAAATATTCAGTAATATAGGCGAGGTACAGGAGTTAAGCGAAGATATGATGAATGCGGCAACAGCTATTTCTGGAAGCGGACCAGGGTATTATTTTTATGCAATTGAACTTAATTTTGAGGAATATAAAACTAACCATAAAAAATTTCATGAAGATTTCGTCAACTCCTTATCTAGGGCAGCCAGGGGAGTTGGTTTTAATGAAAAAACAGCTCAGTTTTTGGCGCATTGGACCATTGTTTATAGCGATTTGCTATTAAAGGAAACAGGTTTGAAGCCGGGAGAATTAAGAAAACAGGTTACTTCTAAGGGCGGGACTACCGAGGCTGCTTTAGAAGTTTTGCATCGCGGTGGTTCTTTGCTAGATGCGGTTAAGGCAGCGGTAGAAAGGGCCAAGGCATTATCAAGGGGGTAATATGGGGCGCATAGGGATCATAGGTGGCAGCGGGCTATATAAGATAGAAGGTATAAAGAAGGTAAAAAGTATTTCTGTAAAGACGCCCTTCGGTGTTCCGTCAGGTAAGTTTGTCCTCGGAGAGCTTGAGGGTAAAGAAGTAGTTTTTGTCCCGCGGCATGATGTGGGTCATCGTATTCCTCCGAGTCAGATTAATTATCGGGCAAATATCTTTGGGATGAAAACACTGGGCGTTGAGCGGATTATCTCCGTTACAGCATG
>CAKKQZ010000008.1:31397-62903 GCA_919902445.1 Omnitrophica bacterium GWA2_41_15 | reverse complement strand
TCCATTGAACTACTCTTTTTATTGCTTTGACGGAAAATGTCCCGTAACTGTTAACGGGGACAGTCCCTACTGCCATAGGCCTCTTCTATTTTCTCGTGCCTCTCTATACAATGTTAAAAATAAATCAGCATATTTTACGTCCGGGGGGATAGTTAACAAAGAAGCATATCCCTGCTTTACAATCTCTGCATTTACGAATGTCCCGTCATCTTTTAAATATACATAAGCAAGAAGCCGGCCGTACCTGTCTTGCCTTTCAACATCAAACTCCAAACTTACGCGCTTTCCTTCTACTAACTTTTTGGTAAATTCATACGCCTGCCTGCCTAACTTTTGAATCGTGGCTGCATCCTCTTTAGCACGCTGCGCATCGCGGTATAATTTTCTTGATTCATGCATCTCAGGCGTATCTATACCGATAAGCCGCACCCTTGCTCCGTCTTCAAGTTCCAGTGTATCCCCATCAACAGCTCTTTTTACCAGGATATCGCCGTAGTTGTAACTTTTTCCTAATGGAATGCTGAATTTCCCTTCGTCAGACAGGTAAACCTTAACCGGCGCAGCTATAGAAGGAGAGGCGTTAAGGGCTAAAACCATAAAGGCTATTAAAAAAATCCTTTTGGGCATATTATAAACTTGCGGCAACCATTCCAGCTAAAACCACTATGTCTTCGGTACAGAATATCCCGGTTACGCTCCTATCAAAAAGTATATTTGCATCAGCGTCAAATTCTGCGTCTTTTCCCCAGAGCTTTACCAATACAGGGACTTTATCGAAAGCCTCCACAATGAAAGCTGCATCAGCCAGATTATCGACTTTTGTAGAAGGCAAGTTTTCAAGTAACGCAAAAATACCTCGCGGATTACTGCCATATTTTCTAATCAGCGGTTCGATTGTGCGCTTCCTGAAAACCGGATAATAACTATCCACCCCCGATAATCCGTTAAAGGTAACCCATTCTCCGGTTAATTCCGGCAGGCCTTTTAATTTTTTAATAAGATAGTGCAAGATGAGGACCACCCAGAAATCTTCTGCAGGGATATTGCAGGATAAAGACATTATTTTTTTAGCGGCCAGGCCTATGCTGTATTCGTCTTTTAAGAACCTAACCGAAAGGCCCTTATCCGGATTTAACTCGGAGAGCTCAACCCATGCCTTATTTATAGCTGCCTCGTAAGCCATATTTTTATTGTACTATTTTTATTAGATAAATCAACAATTTTAGACTATAATAAGTAAGGTCACGACTTACGGAATGAAATGAACGTAAGTCGTTTGGCCAAACTTACCCCCGCACCAATTGTCATATAGACTTCGTGTAAATTCACAATTGGTGCGGGGGTTAATTCACACAAATAACTTATGTCGGAGCAGATTAGAGTTAATGCTCCATAAGTTATGTGTTCATTTATGATTTACGATAGGTTCCAACAAGAAGCCATAGGCCATATAAATAACGGCCACTCCGTGATTGTCTGCGCCCCTACAGGCGCCGGTAAAACAGCCATTGCAGAACACGTCATCTTAAGCTCAATCGAAAAGAAAGTAGGCGTTATTTATACCGCCCCTATAAAAGCCCTGTCAAATCAGAAATTCCGCGACTTTAGGGGTGAGTTCGGTGAGGCAATAGGAATATTGACCGGGGATGTTTCTATAAACCCCGAAGCCCCGGTTTTAATCATGACCACGGAAATATTCCGCAATAAAATACTGGATGAACCGAAAAGCTTAAGACAATACTCCTGGATAATCTTTGATGAAATACATTATATAGATAACCCGGAGCGCGGCACGGTCTGGGAGGAATCTTTAATATTCCTCCCCAAGCATATGAATCTGCTCGGGCTATCCGCTACCATCCCGAACATAAAAGAGCTTGCGGGCTGGATCGAATCGATACACAACAAACCGATACAAACTGTCATCGAAGATAAACGGCCGGTCCCTTTGCATTTCTTCTTTCAATGCTCAAATGAAATCCTGGATAGGATAGAGCAATTAAAGAGGCCTAGATACGGCAAGCCCAACAAATTAAGCACCCTCATAAATTACCTGCGCCAAAAAGAAGGCTTACCTGCGATATACTTTGTCTTTGGCAGGAGGCGGGCCGAAGAATTAGCCCATGAGTCGCTTAATTTTAATTTTCTCGACGCAAAGGAGAAAAGTGAGATTACCTCGCTGTATAACTCTCTTTGCAATAGGTTTGACTTAAGCGCAGAGCGTTCAGCGCAGGAATTATATCCGCTTATACAAAGGGGGATTGCTTATCATCATGCGGGAATGCTTCCGACTTTAAAGGAAGTTGTGGAACGCATTTTTACCAGCCGCCTCTTAAAGGTGATATTTACCACCGAGACCTTTGCCTTAGGCATTAATATGCCAAGCCGCTCAGTAATGTTCGACGACCTAAGAAAATTTTACGGCAGATATGTGCGAAATTTAAAGACACGGGATTTTTACCAGATGGCTGGCCGCGCGGGAAGGCGGGGTATAGATAGCGAAGGATTTGTTTACAGCCGCATAAATCCGCATAAAATAACCTTTGAGGAAACCAGTCGCATTATCTTTGGCGAGCCTGAAAAGATAAAAAGCCAGTTAAATACCTCTTATGCCACTTTGCTTAACCTCTATCAAAAATATAAGGAAGGCCTTTTTAAAATCTACCCCCTCTCTTTGCATTTTTTTCAATCAGGCAAAAATGAACAAAAAGAAGCCCTAAGGTTAATAGAGGCGAAATTAAAACTCTTGAAGGAAATGGGGTATATCTCAGGCGGCTCCTTGACCCAAAAAGGAGAATTCGCAAAGACGGTATATGGATATGAATTGATACTGGGCGAGCTTTACGATCAGCAAATAATTGAACATGTTGATGAGTTCGGCTTAGGAATTATCACCTGCGCGATTTGTTTTGAGCCGCGTAAAAACCAACGTATCCCTATTCTCTCCAAGAATGCGCGCCGCATAAAAAGGGAATGCGAAGAAATATACGCTACGATAAAACACCAAGAGGAACGCTACAGGATTTATCCTGCGAGCAAACCCGCTTATTTTCATCTTAGTACTGCGGCAGAGGCGTGGCTGCGCGGCACAAGCTTTGACAAAACACTGCGTTTCACAGATACTGATGAGGGAGAATTAATCCGGTATTTCAGAATGAGTGTCCAGATTTTAAGGGAATTAAACTACGGCCAGGCCTGTTCCTCAACATTAAAGCAGAGGCTTAAAGAAACCATCCGCGTGCTTAACCGCGATATCGTGGATGCGGAAAGGCAGCTGCGGGAAGGTTAAAAGGAATCCTTACCCTGCTTATAGTTAATGTAGTCCTGCAGGATTTTTTTATGGTCAAAAGCAAAATCCAAATCCTTAATTTCGTTTAAACCAATTATTTTCAATCCGGCGGCATCATCCCCTGCTTTAGGTTTACCTATGGCTTTAGCGATAAATACCGTGCCGATAGTATGGAACCTGGGGTCGCGATTGGGCTTAGAGTAAGTATGAAATTGTTTGATCCCGGTCAAATCTAAATCCGTCTCTTCTTTGGCCTCTCTTTTTACCGCATCTTCCAGGCTTTCCCCGTAATCCACAAAACCTCCGGGCAGTGCCCAACCAAAGGGTGGGTTGCTACGCTTAATTATTACAATCCCATCCGGCAATTCAATAAGGGCGTCTACCGTAACAAAAGGCCCGCCGGATAATTTTTCCGTTACATACTCAAGATACCCCAATACACCTTTTTTAAAAAAAGCAAAAGCTTTCTGATCATAGAGGCAAAAAATAATTTCTTTGAGGGTTGTGTCCTTTCTGCGCAGATGTTTTAAGGCCTCCTGGGCCATAATCTTAGCCGAGGCAAGAAAGGGAAACTTTCCTGTCCCGCACCCTAAAGCCGGAAAGGCAATAGATTTTATTTTTAACTCTTCGGCCACCCGCAGGGCACTGCGGCAGGAATTACGTATCTTAACTTCATCGGTATCAAAATCCAGGCCCATGGTTGCAGCATGAATAACATACTTTGCTGCCAACTCCCCTGCGCCTGTGGCAACTGCTTCTCCTATCTCTATGGGGCCTTGCTTTAGCGCCTCATCCTCGATAATCCTTCCCCCTTTTTTCTTTATCGCTCCGGCAACGCCTCCACCCATTACTAATTTATTATTGGCGGCATTGACTATGGCGTCAACGCGCAATTCCGTAATATCCCCCATTACAACCTTGATTTCGGTTCCTTTTATTTTCATTCGTATAGCTTCCTTTTGGCTATGTGTACTTTGCGGGACAGTCTCCTGATAAACCTAACCTGATAGCTTTGACGGAGGCTGTCCCGTAACTGTCGCTTGGTAGGGACAGTCCCCTTCGGGGACAGTCCCTACTGCAAAAGTCAAGACAGTACCTTTATTCGCCGATTATTTTAATCAATACTCTTTTCCTGCGCCTGCCGTCAAACTCTCCGTAGAAAATCTGCTCCCATGGCCCAAAATCCAGCTTTCCTTCCGTAACTGCCACAACAACCTCCCTGCCCATAACCGTCCTCTTCAAATGGGCATCCCCGTTATCTTCGCCGCTAAGATTGTGTTTGTATTTATCTTTTCCAAAAGGCGCTAATTTTTCAAGCCATGCGCTAAAATCCTCATGCAGCCCGGCCTCATCATCATTGATAAATACGCTTGCGGTAATATGCATTGCGCTAACCAAGCATAACCCTTCTTTGATGCCGCTCTTTTTTACTGCCTCTTCAACCTGCGGCGTGATATTGATAAATTCCTGGCGGTTCTTGGTGTTAAACCAAAGTGTGTGCGTATAGGATTTCATAATTTCTCCAGAATCAGTTTCTTTTCTTTTTGGTCAACCTTAAAGTTAAACTTGCTCAAAAAAGACATCCCCAATAGCCCTTCACCGAAATTTATATCCGATTCATCCAGAAGGACAGCTGCATCCACATTTAGCGCTTCCGAATTTTGAACCTTTACGCTTTCAAGGATAACAAGTTTTGCATTAACCTTACGGCCATCCGCTAATTGCACTTGCATATCAAATTTAGCTGTATCTAAATCCAGGCCTAATTTTTTGGCGACATCCTTTCGCAACATCATAATAGAAGCACCCGTATCCAATACAAGCGAAGCCTCTACCTTTTTATTCAAAGTCACCGGCAATAATATTCCCTGAGCCCCTTGAAAAAACCCTTGCTTACGCGGTTTATTTTCTTCTTCAAGCTGCTGCTGCGATATCCTCTTCTGCAGGTCTTTTCGCTCTCCTTCCCATTTTTTCCGTATCCGACCGGCCTCTTCGGAAGAAACTTTCTCTATTTTATCGATTTCGCTTTTTTTAAATTTAACTATCCCCGCGTTAACTTCCAGTTCTATTGCGTTATCATTTTCGCTCTTTATTAATCCCTGGATATTGCGCCCGTTCTTAAGATATAAGGTATCGGCATACGCAGCAGTGATAAAACAAAACAGGATTAAAAAAACAGCTTTAACCAAGATAGACCTCATTTTTAGCTAACGCGATTTAGCGACATCTACGCGCTTACAGTGCTTATAGATATAACATTTACTGCAAAGCGGAGAAACAGGCACGCAGATATTCTGGCCAAATGTAACCAGCGTAGTATTTAAATCTACCCATTCTTTTTTGGGTATAATCTCCTCCAGCGCATATTCGGTCTGTTCGGGAGTTTTTGTCCTTACCCACCCAAGCCGATTCGAAATTCTGTGCACGTGAGTGTCCACGCAAATCGCAGGTATATTGTAAGCTAAACCTAAAACTAAATTTGCTGTTTTCCTTCCAACCCCCTTTAAACTCAAGAGTCTTTTTAGTCCCCTAGGAACTTTCCCGCTAAAATCTTCTAAGATTCTGCGGCTAATCCCTAAAATAACCTTTGTTTTGTTGCGGTAAAAACCTACGGGATAGATTAATTTTTGCAGCCGCCTTTGAGGTAATTTTAGCATACTTTTAGGATTATCTGCAATCCTAAATAATCTATGAGCTGCCTCAATGGTAGTTTTGTCTTTAGTGCGCAGGCTTAAGATACATGAGATTAAAACCTGAAACGGGTCTTTCCTTGCTGAAACCTGTGTAACCGAAGGGACTTTGAATGTTTTAATCTGTTTTTCTATCAACCTTAATGTTTTCCTGATTTTGTTCATTTGACAGGATAGAAACAGGGATACCCTTCCGATTGATTCCAAGGGTGTCCCTGTTTAATTTTGGAATTTTCGGTAAATTTAATTATCTGGTTCATCATACCCACTGCCTCAACCGGGTGCTTCCCCACGGCTGTCTCTGCGGAAAGCATCGCAAAATCAGTTCCGTCCAATATAGCATTGGCGACATCCGTAACCTCTGCGCGGGTAGGCCGTAAGTTTTCCACCATACTCTCAAGCATCTGTGTTGCGGTAATCACAAATTTCTTGGCAGCATTGCATTTTTTGATTATCTGTTTCTGAACAACGGGTATTTCATATATAGGGATAGATACCCCCATATCTCCGCGGGCAATCATAATACCGTCGCATACCTCCATTATTTCATCGATATTCTTAATACCCTCCCTGTTTTCTATCTTAGCTATGATTTTACAGCCGGGTATGGCGTCTTCGGTTAATTTCCGAATAAGCAGGATATCCTCTTTGTTCCTTACAAATGATTGCGCAATATAATCAACTTTGTTTTTTATTCCGAACTCGATATCGGCCTTGTCCTTATCCGTCAAGCCTTTAAATTTAAGGTTTACTTCTGGAATATTTATGCCCTTATTTTCCTTTAAAAATCCAGGAATAAGCACCTGCGCTTTAATAAATTTATGAGTGCTTTGTTTGACTAAAAGCTCTATATTTCCGTCATCTATATATATGTGTTTTTCAAGGCCTATATCTTTCAAATCACCATGGTAATCAAAAGGTATGATATTTCCAGCCCCCAATATATTTTTATTAACTAAAAGCAGTATTTGCCTTTTTTTTAATTCCATTCCTTTGTTATCCTTGAAGCTCCCGACCCTTATACGATAACCTTCTAAATCCTGCAATATCCTTATACGGCGCCTGTATTTTTTGTTCAACTCCCTTATCAATTTTATGCGTCCTGTGTGTTTAGCAATATCTCCGTGAGAAAAATTAAGCCGCGCAACATCCATGCCATTAAGCATCATATTCCTTAACACCGTTTCCGTGTCGCTTGCAGGCCCAATCGTGCAGATAATCTTTGTCTTAACCATATTATTTTCCGAAGATAATATCCTTTAGGCCCTTGATTATATCCACCACTGCCGGCTTAAATTTATATTTCGGCTCCTTTAGCGTGCCGCTTATCTTTATTATGCCGAACCTTCCTGCCTCGCCCATTATTGCCGTGGCAAGGTCCTTAAATCCTCCGCTTAAGGGGGCCATTTCATCTAATATCTTTACGTTTAAAGATGCATCCAGCGAACTATCAAAGCCTATCCTTGCGCTACCGCTTATATCGGCGATATTGCTTTTTAGCGTTATATTGTCGCTTAAGATTTGTTTATCCTTTATCAGAAAATCGCAGGAGCCATCCTTAAAAATAATATCGGCAAAGTCCCTGGCAAAAATCAACGACCCTAACCCCTTAAATAGATTTAGCTGCCAAAGTTTGCCTTCAGCGATAAGAATATTTCCTGCCCCGCTTAAAGAAGATATATCGCCATAAAAACCATTTATCTTTATCCGTGAAGACAGCGTGCCTGAGATATCCTTATTTCTTGCCCCAGTGTCCATTTTTAGTTTTTCTAATTTTACTCCCTGCATATCCAAAGTAGCCGAGTAGGGAATATTTTGAGAACCCAGGTTCATCTTTGCGCTAATTTTAGCAACACCATCATATAAGGATAACTGCATAAGAGAAATATCCGCCATCCCGTTGCCTTGAGTATAATCCAGCGACAGGCTTTCAGGCTTTAAGCCGTAAATAGAAAGGCGCGGGCTTGAAAGTTTTGCCTGCAGAGCGCAGGATTTGAAATCATTTATGTCCCCGTTAAGAAAGAATTGCATATTGACCCGGCCTTGCGGATCAGCCTGCTCTAACTGATTTTTAAATTTAGCAAATAACTTTTTTAAATCCTGCGCGTATATATCCAACTCTCCCTTTAAATCTGCCCCCGGCCTTGAAGGCGCGCTGGTATCTAATTTGCCGGAAACAGAAAATTTAGAGTTAAGATACCTGCCTTCTAATTTCACTAAAGAAATAAAGCTTTTGTTAACTGCGAGGCTTGAATCAAGGGAAAGTTCGCTTGATATTAAAGCCAACTCTACTTTAGGAGACTTAAAACCTGTCAAGCTCCCCCGGGTTTTATAAGGGGCGCCTGAATATTTGAAATTCAAATCCTCCCAGCTAAAGCTATCCTGGCTAAAGTTTACCCTTCCGTTAATATCTTCTAAGGAAGAAGGAAATTTATCCGGCTTTACAAAGGCGCTTATAATATCCAGATAACCGCTAGCCTGTAAATTTTCTTGTATAGGCGCATTTCCCTTAATATTTAAAACCAATGAGGCATTCCCTTTAACGCTTGCGGGAAGAATAAATTTAAACCTATCTTTCAATATGCCTTGCGCTGTATCCAGGCTTAAAGTGGCGGCTATATTAATATCTAAAAACGGATTTTTGAAATCCTGGAGTTTAAATTGGGCCACCACCGGAATTCCCAGTATATCAGCGTTCAATTTATCCGAATGGATCCCGGAGTTATCAAATGCCAATTCTCCGTTAATGCTATTTATCTCTCCGATACCCTCCAATCCCTTCACCATGGCCTTGCTGATTGTTGACTTTCCGGAAAATTTAAGGCGGTTTTCTTTTAAGCCGTATTCAATGCTAACCTTTGTATCTAATGCCAGAGAGGCCCTGATATTTTCTTTTGAAACTACAAGATCTTCGCCCTGTGCCAGGACCAAAGCAAGAAATTCTCCGTCTTTAGATTTCAAATCTACCTGCGTATTAATCAGGCCTTCGCTGATATCGAACCCTTCCCCTTTAAGATAAGCGGAGAATTCTTGGCAAGATAAATTCTGAAGCGAAATTTTTGCCGTAAAAGCGAGTTCCGGTATTTTATATTCCCCTGCCGCAGTTATGTTTATTACAGGGGAAGCGATGATTTGCGATTTAAGGCTGAATTTTATACTAGCTGGTAATGATAAACTAAGGTCAAGGTTTAAATTTTCTATTGTCTTATTAAAAACCGGTGATAGGGTGTCATCCTGAAAATTAATACGCGCACCTTTTATCGCGATACTATTAACTATAACGCTGAATTTTTTTTTCGGCACTACGGCTGCTTTAGGTGCGGCTAAACCTTGAATCTCTTTTTGGGGTTTTTCTATCGGCGCCGCTTGCGGAGGCAGGGCAACAAGCAAGGGGATATTAAAGGTATTATCGCCTTTACGCACTAAGGATATAACCGCCTGTTTTACTTTTACCTTCGGGATGATTATTTTTTTTTGCAAAAGCGGCAGGATCAAAAATGTGCATGAGGCCTCTTTTATATTTACAACGGATTTCTCCCCTTCGTAAATATTCAAATTTTTTAGAACCAGCCCTTTGAAAATGCTGAATTGTAGGGCACCCAAGCTAACATTCTTGTGAGTTGCTTGCTGAAGATTATTGATTATCAGCGATTTTATTTTTTGGGGAAGGAACGCATTGTTAAGATAGGCTGTTGCGCCTGCAAGGATGAGGATAAGCAGAAAAATTATTACGATGATTTTTTTCATCGTTTCGTTCCTATCAGTTTTGCCGCTACTCCCAAAGCCTCATTCTTTGTTTTAATCTTGCCTATGGCTTGCAATTCCTCGACCTCGGATAGGATTTTTCCGATTAAGGCTGACGGCTCTAATTTAAATTTCTTAATAAGGTCATCGCCATTTATCAAGCGAGGCGCTTTCTTTTCTTTTTCGCGCAAAAAATACTCCCTGATTAAACCAAAAACTACTTTTTCATGGCGGAGACGGGACGCCTTAGTGGTTAATGGGCCTTTTGTCGCGCGCTGGTCGGCAACCGATAGCAAGAGTACGCTTATTGCCTCCCTGCCGGTGTCCCTGAAATACCTGAATTTTGCCCGCGGAGTTAATTCCTCTATATCCGCCATAAAACCCGGCCTTAGGTGCCATAGCACCACTGTCTTTAAAGAGTGTACTTCATCGTTAGAAAGCTTAAGGCGCTTGCAGATTTCTTCTGTCATCCGCAGCCCTATTCTTTCATGCCCGTGAAATATGGTTTTCCCTTTCTTATGGCGCAACGCTGCGGGCTTACCGATATCGTGTAAAAACGCTCCGAGCTTAATCAGAGCCCTGCGCTTCCTATCGGCAGAAATTGTTTCATTTAGAAATCCCTGGATCTTCTTATTATTTTTAGTTTCCTGGATTAAGAGTTCTATCTGAAAGACTGTTTCTAAAGTGTGCTGCCATACATCGAGATGATGGTACGGGCCCTGCCCTATCCCGCGCATTTTTTTTATTTCAGGGAAGATAATCTTTAGAATCCCCAGTTTATCCAGCTTTAAAAAACAACCATACGCGCTCTCCGTAGAAAAGACCTTGAATAGTTCGTCGCGGATGCGTTCAAAAGAAACCCCCAAGAGTTTATTTTTTTCTTTTTTTGCCAACCTTAGCGTTTCTTTATCTAAACCAAAACCAAATATGCTAGAGAAACTAAAAGCACGTAATACCCTTAAGGGGTCTTCACAGAAAGACTTCTTGTTGACTACCCTTATTATCTTTCCTTTTAAATCCTTTTGCCCGGAATAAGGATCGATAAGCGATAGCTCAGCATTATCGCTAAATACCTTTTCAAATTCTAAGGCTAAAGCGTTAATTGTAAAATCCCTGTGGAGGAGGTCTTTTTCCAATGTAGCCTTGCGGAAATCCGTAAAATCAAAAGTGTATATTTTACCGTTATTTTTCTTAACTACACGGCAAGCGCCGTGCTCCTTGTCCAAGACAACATATCCGGCTTTTAATTTTTTCGCCAAGTTTCTTCCAAAACTTATCGCTCCTTTTTTAATCGCAAAATCAAAATCGGGGTTTTCTTTTTCTCTTCCCAAGAGCAAATCGCGCAATATCCCTCCGACGAGGGTTAGCTTAACCTTTCTTGACTTGGCAAAGGTATAAACTTCTTTAAGTATGTTTTTGTATTCCGGGGGGAATTTAAGCCGCATGATTTTGCGTATCTCTTTCTAAACGGAACAGTCTTAAAGGAAAGAAACCTTAGGGACAGTCCCTCTCGTTGGGCTACTTATAACGCTGACGGGGACAGTTGTAAAGGTAAAATACCATAGGGACAGTCCCCTTTGTGAGGCTACTCATAGCTCTGACGGGGACAGTCCCTATGGCTTTTCCGTATTGAATATCTCTGACTTTTTGACTATATCGTCTTCGACAAATATAGGCGTATGAGCACGGACGGCGAGCGCGATACTATCTGATGGACGGGCATCGATAACTTTCTTTAAGCCGTTTGAGGTCTTAAGGACTATCTTTGCGTGAAAGGTATTATCTTCCAATTTATCTATGATAATTTTCTCAACGCTTGCTTCAAGGTTTTCTATTGCTGAATGCAGTAGGTCATGTGTTAATGGCCTGGGAGGATTAAAACCACTGATCTTTAATTTTATAGCTGAAGCCTCCGCAAGCCCGATAACAATGGGAAGTACGCGGCTGCCGTTCTTTTCCTTTAAGACAATAAGCTGATCATGCCTTTTCTCGTCTATAACTATTTTATTCAACTCCATTTCAACCATTTACTCTCCTTTAGTTTTACGGGGAATTTTATCTTTGCTTAATACGCTTTTTAGCTCCTCCATAAACTGCCCCACATCTTTAAATTGCCGGTATACAGAAGCAAAACGAACATAGGCCACATCATCGAGCACCTTTAATCTTTCCATGACCAGCTCGCCTATGCGCGTAGAAAAAAC
Organism: Omnitrophica bacterium GWA2_41_15; assembly: GCA_919902445.1. Classification (GTDB taxonomy): domain Bacteria; phylum Omnitrophota; class Gorgyraeia; order Gygaellales; family Profunditerraquicolaceae; genus CAKKQZ01. The sequence continues at coordinate 50,976 of CAKKQZ010000008.1, read as the reverse complement.
CTCGCGGTCTGATTTCTTTTGGATAGAGCGTTCAACCTGTGTCGCAATCTCCTCCATCTTTTCCATGCCTACCGGCCTTTTTTCGCAGGCCTTAATAATGCCAGCGAGAAGCTTCTTACGATCAAAGGGTTCGCGTCTTCCGTCTTTTTTTATTACCATCAAAGAAACCTCTTCTATATATTCGTAAGTGGTAAAACGTTTTCCGCATTTAAGGCATTCCCTGCGCCGCCTGACAGCTGACTCTTCGGCGGTAGCACGAGAATCTACAACTTTATCCTCTCTATATCCGCAATAAGGGCACTTCACCTAAGCTCTTCCTTTCTTATTTTTATACCCAACCCCTTTATAAGTGCAGGGTTCATTTCTGGTCTTTATATTTTAATACCTCATCCGACATTACGTCGAGTTTAACCTTGGCATCCTTAAATAATTGCCTTGTGGCTTGAGCTGCATGATACCTTTTTTCACAGGCCACTCTCTTTATGCCGCAATTTACCATCATCTTAGCACAGACAAAACAGGGCTCCATTGTGCAATAAATAGTAGCCCCCTCTAAAGAAATGCCGCAGCGCGCTGCCTGACAGATAGCATTCTGCTCTGCGTGTATTGTCCTTACGCAATGCTTACTAACAGCGCCATCCGGAGAAATCACATCCCGTAACATATGCCCGATATCATCGCAATGAGAAATACCTATCGGCGAGCCCACATAACCCGTAGCGAGGATCCTCTTATCTTTGACTATAACACAGCCACTTCTGCCGCGGTCACAGGTAGCCCTCTTTGCCACTTCGCGTGTTACGCCTAAAAAATATTCATCCCAACTTGGGCGCCTCCTAAAACTCTTCGAGTCAGGGGACATTTTTTTCTTTCTCATTTTTCTTTTATCAACTCACCGTATAAAGGAAATTTCTTAGTCAACCCCAATACTTCTTTTTTAATCCCCTTCAGATTTTTCGGATTGTCGCTAGATTCAACCGCCGCATTTATGAACTGCGCGATTTTGCGCATATGGAATTCTTTCATTCCGCGCGTTGTTACAGCAGCGGCCCCGATACGGATACCGCTGGTTACCGCAGGGCTCTTCTTATCAAAAGGAATAAGGTTTTTATTTACGGTAATGCCGGCCTGCCCTAAAATTACTGAAGCATCGCAGCCGGTAATCTTTTTTTCAGTCAGGTCAAGAAGCATTAGATGCGTATCTGTGCCTCCGGAAACAATCCTAAATCCTAATTTAGACAGTGACTTTGCCAACTCCCTAGAATTCTTCACTACCTGCCTCTGGTAAACCCTAAATTTAGGCCCCATTGCATCACGGAAGGAAATTGCCTTGGCAGCTATAACATGCATCAATGGGCCGCCTTGTATTCCGGGAAAGATTTCGGAATCAATTTTTTTGCCAAATTCTTTTTTACAGATGATGAAACCTCCGCGAGGGCCCCGCAATGTTTTATGCGTTGTGGAAGTAACAAACTCCGCATAAGGAACGGGCGAAGGATGGATGTTGGCTGCCACCAGCCCTGCGATGTGAGCCATATCCACAAATAGATACGCCCCTACCTTATCGCAGATCTTACGAAATTCTTTGAAATCTATTTTTCTAGGATACGCGGATGCGCCCGCAAGGATCATCTTTGGCTTATGTTGTTTAGCTAATTCCATTATTTTCTTATAATCCAGCGTTTCGGTTTTACGGTCAACTCCGTAACCGACAACATTATAAAACACCCCGGAAAAATTATTCCGGTGGCCGTGCGTTAAATGGCCGCCTGCTGCTAAATCCATAGCCAAAACCGTATCCCCAGGTTTTAAAACGGAAAAATAAACCGCCATATTCGCCTGCGAACCGGAATGCGCCTGCACATTAACATGCTCTGCCCCGAATAATTTCTTTGCCCTTTCTATAGCTAAATTTTCAGCCTCATCGGCATATTCGCATCCGCCATACCAGCGATTGCCCGGGTAGCCTTCAGCATATTTATTGGTTAAAACAGAACCCTGCGCCTCAAGTACGGCCATAGACGCAAAATTCTCTGAAGCGATTAATTCCAGATTTTCTTCCTGCCTTTTTATTTCATTCCTTATTACATCATAAATCTGCGGGTCTACGCTCTTTATATGTTTCATCTTTAGTTCCTTTTGGCTGCACTAGCGACCAAGACTCATCTCGCTTAGTAGGGACAGTCCCTCTTGCGAGGCGTAGTTTTTGCTCTGACGGGGACAGTCCCTACTGCAGTACTTATTTAGCTACCTAACAGGTTCTTCTCTATCTTTTTTATCTGATCCAGCCGCCTTTTGTGCCTGCCTCCCTTAAAATTAGTACTTAACCAAACTCCGATAATTTTCTTTGCTGATTTTGCGTTTACGAAGCAAGAGCCTAATACCAATATGTTGCTATCATTGTGCTCCCTTGATAACCGCGCTGCCTTTACATTATAACATAATGCCGCGCGCACCCTTGGTAACTTATTTGCGACAATGGAATTTCCTATCCCGCTTTTGCAGACAAGGACCCCTCTTTTAAACCTTCCGCTGGATACTTCCTTGGCTAAAGAATAGGCAGTTTTAGGATAATCGCATCGCTCTTTTGAGTGAGTGCCTAAATCCTTTATACCGATTCCTTTTTTTTCCAGATACGTTTTGATTCTTTCTTTTAAAACAAAACCGGCGTGGTCAGAAGCAATGGCTATCCTTCTCATATTATATTACTTATCCTTTCTATGGCTTCCTTGATTACTGAATAAGTTTGTTCGTAAAAATCCGTGGATTTTCCTATTGGGTCTGAAATATCAAAGCCCCTATCGCTGATTTTAGCAAATTCTTTCAACAAAAACACCCTATTTTCTACTCCCGGCGCTAATTGCAATATCCTCTCCTCATGGAGTTTCTCCATAACCAAAATGATATCTGATTTCTTTATCATTTCATTTGTCACTATTTGCGAAAGATGCCCTGACACATCCATGCCCTCTCTTTTTAGAACCTCTCTTGTGGCTTCAGTTGCGCTTAAGCCTGTAGTCATTAAGCCGGCTGATAAAACTTCGACCCCGGAGCGGCCTTTTTCCTTCATCTTCTTCTCTAAGAGCGCCTTTGCCATTACAGAGCGGCAGGAATTCCCCGTGCAGATAAAAAGTATGAATTTCTTTTTTATTGCCGATTCTATATCCTCTTTTTTTATAGCCCCTTCTCTTAGAATCTGAAGAGGCTCTACTGTCAAATCAACCACCGAAGATTCAATCCCTAATCTTGTATCTCCGGCATCAATAGCAAAATCCACCAGCCCGTTTAGGTCCTTTATAGCCTCCCGGAAATCCCTGGGAGCCTGTTTTCCTGAAAGATTTGCCGACGGACAAATAACCGGCACCCCTGACTGCGTAATGACCTCAAGCGCAATTTTATTATCCGGCATGCGCAACCCGACTTTACCAGCATCTTGTGATTTCAATATCAATGTCAGCGGACCAGGCCAAAATTTATCCATAAGCTTATAGGCGGCGATTGGAATGGAACGCGCAAATTCTTCAATTTTTAACTTTTCTTCTATATGCACTGAAAACGGCTTATCTTTGGGGCGCTGCTTGATTTTATATAGCCTATCCAAAGTTTTTTTATTAAGCATATTTGCGGCGATGCCGTAAACAGTTTCCGTAGGTATTATTACCAGCCCGCCGTCTTTTAAAACAGAAGCTGCCTCCCTGATGCAATTTTGGTCAGGGTTTGTGGCGCCTGTCTTCACTATTTTCGTAGAAGTCATACTTTAATTTTTATTTTCCTTAAAACTACAGCCATATTCTTTTTATAAGCAGACAGTTTCGACTGAATTGATTTATCGTTAATGCCTAAAATCTCCAGGGCGAATATAGCCGCATTTTTAGCTCCGGCTTTTCCTACGGCCATCGTGGCAACCGGAATCCCTGCAGGCATCTGCACCGTGGATAACAACGAATCAAGCCCTTTTAAGCTCTTTGTTTCTATAGGAATGCCGATCACCGGTAATATTGTATGAGAGGCAATGACCCCTGCTAAAGCAGCAGCGCCCCCTGCAGCGGCAATAAAAACTTTTGCGCCTCTTTTTGGCGCCGCTTCCAAATACGCTGCTAATTCTTTCGGAGACCTGTGCGCTGATAAAACTTTTACTTCAAAGCCTACCGAAAATCCCTTTAACAAATCAATGGCTTCCTTTAATGTTTCTAAATCCGACGGACTACCCATGATTATACTAATAACTTTAGCCATAAGCCCTCCCTCACCCTAACCCTCTCCCGGTTGGGGAAAGGGAATTTTATAGTGCGATTGCTTTCTGTCCGATATCCCTACGGTAATGCATCCCGTCAAAATGAATCTTTTCAACCCCCTTGTATGCCTGATCAATCGTTTCTTTTATGCTCTTACCCATCCCTGTTACGCCTAAGACCCTTCCGCCGTTAGTTAAAATTTTATTGTTCTCTCTTTTAGTTCCAGCATGAAATACTACAATATCCTTCATCCCTGCAGCTTCATCAAGGCCGAATATTTCTTTCCCCTTTTCGTATTCTCCGGGATAGCCCTTTGACGCGCAGACAACACATACACAAACCCTATTATCCCACGCTAACCCGCCGAGTTTAGAAATCTTGTTTAATTTTCCTTCTGCTGTTGCCAGCATCACTTCCAAAAAGTCTGATTTTAAGCGCGGGAGTATCGCTTCTGTCTCAGGGTCTCCGAAACGCACATTGAATTCTAAGGTTTTCGGCCCCTGTTTAGTAAGCATGATCCCTGCGTATAATACACCCTGATAATCAACTCCTTCCCTTGATAATCCGTCAATGGTGCGGTAAATGATCCTTTCCATGATATCCTTAAATAATTCCCTTGTTACAATAGGAGCCGGGGAATAAGCGCCCATACCTCCGGTGTTCGCGCCTTGATCATTATCAAAGACTCTTTTATGATCCTGAGAAGAAGCTAAAGCGATAACCTCCTTTGAATCTGTCAATACAAGGATGGACGCTTCCTCCCCCTCAAGGCATTCTTCTATAATAACCCGGTTACCTGCCTCGCTAAAGACCCTTTTCTCCATTATTAAATTAACCGCATCAATTGCCTCTTCTTTAGTTTTTGCTACAATCACGCCTTTTCCCTGCGCCAGGCCGTCAGCTTTAATCACGCAGGGGGCGCCTTTTTCTTCGATATATTTCCTTGCCTCAGCAGCATTCTCAAAAATATCGAAGCCGGCTGTCGGGACTTTGTATTTTACCATCAGCTCTTTTGCAAAAACCTTGCTTGACTCAAGGCGGCTAGCTGATTTATTCGGCCCAAAAATACTTAATTTATGATTTTTAAATTCATCGACTATTCCTAAGGCTAAAGGCGCCTCCGGACCGACAACCGTCAAATCTATTTTTTCTTTTTTCGCAAAATCAAGAAGTTCCGGAATATTGCCGGTTTTAATATCGACGCACTCTGCTGCTTGAGCGATTCCGCCATTGCCTGGCGCGCAAAATACTTTATCCGCTAATTTAGATTGCGCTATCTTCCATACCAGCGCATGTTCCCTGCCACCTGAACCGACGACTAAAATTCTCATAATTTCTTTTTAGCTTTTAGCGGACCCAGCAACCAATCCACCCGCTAAAATTATTTTAAAGTTAGGACAGTCCCTTCTATTATTTTGCTTCCTTCTCAACCTTTAGCGGTAATATGCCTGCCATATCGCCGATGACATTGATTAATTGCGTATTTGCGGGCACTACAATTTTAGCATTACCAATGAAGGACTTTTCAACTGCCTCAATCCTTCTTAATACTTGCGCATTGCCAACAAAATATTTTTCCGCTGCCTCATTAACCAACTTAATAGCCTCTGCCTCGCCTTCTGCCTCTAAAATCCTCGCCTGCTTTATACCTTCGGCCTTTTTAATCTCTGCTCTTTTCTGTCCGTCAGCAACGGTTTCAGTTGCAGTAGCATAATCTATTGCCGCTATTTTTTCATTTTCTGCCTTTACAACTTTATTCATTGTCTCCTGCACGTCCTTAGGCGGATCAATTTCTTTTAGCTCTGTCCTGACAATTTCCAAACCCCAGCTTCCCGTCTCTTCGCAAAGCGTCTTGTGCAATTCGGCGTTAATCTTGCCTCTTTCGCTATTGGCGGATTTCAAAGTTAAAGTGCCAATTATATTCCTTAGTGTGGTACGCGCTAAGTTCACAATCTGCCATTGATAATTATTCACATTATACTGAGTGCTTTTTACGCTGGACTCATCAGCTTTTACTTTAAAATAAACCTGAGCATCTACTTTAGCGTTTAAGTTATCATTAGTAATAATTTCCTGGGGCTCAGCATCCACCATTTGCTCAGTTATATTAATCTGATAGAGATTTTCGATTATCGGAAAAACCCAGTTAAATCCAGGATTAGCAAAGCGATTATATTTACCGAATCTCTCGATCAGCCCCCGGTGCGTAGGCCTGACAATCCTGATGCCGGACAAAAATATAAAAACCGCTACGACAACAACTAAGTAAAGAATATTCATGCGCTCCTCCTTTTGCTATGAAGTGCTTTTAGGTATCTAGTTATGCAATGCTTATCTAGTTTTGGGACAGTCCCTGTGTGCAGTGCTTATCTTAGGGACAGTCCCCTCCAGGGACAGTCCCTGTGTGCTAGGTTATTTCTACTTCTTTTTTTCCTTTTATAACCTCGCCTATAATCCAGGATTTAAACCTGTGCCCTGCTAATTTTGAAATTATTGTATTTGCTGATTTTGGCTCGGCAACTAAAACCATGCCAATGCCCATATTCAATGTATGATACATCTGCTTATCCGCGATATTGCCTTTATTCTGTATTAGCCGGAATATTTTCGGCACAACCCAGGAACCTTTGTTAATCCTGGCGTTCAAATTACAAGGCAATATGCGCGCAAGCTTTTCGTAAAAAGCTCCGCCGGTAATGTGGGCAATACCTTTAATAATCGATAGCCGATAGCCGATAGCCGATAGTAAAGATAAAACCGGTTTTACATAAATACGCGTAGGTTTAAGCAGTTCACTACCCATGCGCTTTAATTCATTCTGAGAGAATACCTTCCTTACCAAAGAATACCCGTTAGAATGTAGCCCGCTTGATTCAATGCCGATAATTACATCTTTAAGGCCTATCTTCGAGCCATCAATAATCTTATCTTCCTCCACTATGCCTACGCAAAAACCGGCTAGATCATAATCACCGGGCTTATACATACCCGGCATCTGGGCGGTTTCCCCGCCTATCAAAGAACATCCGGATTCGATGCAGGCGTGATTTAGCCCCTTTATCAGATCCAACAATACATTTTCGCTTACCTTGCTAAAAGCGACATAATCCAGGAAAAATAACGGCTCTGCTCCCGCACAAAGGATATCATTAACATTCATTGCAACGGCATCTATCCCCACGGTATCATGCTTATTCATAAGTTTTGCAATCATCAATTTTGTGCCTACTCCGTCAGCCGATGATACTAAGACAGGATCCCTGTATTTGCCTTTTGCCAATTTAAAAAAGCCTCCGAAACCTCCGATATCTTTCAGGGCCTCTGGCCTGAATGATTTTCGCAGCCGCGGCTTTATCTTATTCTTGAAGATCACGGCCTTTGCGATATCAACACCCGATGTCCGATAAGTTATTTGCATTCTTTAATCTCTCCCTGCCCGCAGCAGCGCCCTTCAAGCGAAAACTTTCCGTGTTTTTTCTCTTGCCTGATAGGATACTTTCCTATCCAGCAAGCAGTGCAGTAATTATTTTTAGGAAACCTTAAACACTTAAGCATGCCTGCTAAGCTCAAATAGCCCAGGCTATCCACACCCAGATATTGCCTTATTTTTTCCAGGGATTCATACCTGTTGGCGATCAGTTCCGATGAACGGTGAAAATCAATCCCGTAAAAACAGGGGAACCTGTGCGCAGGGCAGGATATCCTTAAATGCACTTCCTTAACCCCGGCTTTACGCAGGTTTCGCACGCGGATCTTTGAAGTAGTCCCCCTGACAATAGAATCATCCACAATAATAATACGTTTGCCCCTTACAACATCTTTCAGTAAATTGAATTTTACGCGCACGCCCAGGTCGCGCGAATCCTGCGCCGGCTGGATAAATGTCCTGCCTACATAATGATTGCGTATAATGCCCATTTCCAAAGGTATCCCTGATGCCTTGGAATAACCTATTGCCGCGGAAAATCCTGAATCAGGGACAGGAACAACAAAATCAGCTTTTACCGGATACTCACTTGCCAATTGCTCGCCTAATTTACCCCTGACTAAATGCACGGTTTCACCGAATACGATGGAATCGGGCCTGGAAAAATAAACATGTTCGAAGGTGCAAAAGGCATGTTTGTTTTTATAATGAAATTCTACCGGCTTTACCGACTGTAAGCCTGCGGTGTTAATAAAAATAATCTCTCCCGGTTCAATCTCGCGCACAAATTTTGCGCCTATTAAATCAAATGCGCATGTTTCCGACGCCAGGCACCAGGCATTACCAAGCTTTCCTAAAGAAAGCGGCCTGAAGCCAAAAGGGTCCCTTATCCCGATAAGGTTATTACTATTCATCATCACTAAAGAATAGGCGCCCTTAATCCTGCGTAAGGCATAAATTAAACTATCCTGCAAATCGCGCGACTTAGCCCTTGCCATCAAATGGATGATGAGCTCAGAATCAGTGGTTGTTTGAAATATTGAGCCTGTTCTTTCTAGATACTCCCGCAGCTGGAGGGAATTTACGAGATTACCGTTATGCGCGATACAGATTGAACCCTTTGCGTAATCTATCAAAAGCGGCTGGGCATTTTTCAGCACGCTTGAGCCTGTGGTAGAATAACGCACATGGCCGACTGCCATATTTCCTTTCAACCTGCTTAATACCTGCTCATTGAATACATCACTGACAAGCCCCATCTCTTTATGCACGGACAATATACCTTTGTTATTAGATACAATGCCGCAGGCCTCCTGGCCCCTGTGTTGCTGGGCATATAACCCTAAATAAGTAAGCCAGCTTGCATGCCGGTTATTTATAATGCCGAATAAGCCGCAGTATTCTTTTGGGGCATCGTTATAATAATGTTTTTTGAGCATATTCCACTCCGTTTCTTATAATCGTTAACCCGTCGCCTGCCGCCCGTAGCCTCTCGCCTGCCCACCTCGGATGCTGCTCGCCATAAACATGCCTCTCCGGATGAGGCATAAGCCCTAAAATTCTTCCTGTTTCATCGCATATGCCTGCGATATTTTCAATTGAACCGTTGGGATTATGCGGATAACCGGAGAGAGCCCCCTTCTCATCGCAATATTGAAAGACAATCTGTTTATTTCTTTTTAATCTCGCCAGGACCTTCTTGTCCCCGGTTACAAACTTTCCCTCACCGTGAGCAACCGGCAGATAAATTACTTCGGGCAGGCACTTTGTCCATACGCATTTATTCTGCGGGCTTTTTAAATACACCCAGCGGTCTTCAAATTTTCCGGAATCATTAATAATCAGGCTGGCCTCCTGTTTTAATTCTGAGTTCCTGTGCAGAGGCACGCACCGGCCTATCCGATAAGGCCGGGTGCCAGGCAATATCCCTGCCTTGACTAAAATCTGAAAACCATTACAGATACCGATAACCAATTTTCCGTCTTTGATAAACCTCCTGACATCTTCGGCTAACCTGCACCTTAATTCATTGGCCAGGATTTTACCTGCGCCAAGGTCATCTCCGTAACTAAAACCCCCGGGAAGAGCTAAAACCTGAAAATCCTCTAATTTCTTTTCAGCTCTTATAAGACTGTTGATATGGACCGATTCGGGCTCTGAGCCTGCCTTGCGGAATGCAAATGCCGTCTCTTTGTCGCAGTTGGTGCCTGCGGTCCTTAAAACACAGACTTTAACTTTTGGCATAGAATTTCTTTACTACAGTTATGGCTTCTTTGGGCGTATCAACAACCGTAAATATTTTTAATTCATCTTTTGTTACACAGCCCTCTTTTACCACCTTATCCTCAAGCCATTCAATCATCCCCTTCCAGTATTCCCTGTTAAAAAGCACAACCGGAAACCTGGGAATCCTTTCTGTCTGGATCAAATTTATGGCTTCGGTGAATTCATCAAGGGTGCCGTATCCTCCCGGCAAAATCACAAATGCCTTGGCGTATTTTACAAACATCACCTTCCTGACAAAGAAATAGCGAAAATCCAGCAATAGATCCACGTACCTATTCGGTTTTTGCTCGGAAGGAATCTGAATATTTAATCCTACGGATTTTCCTTTTGCCCGCTTTGCGCCTTTATTTGCAGCTTCCATTAAGCCGGATCCGCTGCCGGTGATAACTGCGTACCCTTCTTTCGCGAAAAGATAAGATATCTCTTCAGCCAATTTATAATACTTTGATCCCTGCTTTGTGCGGCTTGAACCGAATATAGAAACCGCATCGCCTACTTCTGAAAGCACCTCAAAACCTTCCACGAATTCCGACATGATACGGAATACGCGCCACGGGTCTTCCTTGGTAAAATCATCCTTCATTTTTATTCTTTTCACTCTACCACCTCAATGGTTTCTGCCATGCCTCTTTTAATGCGCCTATTTTTATTTTTATGCAGATGTTTCCGTCTAAACCATGCACCTTAAAATCTTTTTTATCTTTGACAGAGCCGATTAAACCGAAGGGTAAGCCTTTTAAGGCCTTTTCAAACTCTTTTCTATGCGAATTCTCCACTTCAACAATAAATCTGGAATTGGATTCGGAGAACAAAACAAAATCATCCCTTGTAAAATCATTCCTTGCGTATGGAACCTCTGACAAGAATATTTCTGCGCCTAAATCACCGGAGAATGCCATTTCTGCTGCTGCAACCCCGATGCCGCCTTCGGAACAATCATGCATGGCTTTGATTAAACCCTTAGACGAAGCGCGGCTCAAGGCGCCAAAAATTAATTTTGCTTTTTTTGGGTAAACCTTTGGCACCCTGTTTCCGGTAAACCTGAATAGATCATAATAATGCGAACCGCCTAACTCGTTGTAACTATCCCCAACAACATAAAGTGAGTCTCCTGCCTGCTTTGCATACATGGAGATAGTTTTATGAATATCGTCCATAACTGAAATTGCGGAGATTAAAAGCGTGCCCGGTATTGAAAGTGATTTTCCTTTAACGGTGTATTCGTTATAAAGGCTGTCCTTGCCGGAGATAAACGGCACCCCGAATGCCTTCGCAGTATCGTAACACCCATACGCCGCCCTGACTAAGCTTCCTAACCTGTCCGGCTTATCAGGATTACCCCAACAGAAATTATCAAGTATAGCCACTTCTTTTAAGGACCCTCCTACCGCGATAATCTGGCGCAGCGCCTCATCGATACAAGAAGCAGCCATCCAGTAATGGTCGATAAAGCCGTACCTAAAATTTATGCCATTGGATACAATTATGCCTTTTTTGGAATCAAGTATTGGCCTGCACACGCTTGCGTCTGAGGGGCCGTCGTTCATAACTCCCACAAGAGGCTTCAGGACAGACCCACCCTGAACCTCATGGTCATATTGCCTGATAACCCATTCCTTTGAGCAGATATCATACTGAGAAAGTATGCGTAATAAATATTTTGTAAGGTCTTTTGAATGGCGAACCTTTGGTTCCTGATGCCTTGGCTGGATATATGCTGCCTTCTTGGCTAATTTCGGCAGGCCTTCGTGCAGGAAGCGCATATCAAGATCGCAGACAAGATTATCTTTATAAAAAAGTTTCAATCTTCCTGTATCGGTAAATTCACCGATTACCACCGCCTCAACATCCTCCAGGTTAAATAATTTTATGAGTTCATCTATGTTTTCTTTTGGCACGGAAAGGACCATCCTTTCCTGGGATTCCGAGATCCAGATCTCCATATAGGAAAGGCCCTGGTATTTCAAGGGAACTGTATCCAGGCCTACCTCAGCGCCTAAACTAGCCGCCATCTCGCCGACCGCGCTTGAGAGGCCTCCTGCGCCGCAGTCTGTGATCGCGCTATAAAGATTTTTATCGCGCGCCTGCAATATCGTATCCAGCATCTTTTTTTCCTGAATAGGGTTTCCTATCTGCACAGCGCCGCTTGAGATAATTTCTGACTTCTGCGTTAATTCTCCAGATGAGAATGTCGCTCCGTGAATTCCATCCCGGCCTGTCTTTCCTCCGACAACTACAATAAGATCGCCTATATTGGTTTTTTTAAAACACTTATCCTTCGGCATAATCCCCACGGTGCCGCAATAAACTAAGGGGTTACCGACAAACCTGTCATGAAAAAGTATTGCCCCGTTTAGCGTAGGGATACCCATCTTATTTCCGTAATCCCTGACTCCGGAAACAACGCCTTTCATGATGCGTTTTGGATGCAATGTGCCTGCGGGTAATTTATTAAATGGATAATCCGGGCGGGCAAAACAAAAAACATCGGTATTTAAAACCGGCTTTGCCCCAAGGCCCGTACCAAGCGAGTCCCTTATTACCCCTCCGATTCCCGTATTAGCTCCGCCGAACGGCTCCAATGCCGAGGGGTGATTGTGTGTCTCCACCTTAAAACAAATATTATATTTATGATCAAAGCGAATTACCCCGGAGTTATCCTTAAAAACAGATACGCACCAGGGTTTATTCAGTTCCTTAGTAACGCGCATAATGGTTGATTTCAGAAGATTATCTATAAGCCTGGTTTTTCCCGGTTTCGTTAAGAAGGGGCTCATCCCCAAGGGGACTGTCCCTATTTTGGTTTTTAATAATTTCTCCGAATAATCTATCTTACCCCGGAAAGTCTTATGCCAGCAATGCTCAGACCAGGTCTGCGCAATTGTTTCCAGTTCGCAATCAGTAGGGTTTCGTTTTAACCCATAAAAATAATTTTTAATGGCCCGCATCTCAGGCAAATTCAAAAATAGCTGGCCTTTTTTGCTAATCTCTAATAACTTTTTATCCGATGCGCGTAGCAACTCTACCGTAATCAGTTGGAATAGATAATCTGGATTGAAAAACGGGATTGCTTCGCCCCTTCGGGGCTCGCAATAACGTAGGAGATGCGGGGCTCGCAACGACAATTCATCATGCCTTACAACGTGTTGAATCAGCTTATTATAAAGCAGTTTTTCGCAGATAGTTTTTAGCTGCCTTGCGGAGAGCTTACCCTTAATTATATATTTCTTAGCTGTCTTGACGCAAAGATCCTCTTCTATGCCTAAATCCCTTATTGCCTTTAAAGTAGATTCCTCAACCGGGTCCATAACGCCCGGGTTATAGGCAACCTCAACTACAAATTCATCTTTACCTGCCCCTTTTTTACCGCCGTTAATCGAATAGCTTTGCGAGATTTTATCCACCAACAGCTCATCAGAAATCCTCTCGGCTTGCGCCTCGGAAAGATCCCCTTCAAGAATATAAACTTGCATGAAGCTGACATCCCGGGCGCTCTTTATCCCTAAATCCAGAATATCCTTTTTTATACCCTCTGCGATGGCGTCAAAAGTTTCGGGCTTATCCTTTATCTCGATTTCATACAACATGATAATATTATAAAGGGCTTATAGGTGGGAATAACTTTACAAGTCCCGTTAGAAATTTTACTTTATTATTTCTGTTGTATGGTATTTCTAACGGGACAAGCCGGCTTTTTTTCCGCTATAAAACCTTATTCTCGAGCGGGATCCCGCTATCTCACTTAGAGAAAACGCGGGAGTAAATCTTATTTACGTTACGCAGGTAATAATCCAGGTCGAATATTTCATCCAAATCTTTTTTCTTAAGATACCGCGATACATCCTTATCGTGATAGAGGTTCTCCTTAAAATCAGAGCCGTCCTTCCATGTTTTCATGGCACATCTTTGCACGAAATCATAAGCCCTCTGGCGCCCTAAACCCTTACCCATCAATTCAAGGAGCACTCGCTGCGAAAAAATAAGGCCGTGCGTGCGCGCTAAATTGCTTAGCATATTATCCGGATAGACATTAAGGCCGTTTATCACTTCAATAAATTTATTCAGCATATAATCCAGCGCAAGGGTCGAATCGGGCATAATCACCCGCTCGACTGAAGAATGCGATATATCCCGCTCATGCCACAATGCAATATTCTCCATTGCGGCAATTGCATTGCCCCGCAAAATACGGGCCAAACCGCAGATGCGCTCGCAGATCACGGGATTGCGCTTATGCGGCATAGCGGATGAACCCTTCTGGCCCTTGCTAAAAGGCTCCTCCGCCTCTAAAACTTCTGTCCTCTGCAGATGCCTGATTTCAGTCGCGAATTTTTCTAAGCTAGATCCTACAATTGCAAGTCTCGCCATAAAAACAGCGTAAATATCCCTCTGGATTATCTGGCTTGAGATTTTTGCCGGCCTTAATCCGAGTTTTCTGCAGATATATACTTCTACTTGTGGGTCCACATTGGCGAAAGTCCCCACAGCTCCCGATATCTTGCCAACCGACACCTCCTCTTTTGCCAGTTTAATCCTTTCTAAATTGCGCCTGGTTTCATCAAACATAAGCGCTAATTTTAAACCAAAGGTAGTTGGCTCGGCATGCACTCCGTGCGTGCGGCCTATGCAGGCCATATCTTTATACCTCTTTGCCTTCACAGAGAGAGCCTTTAACAGCAGGTTCAAATCATCTACCAGTATGTCAGAAGCTGCTTTTAACTGGACACCAAGGGTTGTGTCCAATACATCCGAAGAGGTAAGCCCCAAATGCAGGTATTTAGCGTCAGGCCCTATATTTTGTGCCACATTGGCCAGAAAAGCTACCACATCATGTTGTGTCTTCTCTTCTATTTTCTTGATTTGCGCCAGGTTGAATTTTGCTTTTTTCTTGATTCTTCTGAGGGCGTCCAGCGGGACTCTTTTTTGTTTGGTGAGGGCTTCTATGCTGAGTATCTCAATGGATAGCATGGTGTTAAACTTAAATTCCTCCTGCCAGATATTTGCCATTTTCGGTAGGCTGTAACGTTCAATCATGCTAACTCCTTTAAGGAAAAATATTATAGCAGAATTAAGCTATTTTAGCAAACAAAAAAACCATGTTCGAGGTAGTATGCTCAATAGGGAAAATTATATACCTAATTCAGACTGATTGATACCACAGTAACATATTACAGTAAAACTTGTTCCCTTTAGTATTTAACGCCTCCTGCCACCCCCGCCACTGTGTCGAGCTGGTGCCTGTTGCCTGCCACTTCCAGATGGAACATTCCTTTTGTCGCGGACATTTTCATGCCTGTCTCGCACATTTTCTCTGCGATCCCGGACATCCTCATGCCTATCTCCGCGATCTTCCTTGTGGTCGCGGATATCTTCGCGGCGATCCCTGACATCTTCTTTCCTATCGTGAACATCCTCGCGCCGATCCCGTATATCTTCCAATTTATCCCTCCGCCCGCCATCGTGCTGTGCATCCCAGATATCTTCCTTCTTATCCCTAATATCCTCGCGCCGATCGCGCACATCTTCTCTACGGTCACGGATGTCTTCGCGGCGATCTAAGACATCTTCTTTGTGGTCTAACCACGCGCGCCGCCGTTCTATTACTTTGTTGTAACGCTCCGGGTTTTCCTGTTTGAGCCTCTCAAGCTTGGCTTCTCGTCTTTGCCTGAGGCGCTCCATAATCTTCTGGTATTTCTCCGGATTGCTCTGCCGTAAATCTTTTAAATGGTCTCTTCTCTGCTGAATAACTTCCTGAAATTTCTGCGGGTCGCTTTGTTTAAGGTTTCTCAGGCCATCTTTAGAATAACCTGCACTCTGAGAGATATCTTCATCCTCTAAAACATCGCTTGCCGCAACTTTATCACTTGCAAGATCATCGTCAGAATAATCGAATTGCTCCGCAAATGAATACCCCGCAAAGACAGATAACGCCACAAACACAACTACTCCTAACACCGCTCTCTTGCTACCCATCATACTGCCCCCTTTCTTTTATTGTTCATTATTTGCAATATTGTAACCTGCCTCGTGTCACAATATATCACAGTATGCCATAGTAACCTGTCACAGTAAGGCGCAGTGCCTGGCCAGGTGAACGCAAAATAAAAACTACTACGACTCTATATCACTACACACAGGCTGCCTAATCGTAAGAAATCCGGCCAAGGTCATAACCATAATAGAAAAAATAGGGATAAATTTTACCTTGTTTATCCAGCAATTTCTGGCGGGAAACTAATGATTTCTACGCGCAGCATAAGTAAAGCTTAAGAAATAGTTCCTTAATAAACTCTCTGTAGACATAAACTGGTTTGCCCCGAAGAAATAATCTACAATCACCTCTCGTAGGCGGGCAAGTTCTTTAAAATGGGAAGAATTCGTAACGCCGTCCAAGGTCAGGCCTATTAACTCAAGGGCGCGTTCAAAAGCTTGTTGGCAATAGGCAGTATTGTGCTTTGCGCGCCAGTTAAGGGCGCGTTCCACTTCGCTTCCGATATTTGCCATTTGTTCGAAGAATGACAACCGGCTCCAACGGCCAGCCGCAAGATATTTGTGTTGATAGTTCACTTTTTAATCCTCTTTGCGGCGATTGCAATAATTTTTTTACGTATTCCCGCATCTTCTATACCACGGCTTCTATTACCCTGAGATGGGCGCATGTTAATCATGGAATCAAATCCAACAAAATCATCACCCTGGATTTCCGGATAAAGATTAATACCCCAAAGGTTTTTCTGTTTTGAGCCATCCGCAAGGAGCAATGCTTCTAAGTCGGAATGAAGTTCAGCGTCAACTGCAATGAGCTCTCTATCAGTATCAATGACTGCTTTTACCAGGTCTCCAAAGGTAGAGGCGGCCATCTGCTTAAGCTCATCGAGTGATAAAGTTTCTATTACTATTTTCATACGGCTGATTATACCTCAAGAAAAATCCCCCTGCAAGCATTTTGCTAGCAGAGGGTCACAGGTGGCTTTCTCGAACCTTACGGCTTACGTAATCCTATTTGGCTCCGCACGCCCCCAAAAATCCGAACTTTACAGTAACGCTCTACCTCAGCCTCAACAAAAGCAAAAACGTAGACAGATGGAAAATAATAGTCTAACCCAAATCGATTCTTAAAATGTTACTACCTTGTCACTTTCTTTTATTATTTCGTACATGTCCTTCATCGTGTTGATCGGGCACGTTTCCGTGCCTTCCTGATTCCTGGACTTAACACATGTTCCGCAAGCCAGTATCTTGCCTCCAGCCGGAAGCAATTTCTCTGCCTGTTCAACGGTGTTAAATTTCTCGGTGCTTTTCTTCTGATACTCAACGCCTTTGCCGGTCAGAAACACCTTCACTTCGTCTCTTTTTGCCCTAGGCAGAAGTTTGCGTACCGTAGAGCGTTCCAGCAGGTTTCTGCATCGTTGCTTGAGATAATTACTCCGATTTTCATCTTTTCACCTCTTTCTCCAAATATTCCCTTATTCTTTCAACAACGTAATTGACCTCCTCTTCCGAATTAAATCGCCCAAGGCTAAACCTGACGGCGCCCAACGCCAGCTCAACCGGAACATTCATAGCAGTCAGCACGGATGACGGCTTCTTGACTTTGTCATGACAGGCAGAACCAGTAGATATGGCGATGTCTCTCAGTTCTAACACAAGCGCAGAACTGTCAACTCCAAAAAAACTTAAGTTCAGGGTGTTAGGCAGTCTTTGTGAAGGGTGGCCGTTTAATTTCACATCAGCAATTTCTTGCAGCTTTGCGTACAGCAAATCCCTCAAGCCGGTTATTCTCTTGTTGTATTCGTTCATTCTTTCATACGCTATCTGACATGCCTTTCCCAGACCAGCTATTCCTGCAACGTTTTCCGTCCCAGCCCTTCTATTTATTTCGTGGCTTGCGCCATGAATCAAAGGCTCAAGATTGATTCCTTCGCGAACATATAACGCGCCTACTCCTTTTGACGCATGGAACTTGTGCCCTGCAATGGACAGCAAATCAACATTCAGCTTGTTTACGTCTACAGGAATCTTCCCAACAGACTGCGCAGCGTCAGTATGAAAACTAATGCCCCTATCTCTGCAAATCTTTCCTATCTCAGCTATGGGCTGTATTGTCCCTGTCTCATTATTGGCGTGCATGATGGACACAATAATTGTCTCATCCGTTATTGCGTCTTCAATATCTCTTGGACTTGACATCCCATACTCGTCAGCTCCAACATACGTCACCCTGAATCTTTTTGTTTCAAGATACCTACAAGGATTGATAATTGCTGGATGCTCAATAGTTGACGTAATAATGTGCGCACTCTTTTCTTTGTGCGCAAAAACAACTCCCTTAAGTGCATGATTATTGGATTCGCTCCCGCCACTTGTGAAAATGATTTCATGGGGCTTGGCACCTATGAGGCCAGCAACCCGCTTCCTGGAAACTTCAATCGCTTCTTTTCCTTTTTTTCCAAGCCAATGCCCGCTCGAAGGATTACCATAATACTGCTTAATAAAAGGCGTCATCTCAGCAATTACTTCTGGGTCAATCGGCGTGCTTGCATTATTGTCAAAATAAACCTTCATCTTATCCACTCGCTTTTCGGATACCCAATTACTTGATTCCGGCAATACCCCTAACTAATTTTTCGCCATCCCGAAGCTGCTCAAAAAGCACTTCCCTTAAAATATCGCTAGCCTTAATCATCTTCGCGTTAGCAATCTTATAGTAAATATTTAGACCAGCCCTTCGGGTAACTACAATTTTTAGTTGTCGCAAAACTCCCAAGTGCTGGGAAAGATTCGCCTTGTTTAAGCCCAATTTCGTTCTTAGCTCCTCAACAGATTTTTCGCCCTCACGCAGAGAGTTAAGAATCTTCAATCGTACAGGACTTGAAAGACTCTTACAAACATCGGCATGCATCTGAAAAATCCTCTCTTCCATCGCTTTACCTGACATATACCTTACCCCCTCCTTAAAAACTATTAGTTGCGAAATCTATTAACTACGCAACTTATATATAAACTTATCCCAAAACAACAACCCTGTCAAGAACAAAAAATCACCAAAACCTACTATCGTTCCCGGAATATTCCTGAGGTAGGAAAATCGCCATCAATATAAGAGTGAACATAAAAAATACATCTAGGCCTATTTATTAAATACTGCCCTTAATATAGCATCAGCGATATTTTGGGCCAAAAGCCTGTTGCCCTTAGGAGTACAATGACCGAAGTCACCGCCAAACATATCCAAAAAGACTTCTTTAGGGCCTGACTTCTTTACCATTTCTTTAAAAATAGTTTCGTTATCTACAAAAATAACACCTTCATCTTTTTCAAATATTTTCTTTAACGGATCTATGCTACGCATAGGATACTGGACGCAAACCAATTTTATGCCTCTTTTGTCTAAAATTTCTTTAAGTTTACGGTAGTTGTTGACTGTAACAGAGTACTCTAACCTCAATCTATTTGCTTTATTAGCGAATTCTTTTGCCAGTTCTGCTTTGCCTATTTCTTCGTATAATGCTGATATTGCTCCATATGCACGGTCGTTTTTAGGGTTCAGCTCTAAAGCTTTTTTGAATAAGTCTTCGACCTGAGGAAATTTGCCTTGAGATCGATAAATAAATCCTAAGCCAAGATATGC
>CAKKQZ010000008.1:0-31297 GCA_919902445.1 Omnitrophica bacterium GWA2_41_15 | reverse complement strand
ATCATCGTTTCTAGGGTTTAGTTCTATGGCTTTTTTGAATGAGCCTTCTGCCTGGAGTAATTTGCTTTGAGCTTGATAATTAAATCCTAATCCAAGATATGCATTATCGTTTTTAGGGTTTAGTTCTATGGCTTTTTTGAATAAGCCTTCTGCCTGGAGGAATTTGCCTTGCTCTTTATAAAGCCACCCTAATCCATTGTATGCATCATCGTTTCTAGGGTTTAGTTCTATGGCTTTTTTGAATGAGCCTTCTGCCTGGGGAAATTTGCCTTGAGATCGATAAAGCCACCCTAATCCAGAGTATGCACGGTCGTTTCTAGGGTTTAGTTCTATGGCTTTTTTGAATGAGCCTTCTGCCTGGAGGAATTTGCCTTGAGCTTGATAATTAAATCCTAACCCAAGATATGCTTGATCGTTTTTAGGGTTTAGTTCTATGGCTTTTTTGAATGAGCCTTCGGCCTGGAGGAATTTGCCTTGAGCTTGATAATTAAATCCTAACCCAAAGTATGCATCATCGTTTCTAGGGTTTAGTTCTATGGCTTTTTTGAATAAGCCTTCGACTGAAACAGGCTCAGCATAAGCTTCTTTTAAAGCTATTCCTGGAGGATAAGTTTGGATTTTCTTGGAGCCTTGTCTGTCCTTGTCAGGTTTATAAAGCCCTATTTCCTCAGCCTTAGTCAGGATATGCAACCAAAGAAGCCTTGATAGTTTATAAGTCCTAAGGGATTTAAATAAAAGCCTGATCTTTGAAGTAGTGGCTGCTTCATAAGGGAGATGTTCTCCCCCATCATTTATCCCCATCATCGTAACTACCATATCAGGGTGATAGTTATTAATATTAGAGTCAAGCCCCCCTAAGAGTTGTGATGTCGTAACTCCGGCGGCCCCCTTATCTATTACGCTGAATTTTATGCCTATGTTACGCTGGTTTAATATCTCTTCAAGAAAAGCAGGATATTGTCTTGCAGTGGTAGATTCTCCCAAGCACATAATACGATAAACGCCTTTTTGTTTTATAGCTTGTAAGTTCCTGTATTCTTGCAGGGATAATAAGACAACCCCGCCTAGGCGTAATCCTATCTCTAGAAGCATAAGAAATAAAAATAACCCAAACATAATCAGAATTATTTTTGTTTTGAAGGCTGTTTTTGGTTTGGCTGGGTTATTCTTTTGCATAAGGACTAAAAAGGTAATCATAAAAACCAAGTTATCAGAACACCCAAAAACATCCAAATAGCAATCGGGGTATTCTGATCACCAGGAATCCTGCTACCCAATATACTGTTGAGCGTTACATTAATTACCTTAAATAATAAAAAACCGAGCAGAATAACACTGGCTTTCCTGCGGAGAGCAAATATATTACAATCCCTTTAAATCTCCGGGATCCCGGACATTTATATTAAAAGCCTTAAGAAGCCCGCACGCCTTGATTACCTTTCCCGCTTTAAATTCCCTGCTTCCTCCCTCATCTTTATTGTCCAGATAGCTTTCTACATCAACACGGATAGAATCTAATCCTGATTGCTTAAGTAACTTAAGTAACCCAGTTGAAAGATTCGCTAAGCTCTCAATTCCAGCTCGAAAAGACCAGGGAAAAGAACTAATTCTTCCATTCTTAATCTCAACCAAAAGCTTAGAAATAAATTCCCTCGCCCTTGTTGCGTCCGCAAGAAAATCATGTTCAATAAAATCAACATATGTATTATCAACGTAGAAGAATAAATCCTCAACTTTATTTATTATGGTTTCCGGAGAATCATTCCCGGTTCTTTGTTTTGTGAATGCGCCCCGGTGCTCCTGTCCGGTTTGAATACGGGCTATCCGGTATTTGGAAAAATACTCTGATAATAAATAATAAGGCAAAGGATGGAAACTTTGCGCGTATCCGGAGTCTTTTGCCCGGTTATGGATTATACGCCTCGCTTTCTTAAATAATAACCCTTTAACTTTAAATACCGGACCTCCTTTCCTTAGGGCATTAACCAATTGGAAAAGAGAAATTCCGCTGCCTTCGTTTATAATAAATTCTACATTATTGTTTATTAACTGGCCTGGTTCAATACCGGGAGGACAGCCCTCAACAACAACAGGTATGTTGAATTTAGACTTAATCAGCCTCGATAACCTGTTGATTTCCTCAATTTGGCCCTGCTCTGCGCAAACAAACCCGATACAGATCAATTTATTCTTTCTTGCTAAATCTATTACCTTTCGTGATAAATATGGTTCATGCCTGCCATCAAGCGCTTCAACCTTTATATTATTTCTTACTAACGGTTCCGCTAATTCTAAAAGAGGCAAGGGGTAAACAGAAGCGTCATTTTCATTTTTTGAACCAAGACATACTAACAAGACATCAACAGCGCCTGGCGGCACTGTCTTGGCTATGGAAGCAAATACCGTTTTAGGCTGATACGCAAGTTCGATTTTTGTCTTCAATTTAGCCTGATCTCCAGCCTGATTCTCCATACGCATAATAACAGACGTCCTGTACATAATTTCTGAACGAGGGGCCTTACCGCCTAAATTATATGCCTTTGTGCCTTTCCTGTCTGAATAGTAGAAACAACTTATTAAATTAAAATGCCCAACCAAAGAAACTAAACTGGCAAAATCTTTCCTGCTTTCTCCGGGAAAGCCGTAAATTAAATGCGTCCTAAAATCAATTTTTTTGTTTATGCTTTTGATCTCAGCTAAAATATTTAGAACGGCGTTAATACTATAGTCCCTGTTCATTAACTTAAGCAATCGAGGAGAAACTGTCTGAACCGGTACATTAATAGAGTCGATTTTCTTAAACACGTTTTTATCAATACGCGGGTACAATTTTATCAGCTGGTTAGGCTCAAAATACAATATTCCCAAAGAATCAAAACTATCCCCCAGCTCGCTGCATAATAAATTCAGAAGCTCGGCAAAATCAGTCTTGATATCTAAACCGTAACTGCCGCAATCGTCAGCCAATAAAAAAAACTTTCTTAATCCGGATTTTATGCCCAGCTTAAACTCATGCAGTATCTGTTCCGGAGACTTACTTTCAATATTTCCCTTTGCTTTCTTGATTATACAATATGAACACTTATTAACACACCCGTGGCCGATCTGTATATAACCATATTCCAGCTCTCCAATACGATCAGCGCAAAAATATTTATTAAGCTTACCCGCGTAGATATCTTCAATTTTTACTCTTGCCGCGAAAATTTCATCAAATTTCGTTAGCTCTTTTGGCCCTATGGCGATTATCCTTTTATCGTTTGGAATGTCTTTGTTAATTTTAGGAAGGCACCCACAAACTATTATCTTTTTTTTAAACGCAAATTTTCCTGATAGATCATCTACTATGGATAAAGCTCCGCTTTCCCGCTCGTTATCAAACGCGCAGGTAGTAATAATAATAAAATCGGCTTCTTCTGGGTTATTGACTATCCAAAAACCGTTCATCTCGAAGAAAGAATACAGCTGGCTTCCTAAATACGCGTTGGTTTTGCAGAATTTGAAACTAGTGGTTAAATAAACTTTTTTATTGCGCATTTTATGAAAAATTGGCCCTATTCTCAATCAAGTATACTATCTTTTTTCATACTCAAAATTAAAGGGGAACATTACGCTTCTCGCTCTTTAAGTATTTATAAGAACCAGGTTATCAGGACGCCCAAAAACATCCAAATAGCAAAATGAGAGGTTTTTTGAACCACCCTTTCGGTATATAAGTCTACTATTTTTTTTAACGCCGGGAACAAAACCATAATCAATACGGTTTTCCCCAGTATATTTTTAATTTCTAATATAAACTGCTGCCACGGGTATGCCATTCTAAAAACAACATATATTATTAAAATAATGAGGGCAAATATTATAAATTTAATGTTCTTATTGAAAATCTTTGCCAGAGGCCTAAACGCCAATAAAGAAATTAATATCGGGGTATTCTGATCGCCAGGGATCCTGCTGCCAAAAAAATTATATAGCTGCTCATTTGCAACTTTAAAGAACAAAAAGAAAAGAAAGAATCCCAGCAGGATCTTGATAGCTTCAATTTTATTAAATTTTGCTAAACTTTCCGCAATCCATCCGCGTATCTTCTCTTCCGATTTGCTAAAATCAAAGGAATTAATAAAATAAATTACTGACTGCGCAATCAAGAATACTGTAGCCGGTATAAAAACGGTTAATAATAATAAAAATGAAGCAAAATAATAATTGAAATACACTTTAGAATATTGGCCTATGGGAATAAGCGCAACATAGCAAATGAATAATTTTGCGTCACCCGCTCCCCACATCTTAAAATGCCATAATAGGTACGCTACTAAACTACTGATTATTAAATTTATGCACCATTTATCAAAATTCCTGATTAAATAAGAGTTCAACAAACCAGAATTACTTAAAATAAAAACGAATAAATATACCAAAAAAGAATAAAACAATCCAAAGATTACCCATTTATTTTTAATCCTATATTCTTTAAAATCCTCAAAACTCGTAATAAAACCGATAAATAAAATTATGGGTAAGAAAATAACATTGGGAGATAAAACTTTATCCATCGTTAGGGGTATGCTTAATTATCTCTGCGGCCAATTTTTTTAATTTAAAATACTTGCAGCCCGCTAACTTTAAATATTTATAATAGTACATTATATAATTATAGTTGAAAAGAATATCCCTGCTCATGCCATATTCGCCATTATGCCTTAAAGCAAAAGCCAAATCTATCCAATTATCCAAATTGTCCGGATTAAGTGAAATTGTCTTTAGAAAATAGTATTTTGCCTTCTTAAAATTATTACTAAGATAATAAATATACCCCGCTAAAGCAAAAACTGACTCGCTTTCTTCCTCTTTTAACCAGCTCTTAATTTTTATTTTTAATTTTTTAAAAGTTTTGGGGCTGGAAAAATAAATGCCTGCTAAATGAGAAAAAAGGGAATCCTTCCTCTCAACATAGCCTGTTAAATAATTAGTCTTGCGCGGATAACAACTAAAACCGCAAATACTATTAAATTCTTCTGCGATAGTCAACTTAGTTAAACTGAATGATAAATGGCGCTTCAGGAGCAAAATCCTTTGCCTGCCATTTTATTCTCTTTATTAATCTTTCCTTCTTCAAAATTAGCACATCTTTGCCTTCTATGAATATACAGTCGCCTCTTTTTAGGTCTGCCTCGTAAAGGTTATTTTCGGACATCTGGCCGATAAAATAAACCTCTTTATAATGTAATTTTTTATTCTGCAATTTGCCTTCAAAAGCATAGATCTTCCTTTCGTAGAAAACTAAGCTAGGTAATCTTAAATGTTCATCGATCTTCCTTACAAATTCCGGCTCTTCCTCTTTAATGGCTTCTTTTATTCTTTTAGTCAATTTTATGGTTTCCTCACAATTGTAAGAACAAGGCATATGATAAATATAGGAGTAGGTCATATCCTTGGTAAAGGGATTACAAAGATAACAATACTTATTTTCGGGAGTGTTTTTAAATATTTCATAAAGATTGCTGTATTTATTCCAATTATTATACTTTTGAAAGAATGCGACGCAGCATTTCGGATAGCCCAGATCATAGCCAAATTTAAAAGCATCTGCTAACGGTTTGTCGATAACCCTGTTTTTAATAATTAACGGGTACCAGCCGTTTTTAAAAGCATTATCTAAATTCTTTTTTGTCTTTGAAATAAAGACATGGACAGCCCCGTCCTTATCCGGATTATCCAATGACAGGCCAAAAGCCGTAGTAGTAGTTAAACGTTGTTTGCCTATTATATTTTCAGGTAAATCGTCTTTTTTAACTACCTTAAAAATAGTGTCCGGCTTAACAAAAAGCCCATAACGCTTGCATATCTTTTGATAAGCGTCAAACCTGTCCACGCGCACCCAATCATCCATGCAGGGTTTAATTCCTTTAATGGTAGCCATAATCATTGTCAACTGGCTACTGGTAAATTTTATCTCTGCAAAATCCCTGCAAAATTTCTTAGGTAAAAATTGTTCAAACATTATTTAACAGGTTTGAATTCATCCCAACCGAATATTCTTGGGTATTCACGCCAAGGCCCTTCGCAGCATTTAAAATACTTGCATTCCTTACAATTTGGGCCCTTAAGTTTCCCCTCTTCCTTGCGCCAGCGGTTAAAATTTTCATTTACCTTTATATCGAAAACCTTGGTTTGTGGTATCAACCTTTCAGCCATACACTTACTATATTTACCCAAAAGGCAATGAGGTATGGCCTCGGTTTTAACCAACCTCCCTCTTTTAATACCGATCTCCAGGCCTCTTTTGACATAAGGCATAACCTCTTTTTTACGGGGGATAATCCAATCTTTATTTTCAAGAGCGTTTCCTAAAATATGCGGAAAAGCAAACTGATATTGCGGTATGCCTAAATCAATTAAAAAATTAGCGATTTCGGGCAATAGGCGATAATTCATTTTGTTAATCACTGTATTGGTAACTACCAATTTACCCAACGCTAAGAGATTTTTGATACCAGTAGTGCTTTGCTCAAAGCTTCCTTTGGCGCTTGTAAGATAATCGTGCAACTTAGCATTGTGGCCATGAATAGATACAGCAAAGACATCTGCCCCTGCTCTAATCATATTTACACAAAAATCTTTATAAGCAAACATCCTGCCGTTGGTCTGAATCTGTATTTTGTACCCCAACTCTTGAGCATAACCTACCAGTTCTATAATATTAGGCCTCAAAGTAACTTCCCCGCCCGTAAATACGACCTCTTCATAAATATTGCTTGATTCTCTCAAGATTGCCTTAATTTGATCATCACTTTTATCGCGGTGCCGCTGCCTTTTGTCTCCCTGAACACAAAATTTACAGCGATTATTGCATTTAAAGCTGACCTTGATATCGACACGGTTCATCTAAAATATACTCCTATTTTTTTATTTTCCAGCGTTAAATACGACACGCGCCCACCACCAGACTTTATTATATCAGAAGCAGAAATTAACCATCTATTTAATCTCGCTGGAGCAGACTTCATAATAGGCTGCAATAACTTAAACGGAATCGGCTTTTCAAGGCGAGCCCAAATTTTAACCGATTCTATAAAAGAATCTTTACTTATACGGTAAAGGAGACCAACATGCCTTAACGGCATATTTTCTATTCCTCCGAGATAGAGATCCAGATATTCATCTCTATCTTCCCGATATTTTTTATAAATTTTGCGTATATTTAACAGATTAAATGGGGGCCTAAAATATGTGTAAATTTTAAGCCTGTGACATCCGTTATGCAAAAGATCAATTCCTATTGCATCAATGTCGCTACGCGAGAAAATACTTTTTAATCCCTCCCATTTAAGGCCTAAAAGAGCGCATAACTTTTTTAAAAAATAGGCGCCGTTACTATTGCTTCCCACGATACTAATATATACTTTAATTACAGGTGACTTATCTCTACCGGCCTCATATCCAAATTGGATAGGCCATGAAGTATCATCAATAATTGAAGCTAAGCCTCTTAATATTTCAAAATTATATTTTAAACCTGGATTTTTATTCAGATATTTAACTATACTTACAATAGATTTAACCCTTCTTTCCCTTAAGATCTTTATTTTATCGCGAGAAACATCCTGCTTATAAAAATTAAGGTGTAGAAATCTAACCGTTTTTTCAAAAGAAACGAGCGTAAATTCAAATGTATTAAAATCGCTATAGTCTCGGCAGATACTCCCGCCAAGCTCCTTCGTAATTTTATTTAGATTTAAAAACGAATTGACCTTCCATTCTTCAGACAATGAAATAACCAGTTTTCCAGCTTGTTTGGTTTTCATATAATAAAACTGCTTAAAAATCCGTTTTTCTGTAGCTTATCGCGATATTAAGGCATGTAGTCGGTTTCACTTTTTCGCATACAAAATACCCCTGCTTACTCCTCTGTTTATTAATAATTTATCTACCTTAAAGCCTAGTTTTGACAGAAATCTTTCTAGCAGATTAATGCTATACTCAGGATTCCCGGTTTCATGCCATTCTAAAACTATTTTTGAAATTAATTCGAAAATTATCTTAGGGGTATTTAATAAAATATCATATTCTGCGCCTTCACAATCAATTTTCAGAAAATCGCATCTTCTAATATTATTTGCTTTAAAAATATCCTTTAATGATACGCATTCGATTATTTCATATTTTCCTGTTTTTTTATAAAAACTGTGCCCTGCGCAATTTTCTGAATCAATATATAATTTTCTCATTTGCTTCTTTCCCAAAACACCCAACCTGCCTGAGGTTACATTATTTAGTTTATTTAAACGTATATTCTCATTCAACAAATAAAAATTCTCTTTGTTGGGCTCAAAAGAAAATACCATTCCGTTGTATGCAAGCTTAGAGGCAAAGACGGTAAAAATGCCTATATGCGCGCCTAAATCAACAACTGTAGATTTTGGTTTTATATTAAAACCATTTTTTATATACTGCTTCTCTGACCAAATCTCTTCTATAATATAAGAATCCGGAATTATTACATATTGAGATCTTACTTTGAACTTGGCATCATTATTAACTTTAATGATCTTATAATCCATATTTTAAGGATAGTTTATCCTCTTTTCGGCCTTGCCCTTAAATAATCAATAATTGAATCAATATGCGAGGCGGATTAATTAAGAGAATTTTTTTAGGTTTTTACCAGCCATGATCGCTTATTTATGCCATCATTTTATATTTAAATATATGCTGCGGCCGCCTTAGGCCATCCACGTCTAATCTTTCTAGTAATTCTACCGAAGCAACTTTTATCTTTAGTTTCCTGCGCCTTATGGCATTATAAATATAACGAAGCTCTAATTGAATCAATTTTTCTTTTGAAAACTTTTTCAATACGTTATTCTTATGCAGTCGTTTAAAATATAGTATTTTATTAATCCATATGATATCTCCGAGTTCTTCCAATTTTAAAAATAAATCAAGGTCCTCCCCCATATGGCTAAAATCCCGGTAAGTCTTTAGCTCTTCCGTCTTATTAAGAAAACTTTTATTAACACAATATAACTGGAAAACATTGTCTACATCCATCGTCATGCCATACATTTGCATACGAGGCAAAGGATGACAATTGATACCTGAGGCCTGCCTAGCGAAGCCGTTACTGTACCTTGCATAAGCGTCAATATACACCTTCCCTGCCCTCACTATAGCTGCGCCGGGGTGCCTCCTAAAACATTTTATAACCTCTGCAACAGCTGTTGGCACTAACATATCGTCATCATCCACAGGTAATATGTAAGGGCATTTGGCTAATCTAAATAATTTCTTTCTAGCTATGCCAACGCCTATTCTTTTATGAAAATAAACTTTCATTTCCCCTGTTTTATATCTATCCAGTATACCCTGTACGATTTTTTTCTCTTTGCCGGAAAAACCGTTAACAAGTAAAATTAGCTCCCACCTTTTTGATCTCTGCTCAAAAATACTCTCCAAGAGGTCCTGCAAAAAATCGCATCTTGATACTATCGCTATAATAGAAACTAAAGGCTTATTTTTATATACTTTACGCGTTAAGGTAGGCACTTTAATTGTCTTTCGCAAAATTGTAACCTTTGTTTTTTAAGTTTCTTATTAATCTTTATGTGCTTAACCATAGTATTTACTCTATCCATATATTCACGGTAGTTATAAAAATAGTCAATTTTATTACGGTATAAATTTTCAAGAAAGCGGTCCAGCCTCCTATTGTCCAAATAAAATATATCCTGTAAAATGTTGTCCTGCAGCCCGTAAAAGAGCTCAAAAAAATTGCCCTGGTAATATTCCTGCATATAAACCTCTAAGTTTTTCAAATAGTCCCGGCCAGTTTTATGCCTGCCAATAAGTTTAAAATTTGTAATTCCCAAATTATTGTAGTATATACTGATATCCTCCGGCCTGATAAATGAAGATAAGAAAACACTACGCTCAGGATATAAAATCCTGTTTAATTCACATCTAAGTTCAAAATATGGCAAATTATTAGCATCAAGCTTTAGATTCTTAGCATGGGATATATAACTATAGTGAGAATAACTAAAAGGGCATCCTAACATACAGCCACTATTAATTATAATCTCAACATTAATCTTGGTATTATTTACTATATCTGCAATAATTCCAAAGTTTTTGTTAGCATCTGTAGACAAAACAATACTATCAATGCCTAATCCTCTGAGCATCCCAATGCCGCCGGCAGACATAATTTGCAAATTAGCGGATATATTAATCTTAAGCCCTGCCGCTACCTTTTTTATTAAATCAATAACTCTAAAATTACTGACAGTTATGCTGTCAATTCCCGCATCCCGCAGAATCTTAATATGATCTATAATTTTTCTTTGTCCTGATTTTGTATGTTCGATATTCTCCAGGCATATAGCATTAAATGTGTAATTAAATTCAAAACCGGTTTTATGTAAAACATTGACATATTCCTTCAACTTTCTCAGATTAATTACCGGAAGGATTGATTGGTATCTTGCGGACGGGAATTCGCTAGGATTAAGGTTACCGTAAAATGATTTTACTGCGAATTTTTTGAAGGAAAATTTTTGGTTCAAATCTCTATATTTATCAATTTTATTAATATCGAAATCGGCCGGAGTATTAAAGTATATCATTTATAGCTATTTAAAAAGGTTACATCTTTTTTCTGATTTAAAAAAGCGAATTTTAAGGCATTCTTTTTATACTTTGCAATAAAATGAACCTTAGTGATCCCCCAGCATTTTTGGTTAAACTTGCATTTTTTGCATTTATCTAGTTTTACTCCGATATTTTTATCATAAGGACGAAGAAAGTGTTTATACCTTGATTTAAATATGCAAATCGGCAATTTGATAAGCATATAATCCATTTTTAAGCCTTCCATCACGGATATCGCTTTAATCAAAAATGGCCTTAATCTTATCTAAATCTATTAATAACTCGGGATTCTCGTAGGTCCTCCCTGTAAGGGTAAGAGAAGATATGCTGACACACCTTACTCCACGAGCATATAAAAAGCGAATCATTTCAGGTAAATCCTTATAATTCAATCTGCTCATGACTATATGCATAAATAACACTTTTGTTGCGCTCTTAGGAAATACATTCAAGCGCGAAGTTATATTCTCTATAGCCTTTAAGGTATATAAATAACTTCCCGGCCTTTCAGAAAGGTACTCAAAGACATTTTGCTTATGGCTATGAAAAGTCATTTTTATCCCAAAAGAATCTAGTTGCTCAAATTTTTTGGTAAAAGCGAGTGAGGCAAAACGACGGCCGTTAGTGCCGAAGCAAACCCTTAACCTATTCTTCCTCACAAGACGGATAATTTCGACTAATTTAGGATGAAGAGTAGCCTCAGTCCCGCTTATCATAATGTCTTTGTTGCCCAATTTCTTGGCATTTATAATTTCTTCCTTAATCTTGCTCAAAGGCTTATTTCGATCAATCCCGTTAAACGGCGCAGCGGTACACATCTTACAATGATGGTTGCATACAGTATAAAGGCTTATTAAAGATACCTTGGCCTTCATGAAATCATTATAAAATAAATTACGTAGTCTTTCTTTCATTAACCCGTCCGTTCGTCGCTTAATCTAAAAACAAATATGCTCTTTAGCTTCAGTAACATAACTCCTAAACCTAGGCGAGCTTTCTGATAATTTCATAAATTCCTGAGCTGCGCTTATTGAAAACAAATCTCTAATTTTCATGGAAAGCTGCGATCTACTGCTATCGCTATATTGATTAAAATAGGTAGAAACGCAATTCCGGCATTTTGCGCTTTTTTGCAAAAAGCTGCAATTCTTATATTGTTTTTGTATTCCGGCATTAACATCTCCCATGATATACCTATTTTTGTCTAAAGAATTAAAGAGGAAGGAGGAAAATACCATTTCTCCGTCAGGACAAACCTCAAGCGATTGAAAAAAAAGGCACCTGCCCTTCCTAAAATTGCTTAAATTATTATTTTTCATTTCTCTATTAATAGTCGTAAGAAATATAAAATTGTTATTTTTTATCTCTTTAAAAATATATCTTATAATTTTATTAATACTATCCCCGAGCTCTTTTTGGGCCTTATTATCCCATCTTTGAAAACCATGGATTGGTTCAATATTTATTGTATCAAAACCGAGTTTTAAAATATACTTGAAATTTTCATAAAGCTTACCTGCGGTTGAAGGTGTAACGTCTAAAGCAGCAGCGATGTTCTTACGTGCGATATTTTTAAATACAGCCGGCAGATTCTCGCGCACTTTATCAAAAGAACCCATATTATTAGAGTATACTCTAAACTTATTATGAGTATCTTTATTTCCGTCTATACTAATGGCAAGCTTTAAATTATAGTCTTTAAAAAAACTGATGCGTTCTTTAGTTAATAAAACTGCGTTGGTACAGGGCGTAATTATTAAATCCTTCTGCTCGATTTGTGCCTTTTTAAAAGCATAGGGGACAATTTTATCAATTAAACTGAAATGAAGCAGGGGTTCCCCCCCGTATATTCTTAAGATTTTTTCACTGCCCGAAGAAGTTAAAAGTAAATCGACTGCGTTCTTGGCGGTATTAAAGTCCATATAGCTATGCTTCTTTTTAACAAAACAATATTTACACTGTAAGACACATTCATTGGTAATTGCCAGTTTCATATCATATATTTCTTTGTTTAATCTCATCTTTAAAAAGTTTAATAAGAATATATTTATGTGCGGTAAATACTGGAAAATAAATGATTTGGCAGTAATTTCCTTTTTATTTCTAGGAAACTACTATTATAGATCTGAGATAAGCGGCAGAATTGAGGAAAGTATTGTTTAAAATCTAATCCATTTGAGGAAAAATAGATATAGTGTCCTATTGCGCAGAAACAGTATTTTAAGTATTTACAACTGTTGCAATCCTTACCGGTTAAATTTCTTATCTCTTTTCGTTTTTCTTCTAACAATTTAATCCGTAATCCGTTATCTATCCCCTTGTGCACATCCCCTATAATAAAGCTTTTCCTCTTTAATCCAGGTATAGAAAATACTTTATCGCAGCAATAAAAATTACCCTTCCAATCTAAGTGTATTTTTTGGCAAAGAATCGGTTTGTAAAGCCCTTCTTCACTTATAAATGTACGCAATAAAGAGTTTTCAAAGATATCCTTTTTTTCCTTAGCATCCTTAAATATGGACAGATAAAAATCGGTGAATTTTCTGAATGTTAATTCCAGCTTATCTAATTTATTTTTATCCCATTGGGCATAGAGATCGGGGTAGAAATCTATACAATTGAACCCTAGCTTCCAAAGAGATTTAATATTTTCTAGCAGGTTTCCTGCTGTCTGGGGAGAGAAGACTAAAGAGGCGCCTATATTATGCCCATTTTTATAACGCTGGATTCTATTTAAGTTTGCTACTATGCGCTCATAAGTCGAACCGTTATTTTTTCGTCTAAAAGGGCGGTTATAATCGTGAATTGCCTTCTTACCATCTACGCTTACCCTGATTATAACTTTATTTTTTTTAATAAATTTAAAACGATTTAGGGTTAACGCGGTTCCATTAGTAGTTACTGTGACCGAAGATTTTAAATCCCCTGTATTTTCTTTCTGAATATAGCTAGATAAATATTTAATTTTATCAAAACTTAAAAGGGGTTCTCCTCCCGTAATACCAATTTTTTTATCGCTTCCTGGTAATGTCAAAAAAATATTAACGGCTTTCTTTAACGCTAGAGTACTTATCTCTTTTTCATTACGGCTATCTTTTTTAACAAAACAATAACGGCAATCTAAATTACAACGTTTTGTTAAAAATATATTTAGCGCATTGGGATAGCTTCTAACACCATCCGCCGCTTCCATGATTACCATGATTAGCGTGGTTAGAGTGGTTGGAATGAGCATTTGAATGCACGGTAGAAGATGAATGTCCGCCTTTGTCTGCAGAGAAAAACGCATTACTGTGACTAGAATGGCTTGCATGCTGCGCCTGCGCGTTTTGGGGCTCTAACATTACACCTAACACAGCTAAAGAAATTCCTATTTTAGCAATATTCTTCTTAGAGATAACGCCTTCTTCGCTGAAGAGAAAATCCTTAATATCCCTTTTAATCAAAGGTACTTTTTTATTCATTATTTTTTTAGTTTTTCTTTTCATTTTATACCTCCGGCTTAATTTTATTTGCAATATCTATGTTTAAAGTCTCCAAATCCTCTCCCTTCTTCACATATTTTCTCATCCCTGCTTATATACCCTCGGCACATTGATTTTATTGAATTATTTTTTATCTTGCTGCAATCATTAATATTTCCGGACCTAATCGCCTTAACATAAGCGGCTTTACTTGCGCAAGCATCGCTTTTACATAAACTATCATTTCCGCTAATCACCGCACTACATTCGTTTCGCTCCTCAATAGGCACGTTCTCACAAGAAGAGATATCCTCCTTTAGAAACGCCTCTACAAAAGATTCAAACGCATTTTCGGGACCGCCGCCTTCCCATAAACTAAACATTCCGGGAGTAACGCGCCCATCCCTGACTATTCTACCGAATAATGCCTGATACGCGTTGAAATTTCCGCGACAAATATCAAAAAATTCAGGATTGCCTTTAAGCTTATTGCATTCATTTATACTATCCTTTACTGTTGCCCGGCACTGGAAATATTCAATTAAAAGAGGCGAAATTTGGATGACTTTCGGATCACTAAAATCTATACTATTAATATTAAAGTTATTAAAGCATTTATCTTGCTTGGTTACCAGGTGATGCTCCTCTTTGGTTACGGGGGGATACTTCTCTACCTGTTGCTCTTTGGCAAAGGCAGGATAACTTGCAATAATAAATAATCCCCATATTAAAAAGATACCCTTCGAATATAGCCTAAATTTATTCATCATTGCTCCTTTTCGTTACCCATTTATAAAATATATTTTTAATTTTCTTATCTTCAAGCTTTATAAATAAATAATCTAAAATAGCTTTTTTTATTTCACATGGAAATGCGGCATTGTTAAACAAATTTCCTTTTATAGCATAATTATAAAGAGGGCATATCCCGCAATAGGGTTTATATACACACTGGCTGCATCCGCTAAGGTTATCTAAACAAGACGCGATACCTAATGTTTTTACAATCTCGCTACTTGAGATATCCTGATAAGAGTTCTCTTTTACATTACCAAGCCTAAAAGATTCATCACCTACACGGCTCAACATTCTTCCTTCGTCGCAAGTATAAACATCGCCGTTAAAATTATAGGCTAATTGCCCAATCCCTGCCCCGCAAGGAGAACGCAGATCAAGATAATCCGGGTCTTTATCCGTTAGGATTTTAGTTAAAAATATCGCCGCGGATCTCTCACAAAAATCTTTTCCTGCCATATTCAAATCTATTATATAGTCTAAGGCCTGTTTATAAAAAGCGATGAATTCTCTTGCTGAAAAAGCTAGCGCATCTCCTAACTTTCTATTAGTCCCAAAGGGGCTTAATGGCCTTAGATGCACCTCTTTCAATCTTAATTTTCCATACTCATTGATAATTTCTTTTGCATAAGGAAGAGAGAAACGGGTAATTGTAGCAAGGGCGGATGGCTTAAAAGGAAGCTTTTTCTTCTTATACTCTATTTTTAATATTTTTAACCATTTAACTGTATGCTTATAGCTATTTTTATTCCCTAAAGCAATTCTGCACTTATTATGCAGCTTCTCGGGCCCATCCAGCGATGTACATATATGAATTCTATTTTCTAAAAGAAACTTAACTATCTTTTCATTGATAAAGGTTAAATTAGAAACAACCGTAAACATTAAATCCTTCTTTGCCTCTTTATTCTTTTTTTGAGCATATTTAACAATAAATTTGATAGTTTCAAAATTAATTAAAGGTTCTCCACCCTGGAATTCAATAGTGATATTCTTATTAGGAGACTCAAAAATTATATCTACAACTTTTTCCGCAGTAGCAATATCCATATCCAATTCTTTTGCTTTATAATCCTGGGAGCCTGCCTGGCAATAGACACACCTGTGGTCACATCTTAAGGTAACCACCACAATATGTAAAGAAGGCCCTCCATTGCTTAAGAACATATTCTTTCGGGCGTATCTCTGAGCTAAGCTATCAAAATCTAGCTGGCTCCGGATAAAACCTTTGTTTTGCAGTTCGGAATATTCTTGAGGGGAGGTTTGTTCTATTTTACCACAAAGATATGCGTCAAAGCTTGAAGGTTTCAAAAAAATGTAGTCGCCTATAACATTGGTAAGCAGATATTGGCCATTCAACCGCTTAAATTGAAAAAAACCAACCTTCTGTTTATCTATCTTTTTAAGCTCTAGAGGCATTTCTTGGCCGCTCCTAAGGCGTAATTGTTAAATTCATTTACAAATATATCCTTAACCCCTGTATCTATGTTTTTTATCTTTACTTCTATATAATCTTTACTATCCTTAACTCTAAATTTTGCCAAATGAGCATATGCCAGGATTGTTTCCTGAATTGCTTCCTTTTTATAAATCTTAGTATTAAACCTTATGTTTTTTTGCATTTTTCTTCTTTCCGTATTTCTTTTCCCATGATTTTGCTATGCCTAAAGGATCTTCTTGATAATTAATTTTTTCATTAGAAACAGCTAAGTCCAAAGAAGGCAAGGTAGAATACAGGGCGCGGCCAACAATATACTCCCTAATTTTTTTATTATTTCTGCTTATCTCATATCTTAAGGCACAATCTAAAAGCTCATTCATAAATTCACCTTTTATTCTCTCAAGCTGCCTCTCGGAAAGCTTATCCTTTCCTTTAATATAAACCTTTATTCTCTTGCCCTGAGAGTCGGTATCTAAAAATATATAGGCGCGGTCAATAAAGGCATAACTGGCGTTTAATACTGCTTCTAAGTTATAGACTTTAGCATCCAGGGTTATTTTTTGGGCATTATTATTCATCTTAAGATACCCTTAATCGCATACACCATTACCATCATTATCTATGCATGCCTGACAACAAATAATGTAACCGGGCAGGGGTGGAGTTACCATAGTAGCATAACTACCCAAGGCAATATAATATCCTGACGGGCAACTTGTTGTTCCACTTACATCAGTATAACCTCTTCTTACGCACAGGTTAGTAGGACGAGTGGCATCAGTAACGCGCACATCTAACCTTGCATTTGGTGTAGCGCCCAATGTTCCTATGGCGATACTACGCCTAACCAACAAATCCCCATCATTTGCCGGCTGGTCAGCAGAAGTTAACTGGCCGTCATTATTCGTATCTCCTATTGCATTCCTATTAGCCTGAAGCCTATTATATGAACCATAAGGGCTCGGGTAATAGGTGGTGACGGTAATCTGTTCTTCTTGCGAATAACTAAGGGTTACGCTTAAACAAATCAAAAAAACAATTACGCACATTAACAAATTTATCTTCCTTTTCATCTCTCCCTCTTGATTAATTTTATATACTAGTTGTATTTTATACCATAACTTTTTACTTGTCAAACAAAAACTGCGAATTTGTTACGGGAATGGGTATCAGTCTCGGTGTGCATATCGTTGCGTACGAACCATTTTTCAGCACACCTGATTTATAATTTATTCTATCAATAGGCACCGCCTCTTAACGAACTCCCGTATCTCCTGAATAGTTTTTAATATCCGAGAAAACTGGTCAGTAATGAAATATCTTTAATGTACCGCGCTGTCGGCGCTCCCGCCTACAACAAGCTAAAAACTCCTACAAAGGCGGGAGGCAAAGTTTCTCACGCGCAAGGCTTCAAAAACCAAACTGCTGGGCCGGGCGTGGTGCGGGCACGCCCGTCCCTCTTGAAGAGAGCGGGGCTTGCGGCTGCCCCCACCCAGCCGCAAGCCTGAACATTTAAAAGAGGGATGGGATTTTTAATCCTACGAAGCAAGATTGTTTATTTGGTGAATATATTAAAAACTGCTTGACATACCTTTTAAGCATGTTACACTTGTAACAGATAAGTTACAAGGAGAATGTTATGAAATTTAACGCTTCATTAATAGATATATTAAACTCAAAGACAAAACTAAAAATCGTTGAATTCTTGTTAACTCACGAAGCTTCAATGAGCGAAAGAGAAATTGCTTCTATCCTAAAGGTGTCCCATATGAGCATAAATAGAACGATGCAAGAATTGTCCGAAGTGAATTTTGTCAATTTTGTCACCATTGGCAAAGCCCATTTATGGAAAGTTAATCGCAAAAGTTATGCTTTTAAAGTATTGTCTGAATTTGTTAAAGGCGTTTCTCGCATAAAAGATCCTTTGGATGACCTGAAAAATATGATTTTAAAGAATACCCCTAAAGCCTTAGTAAAAAAAGTGGTTTTATTTGGCTCTATTGCTAAAGGTGCGGAAGAATTAGACAGCGATATTGATGTTTTTTTCTTAGTCAAAGATAACAAAGACAAAGAAAAACTTAGGTTTACCTTGGAGAAATTATCAAATGCTTGCCTCGAAACCTACGGGAATAGGCTATCACCATATATATTAACTGAACAAGAAACAAAGAAAAAAGTAAGACAGAAGTTTCTTTCTGAAATAAATAAGGGTATGAAAATATTTCCCTTCTGAAAGGATAAGACATGACACCAAAATTTAAAACTAGGGATGTGAAAAAGTCTTTATATACTAATTATTTAAAAAGAGCTAAGGAATGCTACCATGCGGCAAAAAATTCTTTTGAAGCCCAGGAATGTAATGCTGCTACTATAAGCGCTATCCACGCCTGTATTGCTGCTTCTGATGCAATGTGCATATATTTCTTAGGCAAGCGCAATGCCAGCGAAAACCATAATGAAGCAGTGGCTCTTTTTAAGACAATAAAAGCCGATGATGAAACAACAAATACCAACGCAAACAGACTCTCAAGAACCCTCAGTATTAAAAATATGGCTGAATATGAAGACAGGCTGATCTTCAGAGCAGAGGCAGAGAAAGCTCTAAAGGATTGTGAAAGATTCCTTGAATATGTCAAAACAAAACTGCCAAAATAATAGTAGCTATATGAACTGCGCGATATATACCAGAGTTTCTACCGATAATCAAGCTGAAGTTGAATTTAATTCCTGTCAAGCTCAAGCCCAACAGTTCCTCAAAAATTTTTTGCCCCAAAAACAAAAAGGAGTTACTCTTAAGAGTAACTCCTTTATCAAAGATGGCTCCGCGGTTAGATGTTGGTATTGATATCAAGCCGGTATTGCCATTCGATGTTCCGTTAGATTTTTCAAGTGGAACACCTACCTTTAATACCTTATCAGAAAGCTCTATCCTTGTCAATGCGCCATATAAAAGCTCTTTCTTTTGGTAAGGCTTAACATCATCCCTATATATCTCATCAAATGAGCCCAGGATTTGGCTGATAAAATCACTATCTACAGATTCCCTTTCAATGTCATTGATCAAGAACCCGGTAGTGTCAATTTCATTCGCTATCTGTCTCTTGCGAAATGATAACTTAGCAAGACTTTCTTTAACGAATTCTTCTCCCTCTTTGACGCCGATATATTTTTCCATTATGTAGCTAGCCTTACCAGTTAAAGATTCCAATTCTTTTTGCAGTCTTTGTTTCTGTCCGGCTAAGCGCGGCAATTCCTGCTTCAACCTAGTATTGGTTTTATCTACTATCTTACTTAAAATGCTTTCATCACTGGCAACGGTCCGCATCCCTTCTTTTATTGCATTCTCAATCTCAGATTCAGGAAGCTTAAACCGACAGGATCTATTTGTGCAGCAATAATAGTAATATATCTTCTTTCTGCGGTTTCCATAGCAGCTTCTGCCTTCCATCTGAGAACCACATTTATGGCAATGCAACACACCTCCATTAAGCAGATAAAAATGCCTTGTAGGCTTTGCGCCATTATATTTATGCTGAAGATTTTCTTTGAGCAACTTTTGGGCCTTGTAGAATTTTTCTTTGTCTACAATGGCCTCCCAAACAGCATCCACGGTTTTATATCTCTTTTCTTCAGTCAAGCTTTCCTGTGGTTTATGCATCCATTTTTTATTAATTTCCCTTTTACCTATATAGGCTAAATTGGTCAGAAGCGCTAACATTGGCGTATAAGAAAACTTCTTGCCGGAGTGGAATTTGCCGTCTCTTGTCGTGTATTCTTTAGTGTGGTAGCCTTTAGGATTAACAATCTCGCAGGTCTTTAAAACTGAACCGCATTCAAGGTAGGTATCAAAACAAAGATTTACTATTGCCTTTTCTTTTTCGTTAGGGATAATGTAGCCTTTCTTCTGTGCGTTTAGGTCAAACCCCAAAAGCTGGCCGCCGTTCCACAGGCCTCGCTCTGCCCTGGCAAGCATATTTGCCCGGGTGCGTTCTGAGGTCTGCTCTCTTTCAAATTCGTTTAACGCGCCCATAATCGTAAGAAAACACTTGCCTTGCGCAGTAGTAGTATCAAAATCCTCTTTCAAACAGATAAAGTCTACATTCTTCTCCCGGAAATAATCCACCATATCAAGCAGATCCCTCGTAGACCTGCTTATCCTTGATAATGCGGTACAAAGAATTGTATCTATTCGACTTTTTTCGATATCCTGAATCATCCTTAGATATGCAGGCCTGCCATGGGTGTCCTTTGCGGATTTACCTTCATCAATATAACGTTCTACAATAGTCCAGTTTTCCTGCGAAATTTTACTCTTTAACTCGATATGTTGAGTCAAAAGCTGGTCCTGGTTCTTTAAGGAGCCTTCTTCAACTTTGACCTGGCGTTCCGTGCTTACTCTGATATACAATCCGCAGCGTTTCATATGTTAATCCTTAAATTAACCCCAATTCTTTTAGAAACTTATTT
This sequence comes from Omnitrophica bacterium GWA2_41_15, assembly GCA_919902445.1. Classification (GTDB taxonomy): domain Bacteria; phylum Omnitrophota; class Gorgyraeia; order Gygaellales; family Profunditerraquicolaceae; genus CAKKQZ01. The sequence continues at coordinate 10,477 of CAKKQZ010000008.1, read as the reverse complement.
ACATCTTTATAGACACTTGCGATTTTTACCTCTCGCTCTCGTTCGTTGGTGATGTTATGGAAATTTGCCACCCAAGCTGGGCCATTGGACTTTATATCTAAGAAGGCATTTTTAACATGAGATAGGCTTTCCTGAATAATCTCATTGTCCAGATACGGCTTAAATTCTTCTGATACAGATAAAGGGCCATCTTTATAATTAGCAATCAGATAATGAATATCGTAGGCGTCTTTTTCTTTGTATCGCCCGCCCAAAGCAAAGGATTTCATCACTAAACTGCCCACAATATTAGCGACCTTCCACTTACAGGCTGCCTCGCCATCTCCCGGCAGGATATCTTTAATTTCCATAGTAAAGAAATGATCAAATACAAGTTCACAACCTTTTGCCTTTAGCGCCTGCAGATCAGGCTGGACTCTTCGGTGAACCACTCCTGTCTTTTTATCGCCAAAATGCGAAGTCAGAAAATCTATGCCTATGGTATATTCTTTTTTATCATGTGGAGAAATTATCCTGCGCTCAAACCTAAATTCAAAAACATCTGCCAATTCATCCTGAACTCTCTGATAGCCTCTCTCTTCTATGAGGCTTATGATTGTGCCGTATTTTCTTTCCGTTATTTTAGGATTAACCGCAATATCAATATCAATTGAGCCCACATGGTCAAAACCTTTTCGTTGATATTCTTGCGAGATAAAATATGGCGCCCAGCCGCCAATCAGAACTAAATCCTCAAAATAACTCCGTAAAATAACGCCTAACTCCAAGATTACGGATTTTGATGCCCCGACTATCCCAGAATCAAATTGCTCTGCATCTCTTTTTGCCATTTAATATTTTATCCTTTCTTTGCGCAAGAACTCTGCCTGCTCTTTTCCTCTGGCTGGATATTGATTGAGATCCAAATAAAGTTGGATGTTACAGGCCGCGTCTTTACCTTCGATGGTTTGTTTTCGGTAAAATATACCTTCATCATAAGGCTCAATGAGATGAACCGTACCCCCAAATTCAATCTCTTCCAGTTCCAATTGTTTGACAATTTTCTTAAGGTCTCCAAGGTAATAAAAATGAACATCGCTAAAACGCATAAAGGGCGCAACCAAAGAAGCTCCACTATGAAGCGTAAAGCAATAAGTAATTTTGTTTTCCTTTGCCACCTTAGCTATTTTTTTCATCAGTTCTTGGGGGTCTTTTATAGAAGAGTAATAGGAATGGATGGATTCCGAAGCAATCTTATACTGGCTTGCCCAGTCATTTAGCAAATCTGCTGAATGAGACAACTGAATCTGCTTATCTTCCTTGCGGATTATGTAACCTTCTTTAAGGAGTTTACTTATAACTTCGTGCGTATATCCCAATGCAACCTTAACAGCCTCAGATAACTCCGTTATCCCCCATAATCTTTTTGGCTCATCAAGCAACGCCCTGACAATCCTGGTAGCTTTAGGAGAGAATAATTTCTTTAAGATACTGCGCGTTCTTTGTATCTGTTCTTCGCCAGCTTTTTCGATATAGGCTTCTTTTAGGCCTAAATAACAATTGCCCGTTAAGTCTATATAACCGATATTATTCTCTTTACAGATAGCAGCGCCTCTTTTAGAAATAAAATCTGAGACAAAAACAGGATAGCTGTTTTTTATTTGGGAACTGGCTTTAAGCAAAAGCGAGACACTTTGCAGTATCTGCAGAGGAAAACCCCTGGATTTAACTTCAATAATAAGTTTTTTATTCTTGCCGCTAACCTCAACATCAAGTATCATATCTACACTTGCGCCTTTAACTTGAGGCTGGCGCAGGATCTTCTTTATTGTAAGGGTAGGAATATTATTCCTGATGAGGCCAGGGACTCTATCTAAAATATGCCTTTCTAATAGCATTTTAATTTCCCCTTTAATCTCTTCGCTGTTTACCGAAAGATAATTATTTACCGAAATACAATTAAAAGATACCATCTTAGCTCTCCTTTGTCAAGCCTTTTTCGGATTGCGAACTATTATCTTGCTGATTAACATTCTTCAATAGGCCCTTTCTGATTATGTAAGAATAGATAGCCTCTGATAGAATATCGGCAATCTTATCTTCTACCTCTTCTAATCTCTGGTCTTTCTTATAGACTAATTTCTCATCCATAGATAAATAAACTAACCTACTACCCTGTTTGCCTGAAAAAACTACATCAACTACACTTTAAGCACAAAACCTTTGAAAGAACTGCACAAAAACTACACTAAAACTGCACTTTTTAATAAAAAACTACACTAGGTTAGTGTAGTTGGTGTAGTTCGTGTAGTTTTTTCTGGAGATGCATAGTCTATGTCAAGGTATCGCTCCAGTACATCATCCACGTCCTTTTTAGCAAGCTGGTAGCGATGCCCTCTGTTTGATCTTTGTTTACCCTTACTTAGGCCGAATGACTTTAACCTCCAGCCAAGCCACTTGGTATTGATGGTAGTAAACTCGTCCTCCTCTAGATAAGGCTTTATTGCATCTTTAATTTCCTGGCTTGAGCAAGAAGCATTGCCGGCTGCTGTCAAATCCCTTAAGGCAGATAAAAAAGCATGTGTGCGCTCATCAAGGCTGTCTTCCTGGGATAAGCCTATCTGCTCAAAAGCAAAATCCTTAATAGCGTTAAACTCGCTTTGATTGTCTTTAAAGACGAATTTAGCTATGGATAGTACTGGGCTCCAGAGATCATTAAAGCGGTTATTGGCAATCTTTACTTCTGGATCAGTAAGGTAGATTTGTTTTATTTCTTTGAAGTAGCAAAGACAGAAACAGTAACAGAGGTGCCGAAGATGATTCCAGTCTTCAGAGCTTTCAGTGTCAAGGAGAAGGCCTTTCTCAGTCTTGGCCCGAAGCATAATTATCTTAATGGTCCGGCTTTCTAAGGTATCTTCTAAACCTCTGATATTAGCGATTAATTTAGGAGAATATACAGAGTAGTGCCTGGTAAAGAAGGTGCCTTTTGAAGTCTTCTCCTGGCGTAGGACCTTTGCCCCTTTAAAGTGGCCGGCATTCAGGATGGCTCTTATCAGCTTACTTTTCTCAGGGTCTTTTAAGATCTCTGCCTCATCAATTCCTAAGGTAGGCCTTAAAGATTCTATATCCCTGTAGAGGGTAGCTTCAGAAATGTTTACCGAAAGGATGCCGTTAAAAGATAAACGGGTTGTGATTCTTGCGGTTTTAGACTTACCGGTATTCTTGATACCTTCAAGGTAGGGGTAAGTCTCAAAGAGGTAATATAAATATGTGCCTGTTACCCAGAGGACTAAAACAGAGTACCAGTTACTTTCCTTTAGCTCGCAATACTTAAGGTAGATAGCTTTTATTTGTTGGAATACTTCAGCTGGCAAAGGCGTATAGCCATTAAAGAGGTATTCTTTAATAAGCCTATTTGGCCAGCGCGATTCGATATCCTTAATTAAGGGAAGCTGCTTAATCAATAAGCCGTGTTTTGTGTAAAACTCATCTTCATTTTCAAGGCGAAGCAGCCTTCTTTCGCTGGTTATGACATAATAAAGCTGTTTAAGATGGTTCTTAGCTTCTCTATCGTATTCTATGACCGGGATAGTAAAATAGGCTTTATTATTGATAAACTCCTGCGAAGGATTAAAGAAGCTTACTTCTTGGGAATCTAAGCTATTAAGGAAGAAGTTTAATTCATCTAAGGTTTTGGCTTGCCTTAAGAGCTTATTAAAATCTTCTAATGTGTTACCTAAGACAAAGAAATCCGTGATATCCTTCTTTCCTTCTGAAAGACCTGATAATGAGATAAATTTGGCATGGGGTAGTTTTTCCATGAGCTTCAGGGCAAAAGTCGCTCCTGCCTCATCCCGGTCAAAGCAGATATAGAGGTTTGAGACTTCCTTAAGATAAGGAATCCATTCATCCTTAAAAGTCCCTGCTCCGCCTGTAGAGCTTATTGCCGGGATGCCTTTAGATTCTAAGGCTAGGCGGTCAAATTCCCCTTCGCAGATAATCAGGATTGGCTTAGGGCTGGTAACATTTTCCCAGCCGTAGAGTTCTGCTTGTGCGCCTTTTTTATACCAGTATTTAGGGGTTGAGGAAGCATCCCAGATTGGATCCTTGCGGAATTTAAAGAAGGCGTATTCGTTATCTTTGTTATAAATGGGAATGGCTATTACCTTACCGGTCCAGCCGATTTTGAATCTGTCTATGATTTCATTAGGAAGGCATCTTTGGTTAAGGTAGGTGCGGATTCGCTCAGGTAAGGCCTTGTGGTATTGTTCAACCAATTCGTTCATCTTTTCATCTTGCATTTTTCACCACTCCTTGTTTTAGTCCATGTTAAATATAGCTGATTTTAAATCTGCCATAGCGTTCTTAATTAGGTTTATGCCGATAGAACCGTTATTGTAGAATTCTTCAATCAAGGCTTTCCTATCGGGAGAGTCCTCAAAGACAAAGACAGCTCTTCTGTTATTTCCTTCAATGCGGATGATCTTTAGGCCTTTTGCTTTTAGGAAGGCTGAGAGCCAGAGGTCGCTTGTGGAATAGGTGGAGTTATTCATGTCTTCATAATCCTATTTTTTAACCTAAAAAACAAAAAGGCTGGCACTTCCGCGTTTTAGTTCGGAAATGCCAGCCCGGTTTTTCTCTGATCTGCTTAAGTTACGAGACCGAGGATACTGCGACTGGATAAATCTTACTTTTTTTCTACTAGCTAAAATATACATCGCGTTTTTACCTTTGTCAACACAAAAAAAGGGCTGGCTTCCGAACTTACGCGATTCGGAAACCAGCCCCTTGATTCTTTCAATAAGGCTGCTTGAAGCTTCACCAAATTATCAAAATCTTAAGACGATTTAACTATACCTTATAATTTTGTTGCCGTCAAGATTTTTTTATTCCGCGCCTTGTAAAAACTAAGATTTAAAAGCTAAACTAATGCATATTTCCATTGATACGGTTTCTTTAATATTTAATAATCGGATATCAAATAAGATTTTTCTGGCGGATATATTAATTTAGCATTTTCTAGACTTCAAATGGCCTTTTTACAACAAAAAAAGCGAGAAACTCAGGCTACGCTAAGTATCTCGCTTTCAGTATTCTGGCAGCCAGGCTTTACCTCAAAAGAAAACATCCTGTTAAAATTGAGATGAACCTTTTTGCTGCCTTTTATTATGACCTTTACTTCTATAGGAAAAGACAGCCACAGTATCGCTACTGTGGCCGACATCATTCTGGCTCCCCCTCGAGGACTCGAACCTCGGACCTGGTGGTTAACAGCCACTCGCTCTACCAACTGAGCTAAGGGGGAATAGTGGAAGTCATTTTACCCTAAATAAGACTTCAGTCAAGCAACTTTTAGACGGCATTCGCTAAACGGGACAGTCTCCTGTTCATCGGCGGGACACCTTCCATTGAACTACTCTTTTTATTGCTTTGACGGAAAATGTCCCGTAACTGTTAACCGTAACTGTTTGCGGGGCAGTCCCTATATAATCTGCTTCTCCAGTTCTTTTATTTCAACATCAGTTAGAGAAAATAACTTATCTATTTCTTTCAGCCTGCGTCCATATGCCCTTGCAGTATCTTCGTCCCTGAAAATTCTCGGATTAGATAATACGCGCGCCTTGGCATAACTTTCCAACTGAAGCTTCTCTTTCTCCTTTTCTAACTTATTTATTTTCTCGCGAATAGAGGCGTTATGCGCCTTACGCCTTTTCTCTTCTTCCTTACGCATGCGCTCTTCTTCTTTAGCCTTCTCTTTTGCCAATATAAAGTCAGGGACAGTCCCCTGTGACCTGCTTCGATTTAGCTGTGAGGGGGACAGTCCCTTAATCGGTTCGTCTTTCTTCTCCAAATAATAATCAAAACCTCCGGAAACTTTTCTAATCCTTCCGTTTTTAACCTCAAAAACTTTATTTGCGATTGAACGCACAAAATAAATATCATGGCTGATAAACACGATAGTCCCTTCGTAATCTGTGAGTGCGCTGACAAGCGCATCCACTGCATCCACGTCAAGATGGGTTGTGGGCTCATCAAGCAAGAGAAAATTAGGAGGATTAATCAGGAGTTTAGCCAGGATAAGCCGGCTCTTTTCTCCGCCTGACAAAACTTTCACTTTTTTATCGGCATCGTCTCCGGTAAATAAAAACGCTCCAAGGATAGTCCTGATACTCTCTTCGGGCATATATCCGGAAGCTGCAGAATATGCCTCCTGAAGGACGGTATTCTCAAGGTTTAATACATCGGTGCGTGCCTGAGAAAAATATCCTATCTCCACATTATGCCCAATTATGCGCGAACCGCTGTCAATATCAACTACACCGGAGAGAATTTTTAAAAGCGTTGACTTGCCTGCTCCGTTTTCACCTGCTAAAACCGCCTTTTCTCCTTGGACAATCTCAAAATCCAAATCTTTGTAAACCTGAATTTCTCCGTAAGATTTCGAGGCCTTTTCTAGTTGCATGACTCTATATCCGCTTCTTCTCGCGGGAGGAAAATGAAAATTCCCGATGCTCTCCCTATGTTTTGGCGGCAGCTCAACAGCTTCTTTTTCAAGACGCTCTAAGGCGCTGCGTTTTGCGCGCACGGCTGCGGCTTTGTTAGGCTGGGCATGAAAACGCGAAACAAACTTTTCCAATTGCTCTCTTTTCTTTTCCTGCTCTTTAAATTGCTTGTCTAAATGCCTCAGCCTCTCTTCTTTTATCTGTTCATAATGCTCGTAGTTACCATGTACCTTGGCAATCGAACCGTTTTCCAAAATCAATGTGTAATTTGTAACATCGGTCAGGAAGGCCTTATCGTGTGAAATCATAATGAATGTACCTTTAAAACCTGATAAATAATCTTTAAGCCAGAGCGCGGCGTTCAGGTCGAGATAATTTGTAGGCTCATCAAGCAGCAAAAGGTCGTAGTGATAAGTAAGGAGTTTTGCCAACAATGACCTCATCTGCCAACCGCCGCTCATCTGCGATATGGGGCGGTTAAAATCCATTTCCTTAAACCCTAAACCCATCAAAATCTTTTTTGCCTTATGCTCTAACTCGAAAAATCCCAGAGTTTCTAAATTATGTAATATTTCTCCGTAATGCTTTGAGCCGGCCTGGCCCTTCTCTTCCAATTCCTGCTTTTTGTTTTTTAAGCGCATTATCATTCCGTCGCCTTCGGTCAATTCAGCTAAAACAGTCCTCTCGGATTTAAAACTTGATTCCTGCGGAAGGTATCCTATATGGATATTTTTGTTAAGCTTAACCTCTCCGGCTGACGGCTCTATTTCTCCCAAAATAAGGGAAAACAAAGTACTTTTTCCTGACCCATTGGGGCCGATAAGGCCTATTTTCTCTGTGAGGTTGATATTAAGCGAGATATCTTCAAATAAAACTTTTTTGCCGTAATTTTTGTAAAGATTAATTATAGTAATCATGGGATAAATTAAATTGTGCGGCGGGATTCAAGGGACTTAGAAATGGTAGTTGCGTCTGCGTACTCAAGATTTGAACCGACCGGCAGCCCTAAGCCGATGCGGCTTACGCTTACGCCCAATGGCTTGATTATTTTGGTTAAATACATGGCTGTGGTTTCGCCTTCTGTATCTGCGTCTGTTGCGATAATCACTTCCTTGATATGATTCTGCCTTATCCTCTGAAGCAGGCCTTCTATTTTCAAGTCGCTCGGGCCGCGGCCTTCAAGGGGCGCTATTGAACCAAGCAATACGTGATACACGCCGGTGAAATTTCCCGCCTTCTCTATCGCCGTAACGTCGCTTGTCTTCCCGACGATACAGATAACATCCTTCTGGCGGCGGGCGTCATTGCATATTTTACAAAGGTCCTGCTCGCTAAGGTTATTGCATATACTGCAAAACCGAACATTCTCTTTTACTTTATTTATCGCATCGGATAAATTTTTTATTTCATCTTTTGAAACGCTCAAGATATAGTTTACAATACGCTCTGCGCTTCGCCTTCCGATACCGGGAAGCTTAACCAAACTTTCAATTAATTTATCTATGGAATCGGTATAATTTGCCATTATTCCTCTTTAATCACTCTTCCATGAAACATCTCAAGGGCTGATTTTATCGCCGGGTTGTTTTCAATTTCATCTTTATGTTTTAATTCCTGCGAGAGTATAAAATTTACCCGCACGCTTGTATTTAATAATTCCGATATACTCTTTTCGATAAGCGCTTTGTTGTCTTTTCGCTCAAGCGCCTCCCTATGCAAAGAATAATTACTGGGAAAAGATATTGTAAGGACGTTCCCCTGCGCCTTTAACAGCTCACCCTCATTCAGGTAAGTAGCCACGGACATTTTTATCCTGCTTAAATTATTAATAATATTTTCCCAGCAACCCTTTATATCATCCAGCGAAACGTTTTGCGCCGGAGGGTCCTCCGGAGGGTCGTCCTTGATTTTCTCTTCCACAGTTTCCTCTTTTACCGCGGCCTCCCTTGGGGCTTGCGAAACCTGTTTTAAACCGACGGCCTCTTTCTTATTATGCGCTAACCTTACCAGGCTTATTTCTAAGGGGATGCGCAGCGACTCCAACCGCTTGGACATCTCCTGGGTATTTACCAGGATATTAAAAGCGCTGAATATCTCATCCATACTTAATGCGTTGCTTTGCAGCAATAATTTCTCGCAGGTTTCCTGCGGAAGGTCTATTAATTTTGCGTCTGCCTTTGCGACCTTGGCAATCATAAGGTTACGGAAATGTTCTATCAGGCTTAACAGGAATACGCTGATATCCTTGCCGTTATCGATAATATCATTCAGCAGGCCCAGTGTTGCCTTAGGGTCTTTTTTGATTATCGCATCGGTGATTTCAAAAAGCGCTTCCTGCTCAACAATACCTAAAACTGAAACCACGTCTTTTAAAGAAATCTTGCCTTGCGCAAAAGAAGCCAGCTGGTCAAGGACCGATTCCGCGTCCCTTAATGAGCCGTCGCTGCTTTTGGCAATGGCAAAAAGCACCTCTTTATCCACGTCTATTTTCTCAGTTAAAACAATGCGCTCTAATTGCCCGGCAATCTCCATTGCCGGAATACGCCTGAAATCAAAACGCTGGCACCTTGAAAGTATCGTCGGGATTACTTTATTGGGATGCGTTGTAGCGAAGATAAACTTAACATAAGGCGGGGGCTCCTCGAGGGTTTTTAGCAGCGCATTAAAACCATCGGTTGTTATCTGGTGCACCTCATCTATGATATAAACTTTGTATTTTCCCTGAACAGGGGCAAACTTGACATTCTCGCGTAACACCCTTATTTCATCAATACCTCTATTGGAGGCGCCGTCTATCTCGATAACATCGAGCGAACGGCCCTGCGCTATCTCCAGGCATGACGGACACTTTCCGCAGGGGTTCACGGTAGGACCCTCTTTGCAATTAAGCGCTTTGGCTAAAATTCTTGCAGTAGATGTTTTACCGACACCCCTCGGCCCCGCAAAAAGATAAGCGTTGGCGAGCATGTTTTTACGCACCGCGTTTTTAAGGTTCGTAACTATAGCGGACTGGCCGATAACCTCGTCAAAGTTCTTAGGCCGCCATTTTAGGGCTAGGACTGTGTAAGGCATCAAGAACCCCTTCTTACTTGGCGGTGTGCTTGCGACGATGTCAGAAGTTTTTACCGCCAAATTCCTTTGCTAAATTTGTAATTTATAAGGTGCGTTTACCGTTTCGTTCGAACCATTTTTATAAACACACCAAATTAATCTATCTTTACCGCTGTTGCGGCTCCCACATTGCCTGATTTGTTTTTAATATCCGGGGAAGCCGGTTAGTAATGAAATATCTATAATGCACCGCGCGCGGAGCGCGCTCCCGTATTTCCCGGTTCACCGCTCGGCTTCTGTGGGCAGAAGCCTCGCTGGGCGGCCGCCTCGGCGGCGGCCTTCTTGCTAATACAATGCGTGTTCAGCTTTGCTTGTGTTTTGCGGCTGTGTGGGGGCAGCCGCAAAACACAGCGTCCTCACACCAACAAGTTTTACCAGCTAAAAATTTTTGTTTCTAAGGCTAGTTCGTCCGCCTTGCCGCTACTACTCCCTAAAAACTACACGGACGCGGTAACGCAAAGCTTCTTGCGAACAATGCTTGAGAAGCGCAGGCAAAATTTCGACCGCACCAAAATTTTGCCAAAATTGAGCACCAATAAAAATCAATCTAACGAAATCCTCCGAAGCCGAAGGCGTAGGAGGAGAAAACCGATATTTTTGAGCACCTCTTGCTTTTATCCAACGAAATCCCGCGAAGCGGGGCAAGGGGCAGAAATTTAGTTATTTCCCGCAATTAAATAAGATTAATCTCTATAAATATTAATTTTACCATAGATTCTTCAGTATGGAAACCTAAAAAAGAATTATGTTTTGTTTGATTCGGAACACTGGACAAAACTTCTATATCAGAACATCTACAGCCAAAGAACTTTCCTCTTTAATCTCATATCCCATTGTCTTATAAGCTTTCAGACGCTTCTTATACATTGCTGCCAATACTGAAA
>CAKKQZ010000007.1 GCA_919902445.1 Omnitrophica bacterium GWA2_41_15 | reverse complement strand
TAAAGGAATTAAAGCTCGTGCGTATGAGGGGACAGCGGCTATTTTCAAAGAAAATAGCCGCTGTCCCCTCTTATCAAATTAGCGAGTAGTGGCAGTTCACTGTGTTTTTCCCCATAATTCCCAATTCTTTGGAAGTGGAAATAACCAGCCCGCGGGCATCTTTGACGCGTGAAATCTCAAGCCACTTTATTAAAGAGCTCACCCGCCTGTAATCAATGGTTGAAGATAATTTCATTTCAACAGGATAAATCATTTTGCCGGTCTCAATCAAAAGATCTACCTCCAGTCCGTCTGTGCTACGATAATAGTAAAGCGAGCAGGGATCGGCAAAAGCTAAAAACCGTTTATAAAACTGGGAAACGCATGCCGTTTCATAGAGCGCCCCTGCCATAGGCCCTTGGAGCGCATGCTGCCCGCTTTGCAGCCCGACAAGGTAGGAAACAATCCCCGTATCAATAAAATAACACTTGGGAGCTTTAATAATTCTTTTCCCGAAATTTTTGTGATACGGCATCAAGAAAAATATAAGGCCGCTTGCTTCCAAAAGCGTAAGCCATGATTTTATAGTAGGGACAGAAACGCCGATATCCCGCGAGAGCGTCGAACAATTGAGCTCCTGAGCCGTGCGCGCCGCCAAAAGCTTTACAAACCTCTCAAAATCGTGCAGGTTTGACTGCTTTATATAACCGCGGACATCCCGGTCAACATAAGTCTGTAGATAACTGGAAAACCATAGTTTTCGTGATATTCTTTTGTTAAGCACTACCTCGGGGTAGCCTCCCTGCAAAATCCATAACCCAAGCGGCATAATCTTTCCCGGAAGTTTCCTGGCCTGAAAAAGAGCATTTAGAAATCCGTCAGCTTCGCTCAAATGAATCCGCGCAGTCTTCTGCGCCTCTCCCAGAGAAAAAGGATACAAATGCAGGATAGCGATGCGGCCGGCCAAAGTTTCGCTGATACCTTTCATCAGCGCCCACTGCTGAGAACCGGTTAAAACCCACTGCCCCGGTTTCTTATTGTGCTCAATGCAGGCTTTAATATATGATAAAAGTCCGGGAGCGTTTTGAATTTCGTCAATAATTACAGGAGGCGGGTATTTCTCCAGAAAACCGCGCGGATCTTCAAGGGCAAGCGAGCGCACATCTATCTCATCTAAAAGAACATAATTATACCCTTTAAGAAACGACTTTGACAGAGTAGTCTTCCCTGCTCTTCTCGGGCCACCGATAAAAACAGCGGGAAAAGACTCTACGGCTTCTTTTAAAGTTTTTTCAATCAGGCGCGTAATGTACATACTTGCTATTTTAAAGTATAACTTTAAATTGTCAAGTATAATTTGAACTACCCCGACGCCAAGCGTCGGGGTTTGTTTACCTG
>CAKKQZ010000006.1 GCA_919902445.1 Omnitrophica bacterium GWA2_41_15 | reverse complement strand
ACCACTGAAACTTCGTAAGGAAAAGTCCTGAGTCCGCCAACTTCGTTGGCGGACGAAGTTTCTTGCAAGGAAAATGGTGCCCGACAAACCTAAGTTTTATACAAGGTGGGCTGAAGGGCCTCAGGAAATATAAGATACTTTGCATTGAGCCGAGCTTTTAAGGAGGTTAAAATGAATTACGCGCTTTATATAATTTTAGGATTAGTGGCGGGTATTTTCGGCGGGATGTTTGGAATAGGAGGGGGCACTATTTTAATCCCGGCAATGGTTTTCCTCTTTGGCCTTACGCAGCATCAGGCGCAAGGCACAACTCTGGCAATCCTGGTTCCGCCTATCGGGCTTTTAGCAGCCTGGCGTTATTGGCAGTCAGGTAACGTGAAGCTCTCCATGGCAGGTTTTATCTGTATCGGATTTTTTATCGGCGGGCTTCTGGGTGCCAATATCATCCATCATGTATCAGATCCCATGCTAAAGAAATTATTCGGCGTCTACCTTTTATTTATTTCAATCAGGATGATTTTAACAAAGTAAAATGACTCCAAAAATATCAGTTAATATAGGTAAGCTTAAACTGAAGAATCCGGTGATGGTTGCCTCCGGGGCCTTCGGCTACGCAGAGGAATTTAAGGGCTTTCTGGATTTAAAAGGTTTAGGCGCGCTCGTATCCAAGACAATAACTTTAAAGCCCCGTCAGGGAAATCCCGCGCCGCGCACCTGCGAGACCCCGGCAGGTATGCTTAATTCCATAGGCCTGGAGAATCCGGGAGTTGAGAAGTTTATTAAGGAAAAACTACCTATTTTAAAGAAAATCGGGGTGCCAGTAATCGTCAGCATTGCTTCTGAAAAAGACCCGGATGAATTTGTCACGCTCGCCAAGCGGTTAGATAAAATTAAGGAAGTTAACGCCATTGAACTGAATATATCCTGTCCAAATATTAAGCCGCCAGCCGCCGGCCGCCAGCCGCCGGCCGAAAACAGCCAATCGTTGATTTCTCAGGACCCAAAAGCAACTTACAGCATTGTGGAGAGGGTGAGAAAAGCTACTAAAAAGACCATTATCACCAAATTATCCCCCAATGTAACAGATATAGTTGAAGTCGCTTTGGCGGCAGAGTCGGCAGGAAGCGATGCAGTGTCACTTATTAATACGCTTACCGGGATGGCTATAGACATAACTAAGAGGGCCCCAAAAATCGCATCCGTAACAGGAGGATTAAGCGGCCCTGCCATAAGGCCTGTTGCTGTAAGGATGGCCTGGGAAATTGCGCAAAAAATTAATATTCCAATTATAGGAATGGGTGGTATAATAGACGCTTCAAGCGCCCTAGAGTTTTTTATTGCCGGAGCAACAGCAGTTAGTGTTGGGACTGCGAATTTCGTTAACCCCGGGATAACTGCAGAGATAATTTCAGGAATAAAAAAATACCTGATAAAAAACAATATAAAGGATATAAAAAGCCTGGTCGGCAGTTTAAATATATGAAGCTGCGCTTAAAAATAATTCTTGCCTTGGATGTAGATACTGAAAAAAAAGCAAGGTATTTTGTAAATAAACTTTATCCTGAAATAAGAATATTTAAAGTAGGCCTGCAGCTATTTACTCTCTGCGGTCCTGAGATAATCGGGTATATCAATAAAAAAGGCGCCCAGGTGTTTTTGGACCTGAAACTTTTTGACATCCCAAACACGGTAGCGAATGCAGTGCGCTCGGCAGTGCGGCAGAGAGTGAAAATGCTTACCCTTCATATTTCGGGCGGAGAAGAAATGTTGAGGGGAGCGCAAGCCGCAGCGAAAGATGAAGCAGGCCGCCTTAAATTAAAAAGGCCCTTGTTAATAGGGGTTACGGTTTTAACCAGCCAGAAGACAGGCCCTAACCCGGTTTTAAGATTAGCGAAAACAGGCTTGCAATCAGGGCTTGACGGCGTGGTGTGTTCGGCAAGAGAGGCAGGCCTCTTGCGCAGAAAATTAGGTAAAAAATTCCTGATTGTAACTCCCGGAATAAGGATCGATAAATCAGTAACTGACGATCAAAAAAGAGTTGTGACTGCAAAAGAAGCAATTGAAGCCGGAGCTAATTATATAGTAGTTGGAAGACCCATACTTGAAGCAGAGGATCCTGTAAAGGCAATAGATGGCTTGTTAAATTAAGGAGCGTATTTATGGCAGAAGATATAAAAACACTGATAGAGAAGATAAATGAGGAGGGGGTTAAGGCAGCGCAGGAAAAGGCAGAAGAAATAGAAGGCCGCGCAAGGCAGGAGGCAGGGGAGATCCTGGAAAAAGCAAGGCTTGAGGCAAAAAAAATAACAGAAGAGGCCAAGGATAAGGCCTCAAAGATGCAGGAAAAAGAAAAAACGCTCCTTGCTCAGGCAGGGCGCGACCTCCTGCTTTCTTTAAGGCAGGAGATTAATGCCATGCTTGAGAAGCTTATTATAAGCGAGGCGCGCAGCGCGCTTTCCCCTGAGCACCTTTTTAAGATCTTGAATAGCATTATTCAGGGTTTGCCTCGCCAGGAAAAAGCGGAGATAGTAATTTCTCTGAATAAGGATGATTTGCGCGCGCTTTCAAGCGGGCTCCTGGAAAAACTAAAAGATGCGGCGAAAAAAGAAATTATTTTAAAGCCCGTTGAAAGCATTGGCGGAGGCTTTTTGATAAGTTTTGACGCGGGAAAATCCCAGTTTGATTTCAGCGACAAGGCCCTCGCGGAATACATCGGGACATTCTTAAAACCCAAACTAAAAGATATTTTACAACCCTGATGCCGAATTTTTACGTATACCTTATTTCAAGCCTCCCGATGCTTAATTTCGAAGCAAAGCCGCCTTTTCCTTTTGAAGTATTCTTGTCAATGTGCGCGGAGTTTATACCGCAGAAAGACTTTGAGTCTTTGAAGGCAATTTCTGGCGGGCAAACGCAAACGCCGAACCCCGGGATAATAAAAAAAATACAGGGTTTTGACACCATACTCAGGAACGAACTAGTGCGTATTAGGGCCGCGCATAAAAAAATAGATCCTGAAAAATACCTCAGGCCTGACGGTTATACCGGGCAATCAATCTATCATATTGCTTTAGCTGCGCACAGAAATCCATCTCCTTTAGAAGGAGAAAGGATTTTAGACAAAGAAAGGTGGAATTTCTTAGACGAACTTAGTATAGGCCATTACTTTGACCTGGATTTTCTGATCGTATACGCGAGTAAACTTTTGATTCTGGAACGCTGGGAGAGGATAAATAGGTCGGATAAGGCCAGTCTTTTAGAGGGTGAGCTTAGCAAAAATTAACCGAGGTTAAAATGCCTGCAGAAAGAACAGGGATTATCGCAAGGATAAACGGCAACATGGTTAGCGTGGATTTTGATACCTTTGTAATTCAAAATGAGGTCGCCTACATAATTCATAAAGAGGAGCGCCTTAAGGCAGAGGTGATACGGGTGCGCGCAAATACGGCGGAGATGCAGGTTTTTGAGAGTACCGTAGACTTGAAAGTCGGAGATAAGGTTGAGTTTAGCGAAGAACTACTTTCAGTTGAGCTTGGGCCCGGGCTCTTAGGCCAGATCTTTGACGGCCTGCAAAACCCGCTTCCGCTTTTAGCGCAAAAGTGTGGTTTCTTTTTAAAAAGAGGGATTTACTTAAAAGCGCTTCCTGAAGAGCAGGAATGGGAGTTTACGCCTTTGGTGA
Organism: Omnitrophica bacterium GWA2_41_15; assembly: GCA_919902445.1. Classification (GTDB taxonomy): domain Bacteria; phylum Omnitrophota; class Gorgyraeia; order Gygaellales; family Profunditerraquicolaceae; genus CAKKQZ01. The sequence continues at coordinate 5,459 of CAKKQZ010000006.1, read as the reverse complement.
AGGCGGGAGATAAAATACGCTCCGGAGAAAGAGTCGGTTTTGTCCCGGAAAAAATATTCAAACATTTTATCTTTGCGCCTTTTAGCCTGCGCGGGATACTGGAAGTGGCCGATGTAGCCAATAAAGGCAAGTATAATTTAAAAGAGCCGGTTGCTAAGGTTAAAGATGCCGAAGGAAGGGAAACCGATGTATTTCTGGCGCAGAACTGGCCGGTAAAAATACCTATTTGCGCTTACCAGGAGAAATTAAAACCGAAAGACCCATTGGTCACCAAGATGCGGCTAATAGATTCTCTTTTTCCTGTTGCGCTCGGAGGGACTTACTGCATACCCGGCCCCTTTGGCGCAGGCAAAACAGTCCTTCAGCAGTTAACCAGCCGGCATGCAGAGGTTGATGTGGTGATTATTGCCGCCTGCGGAGAGCGCGCCGGAGAAGTGGTTGAAACCTTAAAGACCTTTCCAGAATTAATTGACCCGCGCACGAATAAGCCCTTGATAGACCGTACAGTAATTATCTGTAACACAAGCTCCATGCCTGTTGCGGCAAGAGAGTCAAGCGTTTATACTGCCGTGACTATCGCAGAATATTACCGTCAGATGGGACTGAATGTCCTGCTTTTAGCAGATTCAACATCCAGATGGGCCCAGGCAATGCGCGAGATGTCTGGAAGGCTTGAGGAGATTCCGGGCGAAGAGGCATTCCCTGCGTACCTTGAATCGCGCATCGCTTCATTCTACGAACGGGCAGGCCTGGTAAAACTTTACGACGGGAGTATGGGCTCAGTGACAATAGGCGGAGCAGTCAGCCCCGCAGGAGGAAACTTTGAAGAGCCGGTTACGCAGGCAACGCTAAAAGTCGTAGGCGCTTTTCACGGGCTTTCGCGCGAGCGCTCAGATGCCAGAAGATACCCGGCAATCGACCCTTTGATAAGCTGGAGCAAGTACAAGGGTTTTATCGACGATAAACAGGAGGAGAGGGGCCATGAAATCCTGCGCAAAAGCCATGATGTGGCGCAGATGATGAAGGTTATCGGCGAGGAAGGGACTTCCCTTCCCGATTATATAGTTTTTCTTAAGGGTGAATTTTTCGACTTTGTTTACCTGCAGCAGAATGCCTTTGATAAGGTGGATGAGGCAACTACTGCCGAAAGACAGATTTATACCTTTGATTTTATTTACAAAATTTTGGAAGCAGAATTCTCCTTTGTTGATAAAGAAGATGCATTAAAGTTCTTCCAGAAATTGCGCCAGCTTTTGCGCGGCTGGAATTCCTGCGTATGGAAGAGCGGGGAGTTTAAAAAGGCACAGGAAGAAATTTCCCTGCTGGTGGAAAGCAAGCTTATTGATGACTCAATAGATAAAAAGGAAAGAATAAATGCATAAAGTATATACTAATATCATTCAAATTTCAGGAGACGTTATTACGGTTGAAGCGCAAGGGGTAGGCTACCTTGAGATTGCGCAGGTCTCAACAAGGCGCGGCACCTCACTTGCGCAGGTAATCCGTATCGACGGGAAAAAAGTTTCATTGCAGGTTTTTGCCGGAAGCAAAGGTGTTTCTACCGGAGACAAGGTAAGGTTTTTAGGCCATCCTATGCGCACTGCAAGCGGAGAGAACCTTCTTGGCCGCATCTTTAACGGAAGCGGACAGCCGCTGGATAAAGGCCCGCAGATATCTGATAATTTGGTTGATATCGGAGCTCCTTCAGTAAACCCCTCAAAGAGGATTATCCCTTCAAAAATGATACGCACAGGCCTTCCCATGATAGATATTTTTAATTCTTTGGTTGAGTCGCAGAAATTGCCTATTTTTTCCATTGCAGGGGAACCTTACAATGAGCTTCTTGCGCGTATTGCGATACAGGCAGAGGTAGATATCATTATTTTAGGGGGGATGGGCTTAAAGTATGATGACTACCTTTTCTTTAGAGATACGCTTGAAGAACACGGCGCGCTATCCCGCTCCATTATATTTACCCACACGGCAGCAGATCCTGTGGTTGAATGCCTGCTTGTGCCGGATATCAGCCTGGCAGTAGCTGAGCAATTCGCTTTAGCTGGAAAGCGCGTTTTAGTGCTGCTTACCGATATGACTAATTTTTGCGATAGCCTAAAGGAAGTCTCAATTACCATGGAACAGGTTCCTTCAAACCGCGGTTATCCCGGAGATCTTTATAGTCAGTTGGCGAGCCGTTATGAAAAAGCAGTGGATTTTGAGGGTGCAGGCTCTATTACTATTTTAGCAGTCACCACAATGCCGGGAGACGATGTCACGCATCCTGTTCCCGATAATACAGGCTATATTACCGAAGGGCAATTCTATCTTAAGGGCGGGGTTATTGAGCCGTTCGGTTCCCTAAGCCGCCTGAAACAGCAGGTTAACGGAAAGACCCGCGACGACCATCGCACAATCATGGATACCATGATACAGTTATTTGCCAACTACAGGGAGGCCCTTGAAAAACAATCCATGGGTTTTCAGATGAGCTCATGGGATAAAAAGCTGCTTCGTTACGGAAAGCTTTTTGAGAGCGAGATGATGTCTTTAAAGGTAAATATACCCCTTGAAAAGGCGCTGGATTTAGGCTGGAAGATTCTCTCTGACTGTTTTAGTCCGGAGGAAACCGCTATTAAGAAATCCCTTATTGATAAGTATTGGTCGAATGGCTAAAATAAAGTTGACAAAAGGCGAATTAAAAAGGCAGCGTGATTCTTTAAGGCAGTATGAAAGATACCTTCCCACATTACAGCTAAAAAAACAGCAGTTGCAGCTTGAAATCCTGCAGCAGTCAAATTTAGCTACTGAAAAAAGGAATGCGCTTGAAAAGAAAAAGGAAGCGGTTTTATCCTGGGCAGGGCTTTTAGCTGAGCCGGGTGTAAACATTAGAGAGTGGATAACGCTTTCTAACATTGTGGCCGGAGAAAAAAATGTCGCCGGTGTGGATCTGCCGGTTTTTGAGCGCGTTGATTTCCTCCATGCAGATTACGACTTGTTCACAACCCCTATGTGGGTTGATTTTGCAGTTGAGGCGTTAAGAAACATAGTTACCTTAAAAGAGGAAATCGGAGTAATAGAAAAAGGAATAAATATTCTTAAAATAGAATTGCGCATTACCACGCAGAGAGTAAACCTCTTTGAAAAAATAAAGATACCGGAGGCGCAGGAAGCAATACGGCTAATCAAGATTTACATCGGAGACCAGATGGCAAATGCCGTCGGACGCAGTAAAGTAGCCAAAAGAAAGATCGAACAGGCAGAGCATCTTGAGGTGTACGCATGATAGTTGCGATGAAAAAGGTAGCCGTGATTATGGAGTCAAAAGACGCGCCTTCCGCTATCAAGGCACTTGCGCTCCAGGGGCTATTACATGTGGAGCATGCGCAACCCCCAAAAGGAAAAGACCTAAGCCTTCTTCGCGATGATGCGGCGCTTCTTAATCAGGGGTTGGAGATTCTTTCCGAAACTAAAAACTTGGCGTCCCTTAGGGTTTTATCAGAGCAGAAATTACCGGTTGATTGGAAAGCAACCGTACTCCGTATCATCGATTTACAAAAACGTATCGACCGTCTATCAGAATATTCTAAAGAGCTTTCAAAAAGAATCTACGATTGGCAACTCTGGGGAGATTTTGATCCCGAGATAATCAGGGAATTATCCGGAAAGGGTATTTATGTTAAACTTTTTGCAGTTCCGCTTAAAGAAGTTAAAAATATTCCTGCCTCTGTTACCGTAGAAAAAGTAACGGTAAAAAACGGGTTTGTTTATTGCGCACTCATTTCGCGGGAAAAAATAGAAGCGCCTTTTAAAGAAATAGAATTGCCTAAAATGAGCCTGGGTAAAATGAAGGAGCGCTTAAGCGAAGATATGCGCGTAGCTTTTGGCCTGAAGGAAGAAATTCGCAGAGGCCTTTGTTACCGGCAGGGCCTTTTGGAATCAAAAAATAAATTAGATAAAGAAATTGAATTCCTGGAAGTTTTAAGCGGCAGCGGTGAGTCCTCCGGGCTTACCTTTCTTTCAGGATATGCGCCGGCAGACGCAGAGCAGGCGTTGATAAGGCTGGCGAAAAAAGAAAAATGGGGGATCCTTATTTCTGATTTGGCAGAAGAAGACAATCCTCCGACGTTGATACGCAATCCCAAGTGGGTCAACCTTATTACCCCTGTCTATAAATTAATGGAAGTTGTGCCGGGATACCGCGAGCTGGATGTCAGCCCCATATTTTTATTATTTTTATCCCTTTTTTTCGGGATGATTATCGGAGACGCAGGTTATGGCGCGGTGTATTTTACTCTTACCTTTTTAGCCAAGCGAAAACTTGCCGGTAAGGTTAAAGATAAAACCGTATTTTTTCTCTTTTACCTGTTTAGCTCTTGCGCTATGATGTGGGGCCTTTTGAGCGGGACTGTTTTTGGCCAGCAGTGGTATGTTGCCAAGGGCTTTAAGGCTTTGGCCCCGGCTTTAAATGATACCAAGTTCCTAATGGCTTTCTGTTTTTTACTGGGAGCGGTTCAATTAAGCCTGGCTCACGGATGGCAGGCCTTAAAAAAAATTCCTTCGTTAACTGCCCTTGCTGATATTGGTTTTATTTGTTTAATATGGCTCGGTTTTCTTTTGTCTAAGATGTTCATATTAGGAGACGCGTTTCCGATTATCGGTAAATGGCTGGCCTGGGCAGGGGTTACGTTAATCATTTTTTTTGTAAACCCTCAGAAAAATTTCTTCAAATCCATAGGCGCAGGATTAGGCACCTTAGCGCTTAACGCTATAGGTAATTTCGGAGACATAGTTTCTTATATCCGTCTTTTTGCCGTAGGCCTGGCTGGCGTGGCAGTGGCTGATTCCGTTAATACCCTTGCTGCAACTGCCGCAGGAAACATTATCGCGCAAACCCTTATTCTTTTCATCGGCCACAGCATAAATATCATACTCGGGCCCATGTCTGTCCTGGTGCATGGCATAAGGCTTAATGTATTGGAATTCTCGCTATTGCATGGCAATGTTACCTGGAGCGGCGTAGCATACAAACCATTAAAGGAATAGAAAAAGGAGGAATTATGGAAACAAATTTACTTATGCAATTTAAGGACCTGGGAGTGATTTCAGTCTTGGCGCTTGCCGCGCTTGGCTCTGGCGCAGGCGCAGGTATTGCAGGGATGGCAGCAATAGGCGCATGGAAGAAAAATTTTTCCCAGAATAAGAGCGCCAACTTTTTGTTAGTCGCATTAGTTGCCGCACCCTTAACGCAGACTATTTACGGTTTTATTGTGATGAATAGGATAATTGAATTGGCAGCAAAAGGCCAATTTCTCTGGGGAGTCGGAGTTTTTGCCGGAGCAGCCATAGGCCTGTCTGCTTACTGGCAGGGTAAATGCGCTGCCTCAGCCTGCGATGCTTTGGGTGAAACAGGCAAAGGTTTTGCAAATTATATGGCTGTCTTAGGCATGACCGAAACAGTGGCA
>CAKKQZ010000005.1 GCA_919902445.1 Omnitrophica bacterium GWA2_41_15 | reverse complement strand
GGTTTCGGCTGTACGATTTTCCACACCAGTGACGGATTGCGCCAAAGGCGGGTTGTTTGATAAAGGGAATGATATGGGGCTGTAGCTCAGCTGGGAGAGCACTTGCATGGCATGCAAGGGGTCAGGGGTTCGATCCCCCTCAGCTCCAAATAAATTTCATTAATAAAATTTATTTGCAGTGCCGAAATAATGTAATTCGGCCTCCACCATGGTTGGTAGGGTGCTGCTTCTAAAAAAAGACGGATTAAATCCGTCTTTTTTTATGCGCCAAGTATGACCTTGACGCTGATTTGTAAGTAGGGTATAATCTGATATATTATGATTTTAGGTGTCCATGTTTCAGGTGCCGGGAAGATTTATGAGGCCTTAGGCCGCGCTGCCTCGCTGGGATGTAACACCATGCAGGTATTCAGCCGCAATCCCCAGAGATGGCGCGAAGATTTCCTGGGGCGGCCTGAGATAGGAGAATTTAACCGCAGGCAGGAAAAGCTAAAGATTCATCCGTTTTTTATCCATATACCGTACCTTATCAATCTTGCCTCGCCTAACCCAAAGCTTTATGAAGTATCGATTGAGGCGTATATAGAGGATATTTTAGAGGCCAATGAGATAAGGGCAGATTATATAGTGACGCATATGGGAAGCCATAAAGAAACATCGGAGCCGGCAGGATTAAAAAGATTGACCGCAGCCATTAATACAATTTTAGATAAGACAAAAAACGCAAAAGTGGGGATATTATTGGAAAATACCAGCGGTTCTGGTTCCTGGCTTGGTTATAAATTCGGCCACCAAAAAATAGTTTTGCAGGGCCTAAAAAATAAAGAGCGCGTGAGTTTATGCCTTGACACAGCGCATGCCTATCTGGCAGGATACGATATAGCCACAAAGGAAGGCCTGGAAACAATGCTCTATGAGATAGAAGAATCAGCGGGTACAAATCTTATCAAGCTTATCCACCTAAACGATGCTAAAGATAAATTGGGCTCAAGGCATGACCGTCACGAACACATCGGTCAAGGGAATATCGGGCTTGAGGGGATGAAAAGGATCATTAACCATCCTAAATTAAGAAATATCCCCTTTATACTCGAAACACCCAAAAAATCTGAAGGCGATGACGAAATGAATTTAAATACAGTCAGAAAATTAAGACAGGAAAATTAAAATAGGGGTGCTTATGGCTAATAGGATATTAATCGTAGACGATGATTTCATTGATTCGTGTACGCATAAAATAATTTTACCATGAGCTATCCTTTTAAAGAAATCGAAGAAAAATGGCAAGAGGCATGGACAAAAAGTAAATCCTTTAATGCCCGGGCTGACCTTAAGCGAAAGAAATATTACCTGCTCGAAATGTTTCCCTATCCATCGGGAAAAATACATATGGGCCATGTCAGGAATTATACTATCGCCGATGTGGCAGCGCGTTTTAAGATCATGCAGGGTTTTAATGTTTTGCATCCTATGGGTTTTGACGCTTTCGGGCAGCCGGCCGAAAACGCGGCTATTAAAAATAAGACAAAGCCAAGAATTTGGGCCTATAAATGTATTGAATGGATGAAAATTGAATTGAAAAAGATGGGTTTTTCCTATGACTGGGAGAGGGAACTCTCAACCTGCGACAGCGATTATTACAAGTGGAACCAGTGGATATTCCTGAAAATGCTCGAACAGGGGCTTGCTTATAAAAAGTCCTCATCTGTTAACTGGTGCGTAGCCTGCGAGACAACCCTTGCAAACGAAGAGGTTATCGAAGGAGAATGTTGGCGCTGCCACACAAAAGTCGAGCAAAAGGATTTAGAGCAGTGGTTTTTAAAGATAACCGAATATAAAGAGCGGCTGCTGGAAGACCTCAAGCAGTTGAAAGACTGGCCTGAAAGAGTCTTGAGCATGCAGACAAACTGGATAGGGAAAAGTCCTGGCGTGCAGGTAGATTTCAAACTTAAGGATAGCAAAAAAATAATCCCTGTTTTTACCACCAGGGCCGATACTATTTTTGGCGCAACCTACATAGTTTTAGCTCCCGGGCACCCTTTGGTAAAAGAAATCATCAAAGGAAATCCGGAAGAAAAAAAGGTTTTAAGGTTCATAGAAAAAACCTCGAAGGCAAGCAAGGCCATCCGGGAAGCCACAGAAGTGAAAAAAGAGGGTATCTTTACCGGATGTTTTGCAGTAAATCCCGTTAATAACGAAGAGGTGCCTATTTGGGTAGCGGATTATGTTTTGATGGAATACGGCTCAGGCGCGATTATGGCAGTCCCCACTCATGACCAGCGCGACTTTTTGTTTGCTAAAGAGCACGGGCTGCCTATGCGCATAGTAATAAAAGGGCAGGATTCCGCAAAAGATATGAATGAGGCATACGAAGGCGATGGCATTCAGGTTAATTCCGGCCAATTCAACGGACTGATAAATAAGGAAGCTAAAATAAGGATAGCCGAATGGATGCAAGAAACCGGCATAGGTAAAATAGAAACGCATTGGCGCCTGCGCGACTGGCTTATCTCGCGCCAGCGCTTCTGGGGTACGCCTATTCCGATAATTTACTGCGCAAAGTGTGGGATTGTCGCTGTGCCTTATGAGGATCTGCCGGTCAAATTGCCGCCTGACGCTCCTTTTACCGGAGAGGGAGGAAGCCCTTTAGGCAAAGTTAAGGAATTTGTTAATACGCCCTGCCCTAAATGTAAAGCCCCTTCCCGGCGCGAAACAGATACCATGGCAACATTCTTTGATTCATCATGGTATTTCTTAAGGTTCTGCTCGCCAAAATTTGAAAAAGCGCCTTTTGACGTTGGTGAAGTTAAATACTGGATGCCGGTCGACCAGTATATCGGAGGAATCGAGCATGCGATTTTACATTTATTATATTCGCGCTTTTTTACTAAATTTTTTAAAGACCTGGGGATGATTGAATTTGATGAGCCGTTTAAACGCCTGCTTACGCAGGGGATGGTCTTAAAAGACGGGGAAGTGATGTCCAAGTCGCGCGGCAATATTGTTGACCCGGATTCTATTATTAAAAATTACGGAGCAGATACATTACGGCTATTTATTTTATTTGCCGCTCCTCCTGAGACAGAACTAGAGTGGGATGACCGGGGCATAGAAGGGGCTTTTAAATTTCTAAACCGCGTCTGGCGCATTCAGGATAATTTTCCCGCGATGCCCTCTGGAGTGCAAGCGGTATCCCGCCCTATTGCAGGAAAAGTTTGGCGGGAAAAAGATAAAGCGGATCCCGCTTTACTCAGGGTTCTACATAAGACAATAAAAAAAGTTACCGCAGATATAGAGGGTTTTAAATTCAATACCGCTATCGCCAGCCTTATGGAATTAACCAATGCCATTTATCAGTCAGGGGCGGATAAAAAAGTTTTCCAAACCCTGGTAATTTTGTTTTCTCCCATTGCGCCGCATCTTTGCGAAGAGCTCTGGCAGATTCTCGGCAACAAGGAAAGTATTTGTAAACAAAAGTGGCCAAAATACGATCCCCATCTCTTAGTGGAAGAGAAGGTAACTATAGCCATACAGGTAAACGGAAAAGTGCGTTCAAAAATTGAAATCCCCGCAGATATCTCCGAAGAAAAACTTAAGGCATCGGTTCTTGCCGATGAGAAATTAAAACCCTGGCTTCAGGGCAGGCCTCCCAAAAACTTCATTTTCGTCCCCAGAAAACTCGTCAATATCGTAGTTTAGAAAAATAGGGACGTTTCTTAACTTGAATATAAACTGTCCCCGTTTCGGGGACACCTTATAGCTAACTTAAGAAACGTCCCTATTTTCGTTAGATTTGGCCCTTTCTAGCGTCTATTAGAATAGAAGGAGGGGCGTCATGCTTAATCTAACAAGACAGGAACGGCAGGTGGCATTGTTTTTAATCACGGCAGCTTTTTTAGGAATAAGTATAAACTTTTTGATGAAGTTTTATTCTCCAACAAGGGGCCTCGCCTATTTTTACGAAGACATCGGCAAAATAGATTTGAATTTGGCAGGAAAAGATTTATTAATGAGCGTACCTGGCATTGGAGAGAAATTGGCTCTGCGTATTCTGGAATATAGGCACAGGCAAGCCGGTTTTAGCTCGATAGAAGAATTGAAATACATAAAAGGGGTAACAGGGCATAAATATGAAAAGATAAGGGATTATTTAACCTTGAAATAATGGAACGGCCATTGGTTTCCTTAACGCTCGCGTTTTGTTTAGGGATTTTTTTTGCCAGCCTTATTAAGGTCCACTTTTTGCCTATTTATATACTCACCTTCTTGTTCCTGATCTTTGTTTACCGCGTAACTAAAAAAAAGACAATCTTTAACGCCGCTTTATTAATACTTGTTTTTTTACTAGGCCTCCTTAATTTAAAAAGCGCGTTTATCATGCCCGCCGATGATATTTCAAATTATTTTTTTAAAAGCGCCTCTCCTTATGCGATAAAAGGCATAATAGAAAACGAACCGCAATATATAAATAACAGGGCCGCTTTTCTCTTCAAAACAGAAGAAATACATGTTGAAAGGTTAGCACGTTCATGCTCCGGTAATATCACCGTTTATGTTAAAAGCAAATCGCGTTTTTTTTACGGAGAGGAACTTTTGCTTTACGGAAACCTATACCCGTCTTTTAGAAAAGACAGGAGGCGTTTAAGAAATTATAATTTTTTCCCATACCATCAAGGACGGTTATTTGTAATGAATGTAAAAAATGATTCCGGTATTCTCAAGTTTAGGATAAATAAAGGCTTTCCGGTTAAACGCTTTGCAATTTGGCTTAAGGGTAAGGTCGAAACAGCTATTCTAAAGCATACATCAACGGTAACCGCGGGCATATTGAATGCGATGATTTTAGGGGAAAAGAGAAGTGCCCCTTGGTTTGTATCCGCGGAAATGATGAAAACAGGCACAGTTCATATTTTGGTTGTTAGTGGTTTTAACGTTGGAATAGTCGTTTTTATCGTTATTATACTTTTGAAACTGTTAAGGTTCCCTCGCAGGATGCGTTTTTTTACTATGATCCCCTGCTTGGTCGTTTATTGTTTTATGACCGGCTCATCTACTCCTGTTGTGCGAGCAACAGTTATGGCCGTAGTTTTTATAATCGCGCATATTATCAGAAGAGAGCCGGATATCCCCAACTCTTTATGTATAGCAGCGTTATTTATACTGGCGTTTAACCCGTTACAATTATTTGACATAGGTTTTCAACTTTCTTTCGCAAGCGTTATCTCAATAATTTACTTATATCCCAGGATAAAATCAATTTTACGCGCAGGTTCCCTAAAGAACAGATTCTTAAAATTACTGCTTGATAGCTGCCTGGTTTCTTTTGCTGCATGGATTGGGACCCTTGGATTCATTGCGTACTATTTTAGGATTTTTTCTCCCGTAACGGTGTTAGCAAACATTATTATTGTTCCTTTGGCAACATTAATTACTTTGTGCGGGTTTAGTATGTTGGCAATTTTACCGCTTGCTCAATTTCTTGCCCCTTGTTGCGAAGCCGCTGTCTTACTCCTGCTTAAGGCGAATGCCCTTATGCTAAAGCTTCCCGCCGCCTATTTTTACCTTCCTTAAACGTTGGAGCCATTTTTTTTGACAATCCCGAGAATTCCTGTTAAAATAATAGGCAATATATCAAGGAGGTAGAGATGCGAGGGAAGACGATATTAGCATTATTAGCTTTTATCTTTTATTTGTTTCTTTCCGGTCATTACGTGTTCGCTGAAGATGCTGCTACCGGATACAATACAACCGGAACGCAAGAAGGCAGGTATGTATTAGTAACGGTAAATAAGGTGAGGGGGTATACAGGTACACAAACTTTACAGAAGAAAACGCCGGCAATCGTTTTAGATAGTTATCTGGGGATAGTCTGGAGATGCCAAGATACAAAGAATGAAAAACCTTTATGGATTAAAACCGACCTCGGTAAAAATTCCGATAAACAGCTCTCTAAAAGAAAATATATAATTAGTATTCCACCGTATTCAGGAGAAGACTATAAAATACCGGCAATTGTTTTGGATATGGAAGAAGGAAAAAGCTGGATTTGTTCTGATATAGCTTCTGAGAGCGCTAAGTGGGTTCTGACTGACCTTCCAAAAGATATCAAGCAAGAAGGATATGCATATTGATAGCCGGTAGAAGCGGCAGGGGATAAAACCGGATTTTGCCGATTTTTTAAGATATTAGCCCGCCATCTTTAGTGGCGGGTTTTTTACCTTCCTTAACGATTGACAAAAACCTTTACGCATGTTAAAATTCACCTATTATGAAGCGCGTAATCCTTGTTATGGCGGGTATTTTCTTAATTATAGCTGCAAGCCCGGCATATCCTTACTGGATCTGGACCCCAAAGACAGGTAAATGGTTGAACCCTAAGACAATGGTTAAACCCAGCCCAAAGGAACAGTTTTACTTTGCCTTGGAGTTTTATGAGTTAAAAAAATATGATGATGCCAAGCGTGAATTCAAGAAACTCCTTAAGGCATACCCGAAGTCCTTTGAGGCCTCAGAAAGCCAGTATTATCTCGGTGTGATCGAGGAAGCAAAAGACAATCTCTACGAAGCATTTCAGGCATATCAGCTGGTTATTGATAAGTATCCTTTCTCGGAGAGGGTCCAAGAAATTATTGAGCGGGAATATAAAATATCCGAGTCTTTTATCGCAGGCCAAAAACGTAAAGCTTTAGGGGTAGCATTGCCCGTTGAGAATCCGGCTATAGAAATACTTACAAAGGTGGTGGAGAATTCAACTTACGGGCCGCTGGCTGCAAAGGCGCAGTATAAATTAGGGCTCCTGCTAAAAGGGCTTATGCGTTACTACGAAGCAGAAGAGGCATTTAATAAGGTGATTTCAAGTTATCCTGACAGCGAATGGGTTGAAGCTGCAAAGTTCCAGATTGCCGAATGCCGTGCGGCACTTTCCCGCGGTCCGGCATATGATCAAGGCGCGATGCAGGAAGCAAAACAGAAGTTTGAAGAGATTATCAAGGAAAATCCCGAAGCCGCACTCTCTGCGGAAGCGGAAAAGAATATAAAGAAATTAAAAGAGAAAGAGGCAGAGGGCAATTATAATATCGGGTTGTTTTATGAAAAACAAAAACAATACGGAGCCGCAAGGGTTTATTATAATGACACAATAGATAATTATCCTGACAGCCCCTGGGCAGCAAAGTGCCTCCAGAGGCTGGAGGAACTGGATAAATAATAAGCAACGGAGAAGAAGAAATGATGACTCGTAAAATATTTTTTTTCTTATTGGCCATATGCTATATGCCGTATGCCATATGCGGCTGCGGTTACACCACGCGTTCCATGATTTCTAGTAAATATAGGACCATATATATAGTGCCTTTTGTAAACAAGATAGATATTGCCCGGGAAGAGTATGCCGGGAATAAATACCGTATCTACAGGCCTCTTTTAGAGACAGATGTTACTAAGGCGGTTATAAACAAGTATCTTTTTGACGGAAATTTAAGGCCGGCAAAAGAGGGATCGGCGGATTTAATTTTAAAGGGCGAGCTTATGGAATTCCGCAAAGACCCATTAAGATACGACGACGATAATAATGTCACGGAATACCGCGTTAACCTTATAGTAAATCTTATCCTCCGGGATAATAAGGAAAACAAATTAGCCTGGGAAGAAAAGAACTTTACGGGCAACACCACATATTTTACCACCGGCAGCCAGGTAAAATCCGAAGGACAGGCAGTAAATGAGGCCCTGGAAGATTTGGCGCGCAGGATTGTTGAACGTACGGTTGAAGAGTGGTAGCTTACTGAGGAATCAGTAGATGGTCTACCTTTTTATCGGTGGAGACTCTCTCTCCAAGAATATTCAATTCAAGAAAATAAGACAGGAATACCTGGTTAAAGAAACAGAAGAGTTCAACCTGGATATTTTATACGCTAAAGGCTTAGATTTAAAAGACCTTCAGTCTAGGTTGCTTTGCCTGCCTGTAAAAAGTCCGAAAAGAATAGTTGCGCTAAGGGATGCCCAAGAATTAAAAGAAGAGGTTAAGGGCTTTATACTTCAATACGTAAAAAAACCCCCTAAACAAGTTGTCTTTATCTTAGATTTTAACCGGCAGGAGGGAAAAGACGCATTCTTGAGCAGTTTATTTAGATATTCTAAGGTCTTTACTTTTAAGGATGTGCCTCGCAGCGATACATTTACCTTAAGCCGCCAGATAAATATGAATAAGCCGGATTATGCGCTTAAGGTATTGAACCAACTCTTAAAGATGGGAGAAAAACCGGAGCGAATCCTCGGTGGCTTAAGGTATGTGTGGGAAAAAGATACTGCTGCGGATTTTGCAATGAAAAGAAGGCTGAATCTTCTGCTGAATTGCGATCTCGATATAAAAACGGGGAGGATGAAGCCTCATTTTGCCCTGGAAAAACTTGTGGTAAGCCTATGCGGGCTTGCCAAGCCTCTTCATTAAACGGGATTTCTTGCGGTTTGCGGTTTGAGGGTGGATGATTCTTTTTTTAGCTGCCTTGTCAAGCTGGGCAAATACCTTTCCAATCAAAGCCCTTGCTTCGTCGGTATTCTTTGAAGACAATAACGCCTGAAATTTTTTTATCGTCTTTTTAAGCTGTTGTTTTATCTTTAAGTTCCTATCGTGCCTTTTTCTATCCGCGCGTTTTCTCTTTAAAGATGTTTTGCGTCTTGGCATAGCACTCTCCTTGTCTGAAAAAAATTACAACGGAGTTAACTTTACCATAATTAATAAATTATGTCAACAGGCAAATCAACGCATCGGCCTCACCGCCTAATAGCTAAATCAGCCGGCTTAATCGGATTTGCCACATTATGTTCGCGCATACTGGGGCTTATCCGTGATGTGGTCATCGCCAGGCTATTCGGTGTCTATATTTACGCTCAGGCATTTGTTATCGCCTTCCGGATTCCAAACCTATTGCGCGATTTCGTGGGAGAAGGCGCAACTAACGCCGTTTTTGTGCCGGTATTCAGCGAATACACGTTAAAACATACAAAGGAAGAATTCTGGGAACTAGCCAATGTTGTCCTTAATTTATTACTGGTCGCACTCACCGCTATAACGCTCTTTGGGATTATATTCTCTCCTGTCATTGTGCGGTTAATCGCTCCCGGTTTCATCGCCTCACCTGAAAAATTAGCAGCCACAATAAGGTTAAACCGGATAATCTTTCCCTATATTTTATTAATAAGCCTTACAGCATATTCCATGGGGATACTTAATTCCCTGAAGCATTTTGCTGTGCCTGCCTTTGCTCCCTGCCTGCTTAATATTTCCATAATAGTATTCGCACTTTTATTCGGAGAAGGGATAAAGGGTTTGGCTTTAGGCGTTCTTGTCGGCGGAGTTTTGCAGCTGGCTGTGCAGATACCGGTGCTCTACAAAAAGGGTTTTCGCTTAAGGCTGTTGCATAGATTCAGCCCGTTAGAAATACCGCCTAAGCAAAGAGGTGCTGTAAAATTTCTAACTGGGTTTAAACACCCGGCTTTAAAGACGATAGGCAGGCTGATGCTTCCCCGGGTTATGAGTTCAGGAATTTATCAGTTGAATAATTTTGTGGATTCTATATTCGGTTCTCTTGCCTGGATAGTAGGCGAGGGAGGAGTTGCGGTTTTATATTTTTCCTACAGGCTGATCCAATTTCCTTTGGGAATTTTTAGCAACGCGCTCTCGCAAGCCATGCTCCCGGCATTTTCCACGCAGGCGCTCGAGGATAATCAGGACAGATTAAAGCAGACCCTCTCCTGGGGTTTAAGGGCAACAAATTTTGTCCTGCTGCCTGCTTCTGTCGGGCTTATGGTTTTATCTGTACCTATAGTCTCGGCTATTTTCGCAGGGGGAAGGTTTGACGCGCATTCAAGCAGCCTGACTGCCAGCGCCTTGTTTTTTTACAGTATCGGTTTATTTGCCTACGGTTCCACGAAGGTCCTGCAGTCATGTTTTTTTGCGCTTAAAGATACGGTTACACCCGCAAAAATAGCCGGACTGGCGTTGATTCTTAATATAATTTTAAATTCAATACTTATGTTTCCTTTGAAAATAAGCGGTATAGCATTAGCTACTTCAATCTCAGGGATAGTAAGTTTTTGTATGCTTTTTAATATTTTGCGAAAACTGGTTATCGATTTTGAGATAAAAAGAGTTGTTGCCTCTTTTATGCGTATCCTTTGCGCAAGCATTTGCATGGGGATAGTGTGTTATTTTGTTTCTAAGCTTAGCTTAAACAGATACCTGAATCTTTGCCTTGCGCTCGCATCAGGGTTTATTTCTTATGTAATTTTCTGTTTTATCTTTAGGGTTAATGAAATGCGGGAGCTATGGAACTGGTTATATGAAAACCACCTCTAATCTAAAATCTAAAATTGCCGCGATGCCGGATACGGCAGGGGTGTATCTTATGAAGGATAAGTCAGGCAATATTGTTTACGTAGGCAAGGCAAAGTCATTAAAGAGGAGAGTAAGCAGCTATTTTTGCAGGGGCTTTCTTTTAAAAACTGCCATGCTGATGCCTAATGTATGCGATATAGAATATAGGCTTTGCCCGACCGAAAGTATGGCCCTGCTTTTAGAAGCAAGCATTATACATAAATATAAGCCTAAATATAATATCTCTCTTCGCGATGACAAAAGTTTCCCTCTTGTGAAGATAACAAACGAAGAGTTTCCGGCAATTTGCGTTACTAGAAAAAAAGAAGTTGATGGTTCACGGTATATCGGGCCTTTTACCAGCGCAAGTTTATTAAGAGAGGCGCTAAGGATTATCCGCCGCAATTTTCCTTATCGTGTATGCGGCGAACTTCCTGAAGAAGCGCGCATTTACCATAAAATAGGCCTTTCTCCGGGTGCAGCTCTGGGAGGAATAAATAAGAAGGAATACCTGAAAACTATAAAAAATATTATACTGCTTTTAGAAGGCAGGACTGAAGACCTGATTAAGAAGCTCTCAAGGGAGATGGTTTTAAAATCCAAAGACCAAAGATATGAAGAGGCGGCAAAAATCCGGGACCAGATAACCGCTTTGAGCGCCATAGGCCAGGCAAATACTTTTGCAGGGAGCCAGTTTGAACTGGAGTGCTTGAAAAGCCTTTTGAAACTAAAACGCCTTCCTGGGCGCATTGAGGCCTTCGACATATCAAATATTTATGGTAAAGAGGCAACCGGCTCAATGGTCAGTTTTTATCGCGGAATAGCCGACAAAAATAATTACCGTAAATTCAGGATTAAGACGGTTAATCGCGCAGATGATTATAAAATGCTTTTCGAAGTAGTTCATCGCAGGTATTCGCGGCTTATCGCAGAGAAACTACCATTGCCGGATTTAATAATCATCGACGGAGGAAGGGCCCATCTATTGACAGCACAAAAGGCGCTCAAGAATTTAGGCCTGAACATTCCTTTAGCAAGCATTGCCAAGCCCAGTAAAAAAGCCGACGGCTTTATGCGCGCTAAAGTGGGAGAGCATATTTATACTAAAGATAGCCCACAGCCCGTAAAGTTAAAAAAGGATATAGCGGCATTGAACCTTTTAAGAAGGGTCCGCGATGAAGCGCACAGGTTTGCGAATTTCTACCACCATATTTTAAGGAGAAAAAAGATAATAGGCAAATAGATGGCCTCTTTTGCTAAAAAAGTATACAAGGCTGTATCAGGAATTCCGTTAGGTGAGGTGCGTAGTTACAAGTGGGTTGCGAAAAAGTGCGGCTCACCTTACGCATACCGCGCTGTAGGGAGCATATTAAAAAATAACCCTTGCCCCTTGATTATCCCTTGTCATCGCGTGGTAAAAAGCGATAATAGTATAGGCGGGTATGTGTTTGGAATTGAGGTTAAAAAATCACTTTT
The DNA here is from genome assembly GCA_919902445.1 of Omnitrophica bacterium GWA2_41_15. GTDB lineage: Bacteria > Omnitrophota > Gorgyraeia > Gygaellales > Profunditerraquicolaceae > CAKKQZ01. The sequence continues at coordinate 30,206 of CAKKQZ010000005.1, read as the reverse complement.
AGGCATAGAAAGGAAGCTGTATAGGTGTCAGGTGAACAGAAAATAAGGGCATATCTTTTTTATTTATGTGTATCTATTTTTCTTATAGGCCTTCCCTTTATCCTGTCCTTTGCGCTAAGTTATAAATTTGACACGCGCACATTTAAGTTCAGGAAAACGGGTTTAATGGCCATAAAAACCCAGCCGTCCGGCGCAAACGTTTATTTCGGCTCAAAGCTGCTTAACGAGAAAACCCCCACAACTATTACAGAACTTTTGCCCGGTGAATATAGCCTCCGGCTTGAACTGAAGAAATATTATCCTTGGGGTAGCCAGGTAAATGTAGAAGCGGGGAAGGTAACGCAGCTTGAGAAAATAATCCTTTTCCCCGTAAGGACGAATATAAAACAACTTAATAAAGAAAGGATTTCTTCTTTTTGGGTAAATACAGAAAAATCTAAAATTTATTACTTTGACCAGGAAAGCCTAGCCATTTACAGGTCTGATTTGGAAGGGGATAATTTTGAAGAGATAGGTAATCTTCCCGAGATGTCCAGCCTTCCTAAAAAATGGAAAATATCGCCAGATAGAGAACTGTTTGTATGTTTTAATCCTCATCAGGTTGCGGTTGTGCCTTTAGGGTCGCCCAGCAGGATGCCGTCAGCAGGGCCGCCTTTTGTATTGAATTTTTCTAACCGTAAAATTTCCGATATATTCTGGCATTCGGATAATTATCACCTCATTTTAATCACCGAAAGGACGGTTGAAGTTTTAGAGGCAAGGCCTGATGCAGCGCCCGTTATCCTGGCGAATATTAACAAAAGGAATATCACCTGTTTTTATAGCGTTGAAAAAGACACGCTGTATTTTTTGGATTCGCAGATGGCAGAGGATAGAAGATTCTATGATAATGTTTATAAACTGGAGCTAAGCGCCAAGCCTTTTTGAGTTTACTTTAGCTACTAAAAACATAAAGGGGTTTTGATGCAGGGTAATCAAAGGATAAAAAGGATATTGGAGATTCTGCCTGGATTAACTTCCTGGGGGATAATTATTTTTTTTATCCTGCTCGCTATTTTTAAACCCGTTGCCTGCGCTATTTTTATCATCGTTTTTGATTTCTACTGGATTATCCGCACCACTTATCTGACGACGCTTTTAGTTATGGCGCAGCGCAAACTTTCCAGGCAACGGGGGAGGGACTGGCTTAGCGAATGTCAGAGGATCGGTGCCGGTTCCGGCTTACTGAAATTATATCATTTGGTTATTTTCCCTGTTTATAAAGAGAGCCCGGATATCTTAAAGCCATCCTTAGAGTCGTTAAGGCAAAACAATTACCCTAAGGATAAAATGATTGTAGTAGTTGCTTTTGAGGAGAGAAATCCTAAAGCAAGGGAGAACGCCGCAGTATTGGAATCGGAGTTTAAGAAAGATTTCTTTGCCTATATATCAACCTTTCATCCTGATGGAATCCCCGGAGAAAATCGTACCAAAGGCGCTAATGCCACCTGGGCTGCCCGTAAGGCAAAAGAGTTTATTGATAGCAAGGGTATACCCGATGAAAATGTCATACTTTCTTGTTTTGACGCAGATACATGCGTAGATAAAAAATATTTTGAATGCCTCACATATCATTTTTTTACCATACCCAAACCGCATCAGGCAAGCTATCAACCAATGCCGGTTTACAATAATAATGTCTGGCAGGCTCCTTCATTTGCGCGCCTTGTTGAAATCAGCTCGTCATTCTCCCAGCTTATTGAAAGTATGCGCCTTGAAAAGTTCGTGACCTTCTCAAGCCACAGTATGAGCTTTAAGACACTTGTAGATATTGGCTATTGGCCGGTGAATATGATCTCGGATGACTCGGTAATTTACTGGAAGGCCTATCTTTTTTATAAGGGGGATTACCGCGTTGTGCCTTTATACATAACGGTTTCGATGGATGTTGCATACGCTAAGGGCCTTTTTAATACGATTGTAGTGCAATATAAACAAAAGAGGAGATGGGCCTGGGGAATAGAGAATTTCCCCTTTTTAGTGATGGGTTTCCTTGAAAGTAAAGAAATCCCTCTTTTAAAAAAGATAAGGAGGTCATTCCAGCTTCTGGAGGGCCATATTACTTGGGCGGTATGGGCGATTATCTTGTTTGTTATAGGGCCGCTCCCGCTTATTTTAGGAGGCACATTCTTTAGGCAGATGGCTATCGGATACAATTTGCCGAAGATCACCGGATTGCTTTTTAATTTTACGCTTGCAACAAGCCTTGCCTGGATAATTTTAAGCCGCACAACTTTGCCGCCACGCCCTAAAGAGGTGAGCAGGATAAAAAGCGCCCTAATAGTCTTGGAATGGCTAATCGTTCCTTTTGTGATACTGATTTTAGGCTCAACCCCTGCCCTTGATGCGCAAAGCCGGCTTATGCTGGGAAGGTATATGGAATTTAATCCTACTGAAAAGGTAAAAAAATGATATAATATTTATTAAATTGCAGGAGGCAGGATGGGCGTAAAAGAATTTATAAAACAGATGGTTGATAAAAATGCTTCGGATTTATTTTTTCGCGCCGGAAGCACGGCGCGCCTCAGGTTGGACGGCAAAATTATAGCTGTTGATGAACAGGTATTAAACGTTGAGGAAGTTATGGCGGCAATGGAAGAATTGGCCACGCCTGCGCAAAAAGAGCTCTTTAGGAAAACACTGGATGTAGATTTTGCTTTATACATAGAGGAATTCGATAGAAGGTTTCGCGTAAATATATTTATGCAGAGGAATTCGCCATCTATCGTTATCAGGAATATAAGCAAGTTAACGCAGACATTCGAAGAACTCAATCTTCCTACCGAGGTATTAAAGAAATTGTCCTTGGAAAAAAGAGGCCTTGTGCTTTTAACCGGAAGCATGGGTAGCGGTAAATCTACTACTATAGCCAGCATGATAGAATATATCAATAGCAACAGTAAAAAACATATTTTGACTGTTGAAGAGCCCATTGAATTTACCTTTCAGGATAAATCCTCCCTGATCAACCAAAGAGAGCTGGGTATTGATGTTTCATCGTATCCGGCTGCGCTTCGCGCCCTCACCTTTCAAAGCCCTGACGTAATATACATAAGCAATATAAGGGACCAGGAAACGATGTTCTCTGCTATGACTGCTGCAGAAACAGGGGTACTGGTTTTAAGCACGTTGCATACTGTGAATGCCAGCCAGAGCGTGGAAAGGATTATTAACTTTTTTCCTCCGCACCAGCATCAGGAGATGAAAAATCAATTGTCTTTACTGTTAAAGGGCGTGATATCTTTAAGGCTTGTGCCTTTAAAAGACGGCTCCGGCAGAATACCTGCTTACGAAGTTATGCTGCTTACTCCCACCATAAGCCGCCTTATCAGGGAAGGTAAGATCTGGGAGATGCCGCAGTTTATCGCGGATGGCGCGGTTTACGGAATGCAGACATTTAATCAATCGCTGATAAAGTTAGTCAGGAATGGATTGGTAAGCGAAGAGGTGGCCGCGGAATTTGCTGATAATAAGGATGAATTCATCCTTACCCTAAAAGGCATAAAGAAGGATTAACTTTACTTAAAGAAAGGGAGAAGCCATGCTAAAAGATATAGAATTAAAACTTTCATACATATCAAGCCGCCTTGAACAACTAAGAGGTTATCTTTGACGTAGATAATAAAAAGAAGCTCGCCGAGGAATTGTCTTTGCAGATGTCGGCCGAGGGATTCTGGGGGCCTGAAAGAATTTCTGGAAAAGTAGTAAAACAACTAAAAGCCCTGAAGTCCGCAATTGAACCCTGGGAGACAGCGTTTAAGAAATGTCAGGAACTGCACGAACTCGCCACTTTACTTAAATCCGAAGACGGGGAGTTAATTTCTGATTTAATTAATAATATCGAAGCGCTCGCAAGCGAAACCGAGAAATTGGAATTCAAAGCCCTGCTTGGAGAAGAACTAGACAGCAGTAGCGCTATCTTGAGTATCAATGCAGGCGCAGGCGGGACAGAGTCATGCGACTGGGTGGCAATGCTTCTTAGGATGTATACGCGTTTTGCAGAGCGCCACGGATACGATGTAAAAACTATAGACACGCTCTTTGGGGAAGAAGCGGGGGTAAAGAATGTCACAGTTTTAATCGAAGGGGAATACGCTTACGGATACCTTAAAGCAGAGCGCGGAGTGCACAGGTTAGTGCGTATTTCTCCATTTGATGCCAATAAACGCCGCCACACCTCTTTTGCATCCGTTGATGTTATTCCGGAAATAGAAGAGGATATCGATATAAAATTAGAAGAAAAAGAGCTGCGCATTGATGTTTATCGCTCTAAAGGCGCGGGCGGCCAGAGCGTAAACACCACTGATTCTGCGGTAAGGATTACGCATATTCCTACGGGTATAGTTGCACAGTGCCAGAATGAACGCTCGCAACACCAGAATAAGCAGACCGCATTAAAGATTATAAAGGCGCGTATTTATGAATTTGAGAGAGAGAAGAAGGAACAGGAGCTGCAAAAGCTTTACGCTGCGGGAAAAAAGAAAATAGAATTCGGCAGCCAGATACGCTCCTACGTGATGCATCCCTATAATTTGGTGAAAGACCACCGCACTGATTTTGAAACAGGGGATGTTAATAAGGTCATGGACGGCGGGATAGATGAATTTATCGAGGCCTATTTAAAAAAACAGGCCTCAGTTTAAAAGAATATGTTTAAATTAATTAAAAGGTCAATTTTAGGGAGTAAACAAAAACTCATTAAGCGTAAATACCCTAATGTACGCATTGAGCTGCATACTGATATGCCAAGCCCTTCGATGAATAAAATTGCCGAAGTAAGCAAGGTAGTCAGCGCTGTAAATTCCTTTGAACAAAAAATAAGCGCTTTATCGGATGATGAGCTTAAAAATAAGACCCAGGAGTTCAAGGCCCTCCTTTTAGAAAAATCAGAGGTATACGAGCAGGAATTGCAGGAACTCTATGGCGCCTTGGCTCAGGTGGCAATCCCGGAAGAAAAAGGAAAGGTAAAAGAGAAAATAAAGAATACCCGTAATAATATTTTTGAGGAAATATTGCCAGAAGCGTTTGCGGTGGTGCGTGAGGCGTCTTCGCGCACAATAGGGCTGCGCCATTTTGACGTGCAGATAGCCGGGGGCATAGTGCTGCATGAGGGAAGAATCGCAGAGATGGCAACAGGCGAAGGAAAAACATTAGTTGCCACTTTACCTGCGTATCTAAATGCCCTATTGAACAAAGGGGTGCATATTGTTACAGTCAACGATTATCTGGCCCAGCGCGACCGTGAGTGGATGGGCCCGATTTATGAATTTTTGGGTTTAAGCGTAGGGGTGATTCAGCATGGTATGTCGGATGAGGAAAGAAAGGAAGGATACGGCTGCGATATAACCTACGGAACGAATAATGAGTTCGGGTTTGATTACCTGCGCGATAATATGAAATATTCTTTAGATGATCTCGTGCAAAGGCACTTTTTTTACGCAATAGTTGACGAAGTCGATTCCATATTAATCGATGAGGCGCGCACCCCCTTGATTATTTCCGGGCCAGCAGAGGAGTCTACTGAGAAATATTACAGCGCAAAAAAAATAGCAGACCAGTTAAAGGGGAGGCGCGTAACAGAACGGGATGAGATTGATGCGAAATATAAGGGGGTGGATTTAACTAAAGGTTTTGACTATATCGCAGATGAAAAAGCCCAGACAATAGCGCTTACCGATGAGGGTGAGACAAAGTCTGCGCGGTTATGGGGCGTAGAGAGTTTGCATAATATCGAAACAATCGAATACAGGCATCATACTATTCAGGCATTACGGGCAAAGGAATTTTATGAGCGGGACGTAGATTACGTGGTTAAAGACGGGCAGGTAATCATCGTTGATGAATTTACGGGAAGGATGATGCCCGGCAGGCGCTGGTCAGACGGCCTGCATCAGGCAGTTGAGTCAAAAGAAGGAATGAAGATAGAGCGCGAGAATCAGACCCTTGCCACCGTTACCTTCCAGAATTATTTCCGCATGTATGAAAAATTAGCCGGTATGACCGGAACCGCCTTTACGGAAGCCAATGAATTTAAAAGTATCTACCAGTTGGATGTCGTGGTTGTCCCTACGAACAAACCCTTAGTCCGCGCAAATTATTCTGACCGTATCTATAAAACAGAAAAGGAAAAATTTAATGCTGTTGTTGAAGAAATAGCCGAACTTTATAATAAGGGTACGCCCGTGCTAGTCGGAACAATAACTATAGATAAATCCGAGCGCCTTTCGGATATGCTCAAACGCCGCGGGATAACGCATCAGGTGCTTAATGCAAAATACCATGAAATGGAGGCGCAGATAGTCGCTCAGGCAGGCAGATATAAAGCCGTTACCATCGCAACAAATATGGCAGGCCGCGGAACCGATATACTCCTTGGAGGAAATCCTGAATTTATGGCTAAGAATCTGATAAAGCAGAAGTTAAAACCCGATGATCAAAATTATCAGGCAGAATACAAAGCGATATTAGAGAAATACAAAAGAGAAGCAGAAGAAGAGCATAATAACGTGGTTGCACTCGGCGGACTGCATGTTTTAGGGACAGAGCGCCATGAGGCGCGGCGTATCGATAATCAGCTGCGCGGCCGTTCCGGCAGGCAGGGGGATCCGGGTTCATCGAGATTTTATGTATCACTAGGGGATGAACTTATGCGTTTGTTCGGGTCTGACCGTCTCGTAGGTTTAATGGATAAGCTTGGGTTAGAAGAGGGGCAGGTTATAGAGCATCCTTGGGTTTCAAGTTCCATTGAAATTGCGCAAAGAAGGGTGGAACAGCAGAACTTTGAAATAAGAAAACAGCTTCTTGAATACGACAATGTGATGAATAAACAGAGGGAGATAATCTACGGCCAGCGCCGCCAGACGCTGCAAGGGGCTTCTCTGAAAGAGGATATTTTAGGGATAATTCAAAAAGTTATTGATGAGATAGTGAATCTCTTTTTAGGGGTAAATCAGGAAATTAATTTAGCCGGATTGGACGCCGAGGTAAAATTAAGATTCGGGCTTAATTTTGAAATATCGCAGCTCAATGATTTAAATAATGAACAGGCAAAGGAAAGGTTATATCAGGCAGCCATCTCTTCCTATGAAGAAAAAGAAAAAGCAATAGGCCCCGGCATGATGCGCCATATGGAGCAAATGGTTTTTTTACAGATAATAGATACAAAATGGAAGGATCATTTATACGCTATGGATAGTTTACGAGAAGGGATTGGCCTGCGCGCCTATGGCCAGCGCGACCCGTTAGTAGAATATAAACGCGAGGCATTTGAAATGTTCAGCCAGATGATCGCTTCTATCGAAGAGGAAGCAGTTGAAACATTATTTAAACTTCAAGCCGCAAAGCCGGAAAGATTTAAAGGCGTATTCAGTTCTGTTTCCCAGGAACTATTACATCCTGAGGCAGCCAAGTTTGAAAGGCCGCTGCAGGAAGAAGCGGTTCCAGAAAGGGCTCTAGCCACGCCCAAGTTTGAGCATAAACCCATTCAGTCTACCCACCCAAAAGTAGGCCGTAACGACCCCTGTCCCTGTGGAGCAAAAGACCCGGTTACAGGCGCGCCAATCAAATTTAAGAAATGCTGCGGAAGATAAATCAGTCTCAGTCTATAGCCTATAGCCGTTTGGCTTTAGTAAAGCCTATTTGTTTGTGCTTGCTATCAGCGGCATTATTGATTCTGTCTTTTCCAAGATACAATATATGGGTATTTGCCTGGTTCGGATTCGTGCCTCTACTTTTTGTAATTAGAAATAAGTCCAAACCAAAGGCCTTTCTACTTTCCTATCTTACGGGGGTTATTTTTTGGTCTGTTACAATCTACTGGTTAGTACATGTCACACTGCCAGGAACAATAATCCTTATTTTGTATTTGTCGCTTTATTTTGGCATTTTTGGTTTAATTTATAACTTACAACTTACAACTTACAACTTTTTAACAATTCCTGCTCTTTGGGTCTCGTTAGAATATGCCCGTTCACATCTTTTAACAGGTTTTCCCTGGGCGCTTTTAGGATACTCGCAGTATCTTAACTTGCCCGTAATCCAGATAGCAGATATAACGGGCGTATGGGGAGTTTCTTTCCTGGTGATGATGGTGAATGTGCTTATAAAACAGGTGATAGGTGATAGGTTATGGGTTGTAGGTAAAAGAACTAAAAATATCATTCTACTACCAATTCTTCTATTAGCCTTATCTTTAGGTTATGGCTATTACCGTTTATACCTAAGACCTAAGACCTACGACCTACGACCTATTAGGGTTTCCGTAGTCCAAGGAAACATCCCGCAGGAATTAAAATGGGAGACTAAAGCAGCAGCTTTTATCGTAGAGAAATACTCGCAACTATCGAAAGAGGCAGCCAGAGATAGGCCGGATTTAATTATCTGGCCCGAGGCTTCAAGCCCGGGTGTGTTTGGCGAAGATACCTTGATTTTCGAGGGTATATTTTCTTTGGCAAAAACAATAAAATCGCCGTTACTCATCGGCAGCGTAAGCAAAGAAAGGCAAGAATATTTTAATAGCGCATTACTGATAGATTCTTCCGGTAAAATCAGCGAGCGCTATGATAAAATACACCTTGTCCCGTTCGGAGAGTATATACCTTTAAAGAAATTATTCCCCTTCCTTCAGACGATAGTGCCTATTGGAGATATTGCGGCCGGTGAGGGATACAGTATATTCAAAATCCAGAATCGCACCACTCCGGCCCAGGATACATTTTCCGTTTTAATCTGCTTTGAGGATTTATTCCCGGAGATTTCAAGGGAATTTGTAAAGAGGGGTGCCGGATTTTTAGTAAATATCACTAACGACGCCTGGTATAAAAAAACAGCCGCCGCTCACCAGCATTTTCAGGCATCGGTATTCAGGGCAGTTGAGAACCGCGTTTTTTTAGCACGCTCGGCAAATAGCGGCGTCTCAGGGTTTATTTCTCCCACAGGTGAGGTTATTTCGCTGGTTAAGGACAGGGCAGGAAAAGATATATTTGTCGGCGGGTTTGATACGCAGGAAATAATAAGCCGTAAGAAAAACCTCACGTTTTATACTAGATACGGAGATTTGTTACCCTGCGCCTGCCTTTTATTATTGCTCTGCGCTATAATAGCGCGTTTTTTAAGGAAGAGATGAGAAAAATATTAGCAGCTTTACTGATTATCCTGCCGGCCTATCTAATATTATCCCTTAGTTTTCTGGACAAAGACTATTTTCTTTGCCCTATCCGCTATAAAGGCGATATAATTATCCGTTGCGATAACTACGGGGAGGGATTTTTTGCCGCAACCAGGAGCGGCAGGAGGGCGCACGAAGGGGTTGACCTTATGGCAGAAATCGGGACACCTGTTTTAGCCAGCCGCTCAGGAGTGGTGGTTAGCGCAAGAAAAAGCCGCGGCATGGGAAATTATATTGTTATAAAACATGAAGGCCATCTTATTAGTATCTACGGCCATCTTTCAGCGCTCTTTGCAGCAAAAAATCAGCGAGTCCGGCAGGGCGAGGTGATTGGGGCAGTGGGTAAGACCGGTAATGCCAAGTACCGGAATATCCAGCCGCATTTACATTTTGAGATTAGAAAAAACGGTATCCCACAGGATCCGTTAAGGTATCTTTAAAAAATGTTTAACATTATCATATTAGGCATTACTAGTTTGCTGACCGACATCTCCAGTGAAATGGTTTATCCCATATTGCCGGTCTTTTTAGTAACTACGCTCGGGGCAAGCCCAGCAATACTGGGGTTAATAGAAGGCATTGCGGAGAGTTTGGCAAGCCTACTTAAGGTTTTCTCAGGATATTTTTCTGATAAGATAAAACGCAGAAAACCCTTCACTATTTTCGGTTACGCCAGCTCTACAATAGGTAAACTCTTTTTATTCATTGCACACGGTTGGGGTTTTGTCTTATTTGCAAGGATAATTGATCGTCTAGGAAAAGGTATCCGTACAGCTCCCAGGGATGCACTTATTGCGGATAGCGCTAAAGACGGGAAAAGAGGCGCGGCATTCGGTTTACACAGGACAATGGATACTATGGGCGCAATCATAGGCGTAAGCTTAGCTTACTTTCTAGTAACAGGGTTCAAGGGCCCCCTAAGGAATATCTTCTTATTTTCCCTGATTCCGGCTTTTTTAGGGGTTGTTTTTTTATTTCTGGTGAAAGAAAAAAAACATGAGCCGGCTCCGGCTCTCCAAAAGTTACAATTCAAATGGGGCGCGCTCGATAAGCGGCTAAAATTATTCCTGATATTTTCTTTTTTATTTACGCTCGGTAATTCCTCTAACCAGTTTTTGTTGCTTCGCGCTAAAAACGCAGGGCTCGGTTTATCGCAGGTAATACTTCTCTACCTTGTTTACAATATCGTTTACGGGGTATTCGTATATCCGGCAAGCCGCCTCTCTGATAAAATAGGGAGAAAAAAACTTCTTGTTATAGGGTATCTATTTTATGGGTTGGTCTATTTCGGATTTGCACTGAACAATAGCATAAATTTATTTTGGGTTTTATTCGGCGCATATGGCGTATATATAGGTTTTACCGAGGGAGTTGAAAAGGCGCTTATCAGCGATATTGCACCTTCGGATTTACGCGCAACAGCTATTGGGTTGCATGCCGCGGTTGTAGGAGCGGGTTTATTGCCGGCTTCGTTATTTGCGGGGCTGCTTTGGAAATTCTTAGGGCCTGCCGCTCCGTTTTATTTCGGCGGGTTTATGGGGATTTTTGCAAGTATAGGATTCTGGATTTTATTGAAAGGCCTCTAGCTCTTTTCCTTCGGCTCAATGTGCACCACTACATCGGTAATCTGCGGTATATTTTTCTTTAAGGCCTCCTCGATAGAATAGCTTATCTTATGCGCGTAATCCACATGCATTCCAGAGCTTACCTGAACATGCATATCGACATATATATCATCAGGCCTCCCGCGGGTCCTTATCTTATGGCAGGTTCTTACACCCTTGATGCCTAACACAATATCGGAGATTTGTTTGACATCCAATATGGCTGCCGTATCGCAGAGTACAGCAGAGCTTTTCTTTATGATATCGTAACCTGCATGGGCGATAAATAGCGAGATAACTATAGTAACTATCGGGTCTATAAGGGAGAAGCCTATTTTTATAACTATAAGCGAGATAATGACTGAGATAGAAGTAAAAATATCCGCTTTTGTATGCATGGCATCCGATACCAGGATATCGCTGCGTAATTTAACGCCTTCTTTATGCTCATAATGCATTACCCAGAGGTTAACCGACATGGTAGCCAGCATTATTATAAAACTTTTAAAATCTACGCGCGCAACGATAGTGTGGGGGAAGAATAAATGATGTGTGCCTTCTTTTAGAAGATTAAAGGCGAGTATAAAAAGGAGCGCGGCAATGCCTAATGAAAAAAATGTTTCATACTTTTTATGGCCGTAAGGATGGTTCTTGTCAACGGGTTGGCAGGCAAAATGTATACCTATTATTCCTACGATATTGGAAGCTCCGTCTGAAAGAGAATGGAACCCGTCAGCGCTCATACTTTCGCAGCGGGTAAACAAGCCGTAGAGAATTTTGACCAGGGCTGTTATCCAGTTAAGGGCAAGGGTTAGTAACAGGACACGCCTTATATTGTTGTAATGCCCTTCAATAGATGGTTCCATAAGCTTAATTATATATTGATTTATCCGGTTTGAAAAGAAAAGTTTTTTAATGAGCGCATAACTTACGAACACATCAGTGCGAGTAAGTTATCTGCGCGAATTATTGAGCACACAAAGTTTCTATTAGCGAAATCCCGCGTAAGCGGGGACCCGCATCTTGTTTTCCTAAGGAGCAGCGGGAGAAGAATTAAAAATCTTATATTGTGAGACTGCTATTTATGTGTTAAAATAATCAACTATGCTGAAAAATATAACCTTTATTCTGGTTGTTTTTGCCGGTTGCTTCTTTCCGGTTTACGCGGATACGCCGCCTGAAACTTTAGCGCCGCAGGCTACGTCAATCGTTGAGCCGCTAAAAAATGAGGACCACATTTTGATCTGCGCGCCTCATCCTGATGACGAAACAATTGGCTGCGCCGGATTAATTCAACAGGCGTTGGGCGTTGGCGCAAAAGTAAAGGTAGTGTATCTGACTAACGGAGACGCTAATCAGCTCGCTTTCATGGTCTATGAAAAACGGCTCACCTTTAAAAAGAGCGAATTTATACATATGGGTGAAGTGCGCCGGAAAGAGGCGATAAAGGCGATGAAGCTTTTGGGGTTAAGCGAGGATAACCTTATTTTTTTAGGGTATCCGGACTTCGGGACCTTTAAGATTTTTAGCCAATACTGGAGTACGCAAAGGTCTTATAAAAGTATATTGACACGGGTAAAAAAAGTTCCCTATAAAGAAAACTTTTCTTATGGCGCTCCATACATAGGAGTAAGTGTTTTGGATGATTTAAAAAAGATAATTTTGGAGTTTCAGCCCAATAAAATATTCGTTTCTCATCCAGCGGATACCAATGTTGATCACAGGGCGTTCTATCTATTTTTGCAGGTTGCTTTGCAGGATTTACGAAAGACAATTAAAAGCCCGAGAATATACCCTTACCTTGTTCATTGTGTAGGCTGGCCGCTTCCCAGGCACTACCATCCCGAATTGACTTTAGAAGCCCCGCATAACTTTTTCGGCACTCAAATCAACTGGTTAAAATTAGAATTAACTACGGGGCAATTAAAGAAAAAATATGAGGCAATATTAAAGTATAAAAGCCAGACAGAATCAAGCGCTTTTTATCTATTGTCTTTTGCCCGCAAAAATGAGCTATTCGGGGATTATCCTCAAATCCAGTTAGAAAAACAAGCATCTTTAAAAGAAAAAGCAGTTTCGTTTTTTGGCTTTTCTAAGATGTTTGAGGATTCAAGCAGCGATTTTCCCGGAGCCCTGAAGGGTGCGGCCGAAGATAAAGGGCAGATCAGTTACGCGGTGGTAGATAACTCCTTTTTAATTCATGTCGAAAACCCAAAAGAGTTAAACAGCAGGTACGGCATGCAGGTTTATATTTTCGGTTATAGCGAAACGACGCCGTTTGCCCAAATGCCGAAACTACGCATTATTTCTAAGCACAAAAAATTCAGGGTATTTGACAAAAGGACCAGGATTAATCCAGATGGCATATCTTTAGATTTAAAATCCAATGATTTGACATTGAAGGTCCCTCTTGAAATTTTAGGCAATCCAGATTTTATCCTTACTTCTATGAAGGCCTATGGCGAAACATTGCCAGTTGATGCCACTGGTTTTCGCAAGATAGAGATAAGGTAAAGGAGGCGGCTCATGCTGGAGTTAACTTCGGTAAAGATAAAAAAGGGAGAAGATGTAAATTTGATATTGGGCCAGAGCCATTTTATTAAGACGGCCGAAGATCTTTACGAGGTATTAATTAATGTGCCGGGTATAAAATTCGGCCTCGCTTTTTGCGAATCATCAGGCGCCTGTAAGGTAAGGTGTGAGGGAAATGATTCAGGGCTAAAAGATTTGGCGGCAACCAACGCCTTGGAGGTGGCAGCCGGGCACAGTTTTATAGTTCTTATGAATAATGCTTATCCGGTAAACGTGCTAAATGCAATAAAAAATATCACTGAAGTTTGCAATATATATTGCGCGACGGCAAATCCGGTTGAAGTGATTATTGCGGAATCAGAAAACGGAAGAGGTATATTGGGGGTCATTGACGGAGCAAAACCGAAAGGCGCAGAAACTGAATCAGACAAATTCTTGCGAAAAGAACTTTTGCGTAAACTTGGGCTTAAGCTTTAATTATGCTTGAAAATATAAAGCCTATTTGTTATAATCCAACTATTAGAGTATAATGGATTTTAAAAAAATACGTAAAAGCTTAAGCCGTTTCTCAGGTTGGCTGGGTTTAGGCCTATGTTCTTTGATAATCAAGATTATCCCGGAGCGCTACCTATACGGTTTCGCCAGAAAAATAACTTTCCTGGGGTATATTTTTGCCGTAAAACAAAGAAAGACCGCCCTTGAGAGCCTATCCGCTGCTTTTGGCAGAGAGAAATCAGCCGATGAGATAAGCCAAATAGCAAAGGACTGCTTTACCTATATGGCTAGGTCAGCGGTTGAACTTATGTTTCTTATTGATAAACCGCAACTTTTAAAAAAACGCATCCACCTGATGAATAAGGAGCATCTTGATGAGGCGCTTGTAAAGGGGAACGGTGTTATTTTAATAAGCGCTCATTTCGGAAATTTTCCGTTGCTTTTGGCGAAATTAAGCCTGGAAGGTTACAAGGCCTCAGGTATAATGCGGCCGATGCGCGATGAACGAGTGGAGAAAATCTTTGTAAAGAAGCGCCAAAAATACAATGTAAAGACTATTTACAGCCAGCCGCGGAGTGTATGCGTTGAGATGGTCATTAGGACATTGCGTAATAACGAGGTTGTTTTTATCCCTATTGACCAGAATTTCGGCACAGGCGGGGTGTTTGTAGATTTCTTCGGCCAAAAAGCTGCAACTGCCACAGGGCCGGTAGTTTTAGCGCAGCGCACAAAAGCAGCGCTTTTACCCTGTTTTATAATCAGGCAACCGGATGATACGCACAGGATTGTCTTTGAGCCGCAATTGGAATTAGAGGAGGGTAAAACCCCTCAAGAAACTGTTCTTATAAATATACAAAGATTAACCAATATAATCGAATCTTATATAAGGAAATATCCTGCAGAGTGGGGTTGGATTCATCGCAGGTGGAAGAGTAAACCGGTTTAAATTATGTCTCAAACTTCTCCCGCCGTTACCTTAAGAAAGCAAGATGCGGGTCCCCGCTTACGCGGGATTTCGCTAATAGAAACTTTGTGTGCTCAATAATTCGCGCAGATAACTTACTCACACTACGCGTGTTTGTAAGTTATGACTGAACTTCACCAGCCCCTGCGTGCAGGTGCTGGGGAAGTTCGCCCAAACAACTTACGTCACTTGCGTTCCGTAAGTTGTGGGCTCATATTATACGAGGAGGTGTAACATGACAGAGGAAGTAAAACAGGAAGAAAAGAAAGCAGAGGGAAAAAACGCACTTTCTATGATTTTTAAGGTGCTTTTAGGCCTGGTTTTCTTGGTGGTAGCAGCCTATTTACTCATCAAATGGCAATGGTGGAAAGCTACGTGGCTGGTGGTAAAGGGTTTTGTCGGGCCGTGCCTGATTTTAGCCGCGATAATTTCTTTCGCAATAGCCAAGGAATAAGTATTTTTCAACGAGACACAAGGGTTAGCTCTTTTAAAAAGAGCTAACCCTTTTTTGTTTTGCTATTCTTATCTTTTTATGTATAATTAAAGCCAGTAAAGGCGCCTTTAAACATGGGGGTTTAAAAATGAAGACAAAAGAAATAATGACTACAAAGGTAATGAGCGTTAAGCCGGATGATTTTGCCGGCGAAGCCCTCAGCCGTTTATTTAGACTTAAGATAAGCGGACTACCGGTCATAGACGAGAAGGGTAAACTCGTGGGGATGTTTACAGAAAAAGAAATTCTGACTAAGGTTTTGCCAAGCTATGTTGAAAAGGTGGGTATTTTTCGTTACGAAGAAAACCCCAAGGCAATAAAACAGAAGGTTATTGCTTTGGCTTCGTTGAAGGTTAAAGACATAATGCGTAAGGATGTTGTTGTTGTTGACGAAGACACCACGCTTTGCGAAGCTGCGCATCTTATGCTCTCCCAAAAAGTAAGGCGCCTGCCTGTGTTAAATGCCTCAAAGGAGATTGTAGGGATTGTCGCGCGTGTTGATGTGGTAAAAGCGTTATTTGAGGAGTATAAATAGGTGATGAAAGGCATTTTTCTAAAATTATTATCGCTTGTTTTTTTGGCAGGTTTCTTTGGTTTCATAGCGAAAGCAACGGGAATGAATACGCATCAGTCCTTCTCCATAACCATCCTATCCGCATCCATATTAGGTACATTATTATTCTGGGATTTCCGCCTGAGCTTCGCGTTTCTAGGCACATCAGTGCTTTTGGTAAGTAAGACTATTGATCTGGAGCATATGATAAAATTTTCGTCTCTAGAGGTGATACTCTTTCTAGTAGGGATGATGGTGCTTATAGGCCTGCTTAAAGATTCCGGAGTTTTCGCCTGGATTGTAAGCCTTATTTTGCGTATTCGCCGCCTTACCGCCAGAAAATTCGTATTCTATATCTGCGTAATCTCTGCCTTGCTTGCCTGCACTGTAGATGAGGTGACTTCCATAGTCTTTATGGTGGCAGCGATCCTTGAAATCTGCGATTATTTTGAAGTCGAGCCAACCCCTTTTATTATAATCTCAGTCCTTGCCACTAATATTGGTTCGGCGGCCACGGTCTTGGGTAATCCTATCGGCATACTTATTGCCTCTAAGTCAGGGCTTACCTTTGAAGATTTTATTGTCAAGGCATTTCCTCTGGCAGCAGTATGCCTGTTTATAACTATAGTGATTTTGTTCTTCTGGTATAGAAAACCTATGAAAAAATTGGAGGAGAATATAAAGAAATCAGGGGCAAATGAATTTTTGATTAAACTTATTTCAGTACCACCCGAGAGAAACCTAAAAATAGGCTTGGGTATTTTTGGTATTGTACTTTTTTTTATATCCATACACCATCGCCTTGAAATCTTTTGGGGACTTGAGCCAAATACGGTATTACTCATTGTTCCGCTTGTGGCAAGCGGTTGTGTAATGATCTGGAAATGGCAGAAGGCGCGTGAGTATATTGAGAAGGATGTGGAATGGTGGACACTGCTTTTCTTCCTGCTTTTGTTTATTCAGGCAGGAGCCCTTAAATATACGGGTGCGACTGTTTTTATTGCCGAGAAAATCGTTAATTCAGTCGGCAATAATCCTAACGTTCTGGTTGGAACAATACTTTGGATTAGCACTATCGGCTCAAGCGTCCTTGATAATGTAGTTCTGGTCGCCGCATTTATTCCTGTGATACAGGGGTTTTATGCTTTAAATGTAACTGTTCAACCATTGTGGTGGGCGCTTCTTTTTGGAGGCTGTTTAGGAGGCAATATAACCATGGTGGGCTCAACTGCAAATATTGTAGCCATCGGCATCTTGGAAAAAGATAAGGATATCCGTATGACTTTCTTTAAGTGGTTTTGGGTCGGGCTTACCGTAGGGTTGATTACAACCTGTGTAGTATGGGTGGCTTTGGTATTTTTACCTTTTTACAAGTAAAACTTTTTTAGGAAAACATCAAAGGAAAACTTTTTACTGGACAAGGGCGCTGATTTATGCTAAATTATCTTCTAATTTAACACCCAAACCTATCGGATGGTTTGGTGTAAGCTTGTGTTTAAGGAGGTGCGCATGGGCAGGAAGAATCTTTTAATACCCGTAATCATAGTTTCTTTAATTTTTATCGCTGCGAAGGCAGTTCTTTGCCAGGAAGTAGCACCAAGGGCGGATGCTGCTGAGGATGCTATTGAGGCGCAAAATCCAGTTACAGAAGGCGCGGCTGTGCCTGAGGATAAGGAATCCGAAACACAATGGATTTATGGGGATGTGATAAACCTTGACCCGCAGAATAAAACTATACTGGTCAAGACCCTTGATTATGAGACAGACCAGGAGAAAGAGATAAACATAACCACAGACGAAAAGACGGCATTTGAGAATATCAAATCGCTGGATGAGATAAAGCCTAATGATACCGTAAGCGTTGACTATATTGTTACTGCCGATGGAAAAAATCTCGCCAAAAATCTCAGCTTAGAAAAACCAGAGGCACAAGTTGCCCCCATAATAGAAACGCCTGAAACCGTTACCATGCCTGAAGCAGGGCATTCAGATAAGCCGGTAACAGGATACTAAGGTTATTAAACTAAAAATAGAACAAAAGAAGGCAGGGAAAAACCCCTGCCTTCTTTTTTAATTTAAATATGAAGGATTTAAAACTCATAATATTTGACCTTGATGGAACGCTTGTGGACGCGTATCAAGCGATAATCAGCAGTTTTAATTACACCATGAGTAAACTAAAAGTGAGGCAGCAAAGTAACTCCGCTATTCGCAGGGCAGTCGGATGTGGGGATGAAAATCTTCTTAAGCCGTTTATAAATGAAAAGGATTTAAAAAAAGCGCTTACAATATACCGCAGGCACCACAAAAAAGCGCTTCTGAAGGATTCAAGGTTATTTTCCGGAGCGAAGAAATTATTGAGTCAGTTAAAAGAAAAAGGGTATAAACTCGCCGTGGCAAGTAACAGGCCCACCAGGTTTTCCTGGATCCTTATTCGTCACCTCGGGTTAAAAAAATACCTGGATTATGTGCTTTGCGCAGACAGGTTAAAACAGGGAAAGCCGAACCCTGAGATTATGAATAAGATACTAAGAAGGTTTTCTCTAAAACCAGAAAATGCTTTATATGTCGGTGATATGGTTGTGGATGCCCAGGCAGGAAGGCGCTCAAAAATCAAAACAGTTATCGTCACCACAGGTTCAAACACCAGGCCTGAGATAGAAAAAGAAGGGCCGTTCTTCATCATTCCGAAGATCGCACAACTATTGAAATTATTATAGGCTTGACAGTTAGAACGTTTGGTAATATATTAAATGAGGACATAAGTTATGGAGCTATATTTTAAAGATAATGTAAGCGACATAACTTATATGTCCGAACTATCCCGCTGTTTCTCTGGGAAACAAGAAGCGGGGTTAATTCGCGCGCATAACTAACTCACACTAATGTGTTCGTAAGTTATGCGCTCATTAAGGATGAAAAGAATTATTCTTGTCTTGTTGGTATTATTATTCCTTGGATTTACCAATTTATCCGCTAAAGACCTAAAAACTAAAGTCATTCTGCTTATATCCGAACAGAATATCGAAGGGCCGCAGCGCGCTTGGTGGGTGAGTGAAATAGACTTGTCAACCAGCGAAGCGGCTGTTACAAGAAAACTTATTGAAGCAGGATTTGAGGTTTTAGAACCCTCTAATCTTACCAGGGTTATAAAACAAGACCGCGCGTTCCGCTTAGTTAACCTTTCTCAGGGTGAGTCAGTAAAACTCGGGAATCTCTCTAAGGCTGACTACGTAATTTTAGGCAAGGCAATTGCTTCGAGCGGAAGTAAAGTGCCGCATTCAAGCATGGTCTCCTGTTTTGCAAATATCACTGCAAAACTTATCCGCCTAAAGGACGGAAAGGTCCTGGTTTATTTGGATGCGTCGGGTAATTCAGCGCATATGGATGTAATTAGCGGAGGAAGAGAGGCATTAACTAATGCAGGAAGTACCTTGGCAGGAAAAATAATAGAAGCGTTAAAGGCGGAGGCAAATAGATGAAGAAGGCATTTTTTGTTATAGTTTCATTATTAGTGATTAGTTTAGCAGGATGCGTATCTTTAGGTGCATTAATGCAGCCTAGCGCCCAGGTTGAGAATACTGCCGGAGCGCAAACCCTGCCTCCTTATTCAGGGCCTAAGGCGAGAATTGCCGTTGCGGACTTTGATGTTAAGGCAGCAAAGGCAGGTGGGGAGATTGGAACAGGGCTTAGAGAAATGCTCGTAACCGCCCTCATAAACAGTAACCGTTTTTCAGTAGTAGAACGCCAGGCTTTGGGCGCAGTAATGCAGGAACAGGAATTGGGTGCTTCAGGCGCTAGCCAACAGGGGCTTGGAGGAGCGCAACGAGGAAAGATTAAGACAGCAGATTTAATAATTACCGCGGCAGTTACCGAGTTTGAGCCGCAAGCCTCAGGCGGAAGGGCTGGGATAGGCGGCGGAGGCGGAGTCGGAAGCGGCGTATTAGGCGGGTTGTTAGGCGCTTCATTAAATAAAGCGCATATGGCTTTGGATATACGTATAGTTGACGCGTCAACCTCGGAGATTCTTGCAGCAACGCGCGTGCAAGGCCAGGCAGCGGATATTTCCGGTATTATAGGCGCAGGGTTCTTGGGCGGCTGGGCATTAGGAGGAGGGTTATCCGCTTACGCTAATACACCCATGGAAAAAGCCATACGGGTGTGTATTATTGAGGCAGTGCGTTATATCTCGCAGGCCATGCCTGCAAACTTCTACAAATATTAATATGGGAAAAAGAAAAAGAAGAGGAAAGCTTAACTGGCGTTCAAAGCGGGCAAACAAGGGAAGAAAACCCTGCTTAGGATAAAAAATAGCCGCAAAAATTTTGGCTAAAGCCTGCCTCCTCGGCAGGCAGGGAGGGCTATATGCAAGAAATTGAGGTCGGTAAAATCACCCATTATTACGGCCATTTAAATGTGGCTGTAATTGAGCTCTCAGATGCGCTAAAAATAGGGGATAACATTCATATCAAAGGACATTCCGAAGATTTTAAGCAAGCGATAGATTCCATGCAAATCGAACACGCCCAGGTAACCGAAGCCAGGCCCGGTGAGTCAGTCGGCATAAAGGTTACTGGAAAGGTGCACCCTCAAGACAAGGTCTACAAAGTTACTCCTTAACAAACAAAGAGGTGATCCTCCTTCGCCCTTTAATAGGCTTGTAATAGCTTTGACGAGCTTCGGAGGATTAATTCGCGCAAATAACTTACTCGCACTATCGTGCTCGTAAGTTATGCGGTTGAACCTCTCCCGCTGCTACCTTGGAAAACAAGATGCGGGATTAATTCGCACAATAACTTACTCACACTAAGCGTGTTCGTAAGTTATGTGCTCATTAAAAAAGCCAACCCATGATTTTAGCCTGGATCTTAAGCAGCACATTTATAGTCAGCCTCATATCTTTTGTCGGTATTATCACGCTTTGCGTAAAGAAGAATTTATTGCACAAGTTAGTATTTTGTCTTATCGGGTTTTCCGCCGGGGCATTGATCGGGGGGGCGTTTTTGCATCTATTGCCTGAGGCGCTGGAGAAGATGCAGAGTGAGGTTATGTTTTATTATGTAATCCTTGGGATAGTGCTGTTTTTTCTTATGGAAAGGTATTTTCACTGGCGTCATTGCCATAGCGGGGTATGCGATGTCCACACCTTTACCTATTTAAACCTTTTCGGAGACGGGATTCATAATTTTATTGACGGCGTTGTTATCGCCGCAAGTTTTGTTGATTCCGTAAATTTGGGGATAGTGACAACAATAGCAATAATACTTCATGAGATACCGCAAGAGCTCGGAGATTTCGGAGTGCTTGTCTATGGCGGTTTTACAAAAAAGAAGGCTTTATTCTGTAATTTTCTTACTGCCTTTACTGCAGTTATAGGGGCTCTGGCAGGTTATTTTCTCTCTGATTTTGCAAAAGGTTTCTCGAATTTTATACTCCCGTTAACAGCCGGAGGATTTATTTATATCGGAGCAAGCGACCTTATCCCGGAAATACACAAAGAAACTAACCTTAGGCGTTCTTCCTTAGCATTTATCGCTTTTTTGCTCGGCATAATCTTTATGGCTTTAGCCAAGGCGTTATTGCCGAATTAAGAAGCTTCCTACCTTAGAAAAAAACCGTGATAAAAAAAGAAGCCCTGCTTTATGAAAAATTAGAAAATAAATTAATCCACTGTTATCTCTGCTCTCATCACTGCCGTATAGCAGAAGAAAAGTTTGGGTTTTGCGGGGTCAGGCAGAATATCGACGGCGCGTTGTATACATATGCCTATGGCAAGGTAGCCGCAGCGCATATCGACCCTATTGAAAAAAAGCCGCTGTATCATTTTCTTCCGGGTACATTTAGTTTCTCGATAGCTACTATCGGCTGTAACTTCCGCTGTGGATTCTGCCAGAACTGGGAGATTTCCCAGCAGTCGTTTAGAGAACAGGGACTGTCCCCGCAAACAGTTACAGGACAGCCTCCGTCAGAGCTAAATAAAGTAGTTTCTAAGGAGACTGTCCCGTTTAGCAAGGGGGCTGTCTCTCATTCTCGCCTTCTTCCGCAGGAGATAGTAGATTTGGCAATAAGAAATAAATGCAAAAGCATTTCTTATACCTATACTGAACCGACAATATTTTTTGAATATGCCTTCGAAACTTCAAAACTGGCAAAGGAGAAGGGTATTTACAATTGTTTTGTGACTAACGGCTATATGACCAAGGAATGCATCCGGATGATAGGGCCGTATCTGGACGCAGCCAATATAGATTTAAAATTTTTCAAGGATAGTTCATATAAGAAGGTATGCGCCGCAAGCTTGGAACCTGTGCTAAATTCTATACGGCTCATGCGTGAACTGGGAATTTGGGTTGAGGCGACCACGCTGGTTGTCCCCGGGGAAAACGATTCTGAAGAAGAATTGAACGGCATTGCAAGATTTTTGGCCGGCGTAGATAAAAATATTCCCTGGCATATCTCTAGATTCCACCCAGATTATAAATTTACTGGCCGCGAAGCTACTCCGCTTGAAACACTTAAAAAAGCGCACGGCATAGGCATTAAAGCAGGATTAAAATTTATTTATGTAGGCAATGTTTACGGCTTGGGTAATGATACGCTTTGCGGGATTTGCAAAAAACCCTTAATCAAAAGAGAGGTTTTCAATATTTTAGAGAATAATATCGAAAAAGGAAAGTGTAGTTATTGCGGTACTCTCATCCCCGGAGTCTTTAGCGAAACAAAATAGAATATGAAATTAAAAAAAGCACTGTTAGTCGTGGATGTGCAGAATGATTTTTGTCTAAAGGGGGCCTTGGCTGTTCCAGGAGGCGAAAAAACCGTGCCTAATATAAACAAATACATAAAGATTTTCTCGCGCAACAGGTTGCCCATTTTTGCCACCAGCGACTGGCATCCTAAAAAGACCGCGCATTTTAAAAAATACGGAGGCCTCTGGCCTGTTCATTGCGTTCAGGGTACAAAAGGCGCGCAGTTCCATCCCGAATTAAGATTACCGAAAGAAACAGTCCTGTTATATAAAGGCATGTATCCGAAAAGTGAGAGTTATTCTGCTTTTCAGGCAGAAGACGAAAATGGCATAAATTTTTTAAACCTACTAAAAGTTTTGGGTATAGAGGAAATTTTCATCGCAGGTCTTGCAACGGATTACTGCGTAAAGTTTTCTGCCTATGATGCTATTAAGAACGGCCTCAAGGTCAAAATACTCACGGATGCTATCAAGGGGGTGAATTTAAAGCCGAATGATTCTAAAGAGGCGGTTAAAGGGATGGTTAAGGCAGGCGTAAAGGAAATCACTTTAAATAATATGGAGCCTTAAGCGACATCCACCGAAGCACGAAGTGCAAAGGTGGACTACGCGAAGGCGGATAAATAATGGCCTATGATTTTAAGGATGCGATCATCAGGCAATACCGCAGGGATGACCGCGAACCCGTCAGGAATATTTCATGGGATACAGCTTTTGTAGGAAGCCCGGCTGACATATTTTTCTTTGGGAAAACGATTTTAACAGATTTTCTCACCCTTTATTTCACCGACTACGAGCCGGAATCCTGTTTCGTTGCCGACAATGAAGGAAGAGTGGTCGGGTATTTAATCGGCGCAAAAAATAGAGGGGCGATATCCGCGGCTTTTAAGTTTAAGACTGCAGCGCGTTTATTGATAAAGGCAATCACTGGGGGTGAGTTTTTCAAAAAAAAGAATTTAATATTTTTTTTCAACTGCCTGCTTAGTTTTCTTAGGTGCGAATTTAGCATACCGGATTTTTCTAAAGAATATCCCGCAACATTGCATATAAATGTAGGTAAAGATTTCAGGCAGCAAAACATCGGCTCAAGGTTAATGTCGGCGTATTTAGATTATCTCGTAAAAGAAAAAGTTCCCGGAGTATCCTTGGCCACAATGTCGGATAAAGCGGCAGTTTTTTTTAAAAAGCAGGGCTTTAATTTGTTACATGCCGGCAGGAGGTCGTATTTGCATTATCTACTGCACAAGGACCTGCCCATTTATATTTTCGGCAAAAGATTGCTATAAAACTAATAAAACCTTTTGGAAAAAAAATTTTTCTTGACAAAATGATACTAATATGGTATCATTATCCGTAATGAGAAAATGAACCCAGCCTTTCCGGGCCAGAAGAGCCGGGTATTAACGGGAGGAAGAGCTTAGGTGAAGCTGATTACAAGAGATACGGATTACGCGGCAAGGGCACTTTGCCAGATAGCCAGGAATGAAAACAGGATAACATCTGTGCATGAGCTGGTTGATGAATTAAAGATGCCCCGGCCGTTTTTAAGAAAAATACTGCAAATATTAAATAAGGCAGGGCTGCTTAAATCATTCAGGGGGAAAAACGGAGGATTTATACTCGCCCTTCCGCCGGGAAAAATTTACCTGGTGGATTTAATCAGGATATTTCAGGGGCCGCTTAAGTTGAATGAATGCGTTTTTAATAAACACCTCTGCCCTGATACTAACGCATGCATTCTTAGGCAGAAAATTAACGGCATTGAAAAACATGTCTTTTCGCAGTTAAAATCCATAAACATAACATCTTTGATGTAAGAGAGGGATTAGACAATGGCAAAAAGAAAGATTATCAGGGTAGATGAAGAAAAATGCAACGGCTGCGGCTTATGCATACCTAATTGTCCGGAGGGCGCTTTGCAGGTAATTGACGGCAAGGTAAGGTTAGTCAGCGACCTGTATTGCGACGGCCTAGGTGCGTGCATCGGACATTGCCCTGTCGGAGCAATCACCATTGAAGAAAGAGAAGCACAGGTATACGATGAAAGAAGGGTCATGGGGAATATCGTAAACCAAGGCAGGAATGTGATAAAGGCCCACCTCGAACATTTAAAAGGCCATAACCAAATAGAATTTTTTAACCAGGCGCTTACCTTTTTAAATGAGCAGGGAATAGAAAACCCTTTATGCTCAGGCTCTTCAGAACTTAATAGGGATGAGGCCGGCGGCCATCAGGCATGCCCCGGCACGCAGATTATCGATTTCAGGGAGTAATTCGCGCAAATAACTTACTCACACTAACGTGTTCGTAAGTTATGCGCTCATTTTCCCGTTCAGCCTATAGCTGCTCGGGATTAATTCGCCCAAACGACTTACGTTCCGTAAGTCGTGGGCTCATTAAAAATGGATAAAATCCCTTTTGAATGCCCGGGTTCTAAGGTAATCAGGCAACCTCTGCCGGAATTCATAAAATGCCCGTTCTGTTCGCAAGAGGTGGAGATCTGGACGGATGAAGTAAAGGCCACCTGCTTTAAATGTAAAAAAACAGTGGTGCGGGAGCAGGGGGCAAGTTGCCTTGAATGGTGCGCATACGCAAAAGAGTGCGTGGGTGATGAAGCCTATGGTAATTTTATGAAAAATAGGGCAGTAACCATAAAAGATAAACTCATAAGCGAGCTTGAGGTTTATTTCGGCAAGGACGCAAAGAGGATAAGCCATGCGAAAAAAGTAATGGGTTACGCGGAGGAATTATTAAAGCAGGAGAAGGCCGACTGGCATATTGTTATTCCTGCAAGTATTCTGCACGATGTTGGAATAAAAGTTGCCGAAGAAAAATACGGTTCTAATGCCGGGCATTATCAGGAAAAAGAGGGGCCTTTAGTTGCAAGGAAAATACTTTTTAAGATAGGTTTAAGCAAGGAGAATATCGATGAGATCTGCGAGATAATAGCGCATCATCATTCTCCGGCCAAGGCCAATACGCAGAATTTCAAGGTTTTATACGATTCGGACTGGCTGGTAAATTTAAAAGACGAAGTTGACACAAAAGAAAAAGAGAAATTGAGTAAGGTAATTGACAAAGTTTTTCTTACTGCATCGGGAAAAGAATTGGCAAAAAAGATATACTTATAAAAATATAAACCTAAAGAAGGGAGAATAAAATGAGAGAAAGAATTGAAAAGGCGCTGGATGAGATCAGGCCCGCGCTTCAGGCAGACGGTGGAGATGTTGAGCTGGTTGAGGTAAAGGATGGCATAGTCAAGGTGAGGCTGAAAGGCGCCTGCGGAGGATGCCCTATGTCTTCGATGACTTTATCAATGGGCGTTGAGAAGGCGATAAAAAGAGTAGTTCCGGAAATAAAGAAAGTAGAAGCAGTCCAATAAGAATCGGGGTGATAGTTATGGCAAACCGCGAAGAGTTAAAGCCGATATTAAAGAAACTCCATGAGGCAAGGCCGGAAGAGCTTGAGACAGTTAAGAAAGAAGCGGCAAAATATTTCAAAGATGTAGACCCGAAAGAGCTTGCCTTAGCCGAGCAGGAATTAATCCAGGAGGGCACGCAAAGGCAGGAGATGAAGCGCCTCTGCGATGTGCATCTTGAAGTAATGAAAGAACAGCTGGGGGTTGCAGCCAAGAAGATAAAACTGCCAGTTTCGCATCCGATACATATATGCATGGATGAGCATACGATAATAAAGAAGAACTTAAAGAAACTTAAGAAAACACTGGAGAAGATAAAAACCCTCGGCTCTTTAAAAAAAGCAAAAAAAGAAATTAATACCTTAAAAGAGCTATCGCATTTCTTTGTGGAAACCGAAAAACATCATAAGCGCGAAGAGGACGCGCTTTTCCCGCGCCTTGAGGCCCATGGCATAACCGAGCCGCCGCAGATATTCAGAGAAGACCACGTGGAGTTTCTTGCAAAAAAGAAAGAATTTTTTAACACCATGATGTCTGAAGGCAAAGGCTTCAGTGAGTTAGTCAATGCTATTGAGCCGATAATAGATTTCCTGACCAAGAACCTTGATGAGCATATCTATAAAGAAGATAATATCCTTTACCCCATGGCTTTACAGACTCTCTCGAAAGATGAATGGAAGGATGTGCGCAAGAAATTTGACGCCATTGGATACTGTTGTTTTGCCCCGGCTGACCTAAAGAAGAAAAAATAATGGAAGAATACCTTAACAGGGGGATAAAAGAGATTATCTCGCAATTTCCTGAGGTCGCCGAAATACTTAATAAGTATAATATCGGCTGCGTTCCCTGCAATGTTGGAACCTGCCTGCTTAAGGATGTAGTCGAGATACATAATCTGCCTGAAGATGAAGAGCAGGAATTAATGATAAGAATAGCAAAGGCGGTCTATCCGGATAGGGATATAAAAATACCAAAGATTACAAGAAAACCAAAGTCGCGAGAGTTAAAATATTCACCGCCGATAAAAAAATTAGTTGATGAGCATGTTTTGATTAAGAGATTGATTGCGTTGATACCTGACATTATTGAGAATATGGATTTAAGTACTAAAGAAGGCAAGGGGCTGATTTTGGATAGCGTTGATTTTATTCGCGCCTACGCGGATAAATACCATCACGCAAAAGAAGAAGACATACTTTTTAAATATTTTGACCAGAACCTGGATATAGTTAAAACCATGCTCACCGACCACGAAGCAGGAAGAAGCCATGTAAGGTGCGTGGTTGAGGGGGTGAAAAATAAGGATAAAGCTGCAGTTGCCGAACACTTAAACGGTTATAAGGAGCTTTTAACCGAGCATATCAAAAAAGAGGATGAAATATTATACCCCTGGATGGATAGGGGCTTGACTGTAAGCCAAATAGGAGAGATATATCAGAAATTTAATGAAGCCGATAAAAATAAAGGAGAGGGGGTGGCTAAAAAGCACGAGGAATTTATTTTTGCATTAGAGGAAAAGTTTTATAAGGCAGGTAAAGTTGAACTTCTCCCGCTGTTCCTTAGGAAAGCAAGAAGCGGGATTAATTCGCGCAAATAACTTACTCACACTAAGCGTGTTCGTAAGTTATGCGCTCATTAAGGAGGTAATAAAATGGATGGTTGCCCGGGTTCAAAAACGTTTGATTTCAGGGATAAAGAAAATAAAGGCGATGAGACAGGTAAAAGAGAGTCCCAGTTAAGGCAGTGGCCTATACAGTTGCATTTGATTTCTCCGATGGCGCCTTATTATCAGAAAGCGGATGTGCTGCTTTCCGCCGATTGCGTCCCTTTTACGGTCGGAGATTTTCACAAGGATTATCTTAAAGGTAAATCAGTCGCTATTGCCTGCCCAAAGCTGGATGAAGGGCAGGATGAGTATGTGGAGAAGATAAAGTCCCTGATCGATGACGCACAAATCAATACCCTTACGGTAATGATTATGCAGGTTCCCTGTTGCGGAGGTTTAGTGGCAATGGCGCAGCAGGCGCTGCAATCAGCGAAAAGAAAAATACCCGTTAAATCAATAGTGGTGAGCCTGCAGGGGGATATACTTTCAGAGGAATGGGTGCAGGCTTAAATGGGTATATTAAAACCTGCAATCGATGCGGCAAAGAAAAATAATATATCTACATTAGTGATTGCTTCTACAACCGGTAATACTGCTCTAAAACTTCTGGAGTTGGTTAAGGGACAAAACCTGCAGATGATTGTTGTAACGCACGACGAGGGTAAACCAACGCAGGAAAGAAGGTTTAACGAAGATATCCGCAAGGCTCTCTTGGCAAATAAGGCTGTGGTTTATACGCATAATCCGCGTATGGTCTTATTGCGTAAGATTATAGGTAAGGTTTTTGGCAGGTTAGGATTTCCCCGTTGGTATGTCCACCTAAGCGAAGTCAAGGAGAAATATGGAACAGGAGTTAAGGTTTGCCATATTATTGTCCAGATGCTAAGGGAGGGTGGAGTTTTAGGGGATGAAAAAGTTGTTGCGATTGCCGGCACTAAAACCGGAGCTGACAGCGCAGCTATTTTCTCCGTAGCCACCAAAAATAAATGGCCGGTTCAGGAAGAAGTTATTAAGGCAGGTTAATTTTTATCACATTAAAGTTATCGCGAAGCGATTTTCTTGGGAGGTTAATAATTATGTGCGGTATTCAGACAAGGTGGAAGCAGTCGTTTTATGGCGATGTGGAGCCTATTAAACTTAGGGAGCCGCTGGCTGAGTTTCTGGGAGCAATTGATGAAGGGGAAGAATTTATTTTTACTTATCAGGATGCGGTAAAGTTGGCAGGCCATTCCTGTCCCGCTGTATCCGGAGCCTATAAGGTAACTCAAAAAGCCCTGAAGGCGTTGTATAAGGATCAGGTGCCGGTAAGGGGCGAAATAAGCGTTAAGGTTTTAGGAAATGTCGATAATGGCGCAAACGGCCCGATTTCGCAGGTTATAAGCTTGATCACCGGTGCTGCTCCAGAAACCGGCTTTGCGGGATTAGGGGAGAGGTTTGCGCGCAAGGGCAAACTTATTTTTGACGAAGCAAATGAAGAGCCGAGCGCCTTCATATTTACCCGGGATGACAATAAAAAATCCGTTAAGGTAACGTACCATCCCGAGAGCCTGCCTCAAAGCGAGAATATGCACGCTCTTTTTACCAAATGCATCGTCGGAACGGCAACTAAAAAACAGGAAGAGGATTTTAAAAGGATGTGGCAGGAAAGGGTAAAGGCAGTTTTATTTGAAGAGGCCAAGGGGCTATTCAAGGTGCAGGAGTTAAATTAAGAGGTGTCAATGTGCAAGATTTAAGCATAGCGGGTGATTTTATGAAAGTGATACTTAAGGCAGGGCATGCCAGCGAAGATGAATTAAAGTCTGCAAGGGGTATGCTTATCGGGATTTTGAATAAGGTAGGGGCAAAATTTTTCGTCACTACGGCAGCCGATATCCTGAAGAATAATTTTAGGATAGAAGGATGTAACGATGTGCGTATGCCGCTTAAACGCATCTTTTCTATTTCGCTTCCTGAATTAGAGGAGGATTTAGCAGGACAGAAATACAATTTAGCGAATGATCACCCGCTATCCATGCTTTCAAACGACCATAAGGAAAATATCAAGAAGTTAAGAATACTAAGCTATTCCTTATCAGGGATAGATAAAGACGCTTCTTTAGAGAAGATTAAAAATACCCTCAAAGAGGCGCAAGATTATTATGCGGAACTTGATACGCACATTAGAAAGGAAGAAGAAGTTTTGTTTCCAGCACTTGAGGCAAACGGTATGCAGGAGCACCCGCAGAATTTAAGGGATGAACACAAGAATTTCAGGGATACCCTTTCTAAAATAATTGATATTCTTAGAAATACCCCTAAACAGCCGAACACCTTAGAAATCGGAGAAATAAAAAAATCAAAAGATAAATTCATCTCTGATATAAGCAACCATATATTCCGCGAGACCTATATTTTTTATCCGGCCTCCCTTGAATTTATAGTTGATAAAAATGGGTGGCAGAAGATAAAAGAAGGTTTTAACTGTATAAAATAATAATGTTATGAGTTGGGCGTGCCCTTACGAAATAGAAGGAGAATGTAAAAGATTAAAAAAATTATGCAAGCCGCTGATGAAAGGGTGCATCCTGGATAATAAAGTAAAATTTATC
>CAKKQZ010000004.1 GCA_919902445.1 Omnitrophica bacterium GWA2_41_15 | reverse complement strand
CTATAAGGTGTCCCCTACATGGGGACAGTTTATATTCAGCTTGAGAAACGTCCCTGATTACTGATTATTAGAATTTCACTTCCGGAACTGCTTTTGCCTTTTCTTCTACTTTGAAATATTCTGTTACCGGTTTATATCCGAACATTCCTGCGATTACATTACCGGGAAACATCCTCACCGTTACATTATAATCCCTTACTGCCTCATTGAAACGCATCCTCTCGACTGCAATCCTGTTTTCCGTACCCGATAATTCATCCATCAGCTTTAAAAATGTCTGGTCTGTTTTTAAATTCGGATAATTCTCTACCACAAGAAGCAATCTTGCCAATGCCGCATCCACTGCCCCGGCCGCCTTAACCTTTTCCTCCACAGAGGCTGCTTTCTGCCACTGGGAACGGGCATTAGTAACATCCTGGAAAACTGTCTTTTCATGCGAAGCATAGCCTTTAACTGTAGTTACAAGATTTGGAATCAGGTCATTACGCCTTTGCAGTTGATTTTCTACCTGAGCCCACTTGGCAGTAATCGTTTCGTTTTTTGAAACTATTCCATTATATACAGAAACAAAAGATACAATTATTATCAATGCTATTACCCCTAAAACAATTAAAAATTTTTTCACTTCAATCCTCCTTTTCGGCGTATCTAGTTATGCAGCACTTATCTTGTTTGGGGACAGTCCTTGCATGCAACACTAATCTAACTTTTAAAATCCTCCTCCTGCTCCACCGCCACCGCCAAACCCCCCACCTCCACCGAAGCCGCCGCCTCCTCCACCAAAACCGCCTCCTCCGTACCCGCTTCCCCAAAAAACATTATTATTACGACGGCCCAGTAAAATTGGTAAAATTAATATTCCAAAAAATAATAAAAATAAAATTATCATAATTATGGAATCGCCGGAACCTTGCGAATTTATATCTGTTGGCGCCTCATTCTTAATCCCTTGCAATACGCTTAACTCTATATTTGCGTTTTTACCTATTACTTGCGCTATTTTTATCACGCCCTGATACAAACCCTCTGCATATTTATCTTGTTTAAAATACGGCACCATGTAATTGCGGCCGATTTCACCGCAAAGCCCATCCGGAAGAATTCCTTCTACGCCATATCCGGTCTCAATGCGCCAGCGCCTCTCCTTCAAAGCAAGAAGCACTAAGACACCGTTATCTTTACCCTTCTTCCCCGGCTTCCAGTTATCAAAGAGCATCCTTGCGTATTCTTTCTCTTCATAAGGGGCAATTGAAGCAATAGTAACAACCGCTATTTCTACGGAAGATTTTTGCTCTAACTCTCCGATGAGCGCGGATAATTTTTCTTTGTAAACAGGGCTTATTGCATTCGCAAAATCACTTACCCAACCTTCTGGCTGGGGCAGTTTTTCTGCATACGCAAAAACTGCCGATAAGAGAATAACCGATACTAAACAAAATTTGCGCATGCGATTACAGCCTGTCAACTACCTGAACTATTTTTTCCAACTCTCTAACAAAATTAACGAATAGCGGCTCTATATCGTGCCTGCTTAATTTTATCTCACTTTTCTTAGCTGAGAAAATCTTTCCCCAGATATCTATATCGATATTAAATTCACTAACAAGCCCTTTTAAAACATCTTCTTTTTTATAAGGAACTCCTTTGCCTGAAAGGCGCAAAACATTCCTTAAAATATGCAAAATAGAATTAAACGATTTGAACAATAAATTGCGCAACGCTAGTTTATCCTTGTTCATCAGCAGGTAAAGCTGCCGCAGATTGATAAGTTTTGATTTTAATTCCTGCTCGCACTGAAACCTTAAATTCTTTGTTTCAACTATGATGCCCTTTAACGCATCTTTACCGTATAGAACCAAGTAATTCTCCTGCATATCAAGGAATTCAACAGGGAAGGTATCGGTAGAACTTGCAATATAGCTTTCGGTTAAAAATAATGGGTTGACCATCCTGTATCTGCCTACAAGGCCCGAGGCCTTTTTTAAATCCCGCAGTTCGGCACTCTTTAACAAGACCAGTAAATTTAAGTTAGAATGCCTATTCACAAACTCTCCGCTTGCAGCGCTTCCATAAAGGATTAGAGAGATTAAATCATCCCCGAAAACATCCTTTAGTCCCTGAATAAAACTTTGAAGATTATTTTTTAATTTTTCCGGGATATTCAGTTCTTCCATATTTCCTTTCTTAAGATACCAAACAGCCTGTTAACCATATTTTCTTTATTACAAAGCGGGCCGTAAATGATACCCTTATTCAAAATATAGGCCGAGTATCTTTTAGCCTCTATACTGTTTGCGACCGCCAGATCTAGATTTGCCCCCCTGATTAAGTTTTTTGCTTCTCTCAAAAGTTTTTTTCTCATTGCCCCCGGCTCAAATTTAAAACCCACTAAAAATACTGCCGGGGCTATTTTTTTAATCAGGTTTATAATTTTTACTGTAGGGGCTAATTCAAATTTCAAGCGCTTAATACCGGAGGGGATTTTCCGGTTGTATATCTTTATAGGCCTGTAATCCGACACTGCTGCCGAATGTATAACAATATCATATTTTTTTGTTTTCAATTCGCTAAAAATGGCGTCTTTTAACTCATCGAAGAACCTGAAGCGGACCAACTTAAAACCAAAGCTTTTAGCAACGTTCTCAACGGGGCCCAGCAATAAAGTAACTTTAGCCCCTAACCCTATGAATTTTTTAGCCAATAAAATCCCGGTTTCTCCGCTAGCAACATTGCTTATAACCCTTACTTTATCTATAGGAACCCAGGTGGGCCCGGCAGTGATAAGGATCCTTTTTTGTTTGTATTTTTTCACTTAGGACTTAAAACTTAAGGCTTATAGCTAATCAATACCCGATTTCTTTTAATACCGACTTTATCTCAGGCTTGACTTTTTTCGGTTTATTTATTGTTGCAATAACCCTATCCGGGTCTTTAAGGCCGTGCCCGGTCAGGATGCAGACTATTTTTTTCCCCGGCTCAAAATAATTCTTTTTGGCTAATTTTAACAACCCTGCTATAGAAGCAGCGGAAGCAGGTTCAGCAAAAATCCCTTCCTTACTGGCTAAAAGCTTATAGGCCTCGATAATCTCATCGTCTGAAACCATATCAATCAGCCCTGCGGATTCATCGCGTGCCGCAAGGGCCGTCTTCCAACTTGCCGGATTTCCTATGCGTATCGCCGTGGCTAAAGTCTGGGGATTTTCGATTGGGTGCCCCTTTACAATAGGAGCTGCGCCCTCAGCCTGAAAACCTATCATCTTCGGCAAATTATTTATTTCCCCTTCTTCCTTATATTCTTTATACCCCTTCCAATATGCAGTAATGTTGCCTGCATTACCTACGGGCATAACCTGAAAGTCCGGAGCGCTGCCTAACAAATCGCATATTTCAAAACTTGCGCTTTTCTGCCCTTCGATCCTAAAGGGATTCAGTGAATTCACCAGCCTTATAGGATACTTACCGGTAATCTCTATTGCCAATTTTAGCGAGTCGTCAAAATTTCCTTCAACAGCAAGGACCTGCGCTCCATGAATCAACGCCTGGCTGAGTTTTCCTGAAGCAATTGCGCCTGCCGGTATTAATACAATGCATTTTATCCCTGCCTTTGCTGCGTAGGCAGCTGCAGAAGCAGAGGTATTACCCGTCGAAGCGCACATTATAGCATTAAAACCTTCTTCCAGCGCTTTTGAAATTGCAAGGGTCATACCCCTGTCTTTAAAAGAACCTGTAGGGTTAAGCCCCTCATATTTTAGATAAACCTCACAATTGCCGCCCACTGACTTACTTAAAAATTCCGCGTATATTAAAGGCGTATTGCCTTCCTTCAGAGTAATTATAGGGGTTTTCTCGGTGATAGGTAAATATTTTCTATATCTTTCAATTACTCCGTTATATTGGTGGCTGGTGGCTGGTGGCTGGTGTTTCATCTTTATACCTCTTCAATCCTTATCGCAACTGGTTTCTCTTTTATCGCATTTAAGGCGTCTATGGCCATCAAGGCAGAGCGCAGGTTCTTCTCCTTTGCATTGTGAACCACCATTACTATCGGGACAACCTCCTGCCTGCTCCTCTCCTTCTGAGTAACGGAAGCGATGCTGATTCCGAATTTCGCAAGTATCCCTGAGACGTTAGCCAGCACTCCCGGCTTATCCAGCGCAATAAAACGTATATAATATTTACTTTCGAAATCTTCTATCTTACGCAGCCTCTTTATTGATTTATCACCGGTTATATTAAAAGTCGGCCTGAAAAGCCCTGCATTTACATCCTGGGTTAAATCCGCGATATCCGCTACCACAGCTGAAGCAGCTGATAATTGCCCTGCTCCCGGGCCATAAAAAAGAAGGTCTCCTGCCAAATCGCTTGAGACATATATAGCATTAAACACTCCCGTTACCGAAGCTAAAAGATGCCCTTTCGGCACAAATGTGGGATGAACCCTGACTTCTAATTCATCATCCACCTTTTTTGCGATAGCAAGCAATTTAATTTCAAACCCCAACTCCTTTGCATAATTCACATCTGCAAGAGAAACCCTTGAAATTCCTTCTACAAATACATCTTTCAAGGCCACCAATTTTCCGAATGCCAAATAAGTGAGCAATATCAGCTTATGCGCCGAATCCAACCCATCGATATCCAAAGTCGGGTCTTTTTCAGCAAAACCCTTAAGCCTGGCATCGCCAAGCGCATCGGTAAAACTACAATTGTTTTCTGACATCTCGGACAAAATAAAATTGGATGTGCCGTTTACGATGCCAAAAATACTGTTAAACCTATTAGCTACCAAGCCTTCGCGAAGAGATTTTATTATCGGGATCCCGGCTCCGACAGAGGCCTCAAAATAAATATTCTTCCCCCTATCGGCTGCCAAAGCAAAAAGCTCAGACCCATACTCTGCAAGCAATGCCTTATTTGCAGTAACGATGTTTTTACCCTTCTTAAGAGATTCGGTTATAAATTCTTTTGCCGGGTGTATGCCCCCTATCAACTCCACAACAATATCTATCTGTGGATCATCTATAACATCCCTTGCATCCTTGGTAAGTATCTGCTTATCTACGCAGATACTCCTTTTTAAGGCAATGTCCTTATCGCAGACCTTTTTGACAACTATTTCAAGCCCGAGTTTTTCAGACAAAAAGGATTTCCTCTCGCGCAATATCTTTATGACTCCGCTTCCGACATTGCCGAATCCTATTATACCAATGTTAATTTTTTTCATACTCGCCCTTTCTTCAAGTAATAATCAACGGTTTCATTCATCGACTTTCTGTGCTTTTCATCAACCGCCAAAAAATCAAGCCGCGTATCATAGATTAAATTCTTGGTGATCTCCCTTGACTCAACAACCCTTGCGATTAGAACTAAAGGGTCAGGGTCAAAGGGGAGCCTTATTTCTAATGCTAATTTTGTACCAGCCTGAAATTGCCTGTTAGTGGTAAGCAGCATTCCCCCCAAGCTTAAATTCTTTGTCTGGGATATATCCACATTATCAGCCTCGTCCAATATGCGGTAAGACACGATAAAGCGCCCCGCTATACGCGGATGCCTTCGCCTGTCAGATCCTGGATACGCCATTTTAAAATCCTCCTTTTTACTCCCTATAAAATCTGGTCGGGGGAGAGAGATTTGAACTCTCGGCCTCTTGAACCCCATTCAAGCGCGCTAGCCAAACTGCGCCACCCCCCGTAATTTTCAATCTCTTGCATATTGGAAAACTCCACTATTCCTCTTTTTTCTCCCTTGTCATCAAATCTTTAACCGCTTTAAGCGGTGATTTATTCTTATAAAGAACGAGATAAACTTCTTTTGTTATGGGCATTTCTACCTTATATTTCATGCTTAACGCGTAAGCTGATTTTGTAGTAGGTATGCCTTCTGCAACCATCTGCATATGCGACTGTATCTCTTTTAGCGATTTTCCTTTGCCTATCTGTTCGCCAACGGATCTGTTGCGGCTAAAGTTGCTGATGCATGTGGTTACCAAATCACCAAGCCCGCTTATTCCGCTAAAAGTTACTGCCTTAGCGCCCATACTTAGGCCTAACCTTGAAACCTCTGTTAATCCGCGCGATAAAATTGCTGCCTTAGTATTTGTTCCAAATCCTAGCCCATCAGAAATACCGCAAGCGATTGCAATTACGTTCTTAAGGCTGCCTCCCAATTCAACCCCCATAACATCATCGTTTGTATAAATCCTGAACCTCTCGGTCATGAAGATATTCTGCAGGTATTTCCTCGCCTGTTTATCGTAAGAGGCCACCACAGCTGTTGTGGGGATGCCTTTAACTACTTCCTGCGCGATAGTAGGCCCTGAAAGCACCGCAAGTTTAATATTCCCCAGCTCTTGCTTTATCAGTTCTGACATCCGTTTTAAAGAGCCCACTTCAATGCCTTTTGTAACGCTTACATAAACGGCACTTCGCGGGTAATCTATCTTTTTAACTTTTTTTAAAACCTCGCGCATATGCGCTGAAGGTATGGCGAATATTATTAACTGACTTCTTTCGATAGTATTTTTTAAATCATGAGTAATATTTATTGACCTAGGGATCTTAAATCCGGGTAAAAATTTAGTATTTACCCTTTTCTTATCCATATAGCTGGCATAATCGGAGAATGCACCCCAGAGACTAACATTAAAATTCTTGCCTGAAAGAAGGATTGCTAAAGTAGTGCCCCATCCTCCGTCACCTAAAATTGCAATATTTGGCTTTTTTATCATTTACTTTCCAATCCCTGGTTAATAAAGTGCACCTTTGGGTAAATATGCGTTAAATTATCCTCTTGCCTGGCAACGAACTGGATGCCGACATCGTAGGTTTTATTATCTTTGCTGCCGACCCTTGCTACTTTTCCAACGATCCCGCTTTGATAAATAAACGCCCTCTTTTCCAGTTCTGCGCAGATATTCAACGTAGCCCTGTCAAAGCTAAGCCAGATAATATCTCCTTTTTTAACCTCATCTTTTATATTGCATAATATGCCTGATTGGCTGATATCAGATGTATATCCTTCAAGTAACTTTGATACAGTTTGTCTCTTGCATACCTTAAAGGCAAGCGGGACCGAATAACTTAACCTTACAAAGTCTCTGCGTTCTTTGCCCTTATAAACTTTTTTCATATTTTTAATGCAGCCGGGCTTTGCTTATTAGTCCTCAACTTTGCCAGATCCCAGGAATAATCGTAAAGATGCAACCCCTTGCTGCAGGCGATAATTTCTCCGTCCTCAACACCAATTTCATCCGCCATATACTGCTTTACTAATTGCAAGCCCCCCAGGTTAGAAGGCATCCCTCCCCATAAGTCCCATGAGCGAAAATATAAAATAAAATGCAGCTTACCGTATCTGACCCTTGTGTCGATTATCCTGAGGCAAGGGGGATCAACCAATTTTA
>CAKKQZ010000003.1 GCA_919902445.1 Omnitrophica bacterium GWA2_41_15 | reverse complement strand
AAAGAGGTTATTTATGACCAGAAAAACCTGGTTATGACTATAGCGGGCACTGAAAGACAGATTTTTCCGGACACTCAAGACCCGCTTTCGGCAATTTATAAGGTTAAGAATATGGACCTTAAACGGAATAAAGAATTTTCTATTAACATAAACACTAACCAGAAAAATTATATTCTAAAGGGTACAAGTGACGAGAGGGATATTTTAATAAATAAAAAAGCATATAAACTTTACTTTATAAAGGCGGCTATTGCAAGGCGCGATAAAAATCCGTACCACAAATCCCATATTTCAATGATTTTGCTAAAACTCGATAATAAAAATATCCCTATCCTGATGAAGGTCTTTGCCGGCGGTATCCTCATCAACATAAAACTTGCTGAAACAAGATGATCAAATTTCTGCTTATGAATTTAATAGTAGGCATAACCTCATTTTTAGTTGTATATAAGTTATTTAGAATAAGGAATTTCATTGATTCTTTAATCCTCTTGTTTCTCAGCTTTTTTGCGCAGATTATATCGACCCAGTTGCTTTTGGGTATTTTTGGCGCGCTTTACCTAAGAAATGTTATGCTGTTAAATTTTGCAATACTTTTGCTAATCGCAGTATTCACTAAGGAAAGAGGTTCTTCTTTTAGCTTTATTGGCGTTAAAGATTCGCTCCGGCATTCACTTGAAAGTAAAATAACGTCTTTCGGAGTATCGTTAGTATTAGGCTTTGTAATCGTAAAACTGTTTTTCAACTTGATCAATCCGCCTTTTGGCTGGGATAGCCTTAATTATCACTATACTTTTCCTGTAGAATGGATTAAGAGCGCTCTCCTTAATAACCCCTTAGTAGTAAGCGACGATCCCTTTCCGGCATATTATCCCCTAAACGGCTCTTTATTTTTCCTCTGGCTGATTTTCCCTTTTAAGAGCGCATTCCTGGCTGATTTGGGGCAGCTTCCGTTTTTTGTTATTTCTTTCTTAGGGATATTCTCTATCTGCAGAAAGCTAAAGCTGGATAAGGAATATTCGTTCTTCAGCGCTATTCTGTTCGTTATAATTCCTAATTTCTTTAAGCAGCTTCAGATCGGCTATGTGGATATTATGGTCGGGGGGGTGTTTATCGCTGCAGTTAATTTTCTTATAGCGCTTAAAGAAGATTTCAATTTAAAGAATACCATCATCTTTGCTTTGGCATTAGGGATTTTCACAGGTATTAAAACCACATGCCTGCCGTATTCCATTTTTCTATTACTGCCATTTTTATATTTGCTTTTTATGGCTAATAAATTTTCTTTTTTAAAAAGGATTGCCAGTTTGTTTTTGGTTATTTCAATTGTTTTGGTTTTTGGTGGTTTTAGTTATATAAGAAACCTCTTTTTAACTGGCAACCCTTTTTATCCGCTTGAAGTAATGCTATTTGGCAATCCCGTTTTCAGAGGGGTCATAGA
>CAKKQZ010000002.1 GCA_919902445.1 Omnitrophica bacterium GWA2_41_15 | reverse complement strand
TCTTTAATTTCCATTCTTAAGCCATCGGAAAGGCATACCTCACTTGTCCCTTTAATGCATTTCCCGCAGCCATTCGGGCCGACGATTGCCGTAATGCCGGGCTCAAAATGCAAAGTGGTTTTTTCGCAAAACGATTTAAATCCGACCAACTCTAATTTTTTAAAATACATAGGGGCTCTCCTTTAGTGAACTTGACATTGATTTTCAAGCCATTCATCAATTCTATCTTTTTTAAAACGCCACTGGCCCACAAGCTTTAACGCAGGGATTTTATTATGTTTTAGCCAGTCATAGATAGTCCTGCGGGTGACTTTCAGGTACTCTGCTAAATCCTCCAAAGTCATTAATTCATTATTTATCATAAGTTTTCTCCTGTTCCGATGCCTTTAATTATAAGCAATAAAATATTTTTTGTCAAGGAGAATATATACATTCATTGACATTTATAGTCATTAGAAAGCATTATAATGCTAAAGGCTGCTTAATTAAGAAAAACTAGTAATCACGGTAGGCTTTTATGGCGCGAAGTACCAAAGGAATTGGCTTTAAGGGAGGCTCTTCTAATTTTATCCCGAGTTTATAACCTGAATGATTGAAAGAACTTAACCACACAACCTTTCCTCGCCTAAAAATCTTTTCACCGGTATCAGGCATTTGGATATAAATATCCAAAGAAGTGCCTACCGGAATTTCTTTAGAAGTAACAATACTGATACCCTGTGCGCTTATATCGTGGGTTTGAGCGTTGACAATTTGGGGAGTATTGGGTTCATAAAAACTCAAGGGAATTTTTGCCAGAAACCTGGACTGAGACCGCCTCTCTTTAAAAGACCCATTCATTTTAACCTCTTTATTCTTACAACCCTACACCTTAAATCTGCCATATTTTTTACCGTTTTCAAGATGGTTTTGCCATTATTAAGAAAGCGCTTTCAAATGGAAAACAACCCGGATTTTTTTGTATTTTGCCTATCGGTGGAGTTACCTGAAAAAGGAGGGTAAAATATTATTTCTTAAGCACTTCTTTGAATCTCTTGGTTAATGCCGGGATGATTTGAAAGATATCTGCGACTATACCGTAAGTTGCTACCTTAAATATCGGAGCTTCAGGGTCTTTATTTATAGCAATAATTATTTTTGAGGATTGCATGCCTACCAGATGCTGTATCTGGCCGGAAATGCCGCAGGCAATATAGATTTTCGGCGCAACAGTCCTTCCCGTCTGGCCAACTTGATGCGAATAAGGCATCCACCCGGAGTCAACCGCGGCACGGGAAGCGCCCACTGCCGCGCCTAAGACATGGGCAAGGTCTTCGAGCATTTTAAAATTCTCTGCTCCCCTCATTCCTCGCCCCCCTGAAACAATTATATCCGCTTCAGATAAATTCACCAGCGTTTCTATTTCTTCTACGATATCAAGAAGCTTTGTGCGCGAAGAATATAGGGAACTATTAAAAACCTCTCTTATAACCTTACCCTTACGCCGTTTATCAGGGGCCATCGGCTGCATAACTTTATGACGGACTGTTGCCATCTGCGGCCGGTAATTGGGGCAGATAATCGTAGCCATAATATTGCCGCCGAAAGCCGGGCGTGTCTGCAAGAGCATCCTTTTTTCCAGGTCAATGTCTAAAGCGGTGCAGTCTGCAGTCAAACCCGCTTTTATATTGATAGCAACCCTTGCAATCAATGAGCGGCCAATTGCAGTTGCGCCGCACAATAAAATCTCAGGTTTATATTTCTGAATAAGTTTAGTCAGGATATTTGTGTACGGCTCATCCTGAAAATTTGCTAACTCCGGAGCCTCTACCAAATAAATATTGTCTGAGCCGTGCCAAATTAGTTCATCCAAATGTTCATCCATAGCATGGCCTATCAAGACAGCGCTTACTTGAGTATCGAGTTTTTTAGCCAGCTCGTGCGCTTTACCAAGCAGTTCATAAGCAACTGACTGCACCCTGCCATTTTTTTGTTCGATGAAGACCCATATACCTTTATACCCCTTTATGTCAGGAAGCTCACATTTTTCAGGCGTTTTCTCCAGCAAAATTGCTTTAACTTTACAGGCATCAACGCAGGCTCCGCAAAGAGTACACTTATTATAATCAATTACCGCTTTTTTATGGCTTTGGCTACAGGAAACCAAACCACCGTCTTCTAACTTGTCCATAATACGGATGGCATCAAAAGGACAAACCTTGATGCACAAAGTACAGCCTGTGCACTTTTCTATCACTATCTGTATCGGCATCAAAAAATAACCTCGCTCTTTAATTCTTCTACTAATTTATTCACTATGTCCGGAATTTCTCCGGTTAACATCTGTCCACCGCTGCGGGGAGCGGGAGTAAATATTTTTACCACCTGCGTGGGAGAACCGCAAAGCCCTATCTGCTGAGGGTCTAAATTTAATTCTTTCTGCGTCCAAAAAGTAATGGCTGCGGACTTTGATTTCATCAATCCTTTTAAAGAGGGCAGCCGCGGAACATTTATCTCTTTTACCACAGTAAGTAGCGCGGGTAATGGCGTTTCGATGATTTCGTAACCTTCTTCGAGCATGCGCTCAACGCGCATAACCTTATCTTTTACCTCCTCAATTTTCTTGACATAAGTTACCTGCGGGATATCTAAATGAGCGGAGATCCCGGGCCCAACCTGCGCAGTATCCCCGTCAGATGCCTGCTTGCCGCAAAGGATAAGGTCGAATTGGCCGATTTTCTTTATTGCGCCGGCTAAGGTATAACTTGTGGCCCAGGTGTCGCTTCCGGCAAAGGCGCGGTCGCTGACTAAAACACCATCGTCTGCACCGACAGAAATCGCTTCCCGTATTGCCGCTTCTGCCTGGGGAGGGCCCATGGTAAGAATAGTGACCTTGCCGCCAAACCTTTCTTTTAACCGCACTCCCTCTTCAATAGCATACACATCGAAGGGATTGATAATTGCTTTTACCCCTTCGCGGATCAAAGTATTGGTTTCCGGGTTAATCCTGACTTCCGTAGTTTCCGGGACCTGCTTTATACAAACAATAATATTCATATCTGTTTAGGGACGTTTCTTAACCTGAATATAAAGTGTCCCCAAGGCGGGGACACTTTATAGCTAACTTTAGAAACGTCCCTGTTTTGCTGTTTTATTTGGCCATTTCCTTAATTATTGCTAGCGCAATGATGTTTCTCTGAATCTGGTTTGTGCCTTCGTAAATCTGTGTGATTTTGGCGTCGCGCACGTATTTTTCAATCGGGTAATCCCTCATATATCCGTAGCCGCCGAATATCTGAAGCGCATCTATAGCAACCTTCATAGCTACATCCGAGGCGAACATCTTAGCCATTGCTGACTCTTTGCCAACATCTTTAATCCCGGCATCCACCATTCGTGCGGTCGAATAAACTAATCCCCTTGCTGCTTCTATTTCTGTCGCCATATCAGCGATCATCCATTGAATCCCTTGAAAACTTGAAATAGATTTTCCGAACTGATGCCTTTCTCTGGCGTATTTTACGGCTAATTCCAAAGCCCCCTGCGCAATCCCCAATGCCTGAGCGGCGACACCGGGGCGCGACATATCAAATGTCCTCATAGTTACGATAAAACCCATACCTTCTTTTGAAAGCAAATTTTTAACAGGAACCTTGCAGTCAGTAAAAATAAGTTCGCGGGTAGATGAAGCGCGGATACCGAATTTCTCCTCTTTTTTACCAAAGGTAAAACCGGGGGTTCCTTTTTCAAGGATAAAAGCCGAAGCACCGCGCGCGCCTTTTGTCTTATCGGTCATCGCAATTACAACATAAATTTCAGCATCGCCAGCATTAGTGATAAAGTGTTTCATCCCGTTTAAAATATAGCAATCGCCTTCTTTTTTTGCGCTTGTTTTGATTGCTGAAGCGTCAGAACCTGCTTCCGGCTCGGTAACTGCAAAGGCAGCCACTTTTTTACCGCTCGCTAAATCCGGCAGGTATTTTTTCTTCTGCTCTTCATTTCCAAAAAGCACGATAGGGAATGTTCCCAGTGCTGATGCTGCGTAGCAAACCGCTATACCACCACAAGCACGAGATAATTCCTCAGTGGCAAGACAAAGGCTCAAAACGTTTACGCACATTCCCCCGTATTCTTCAGGTATAAACAATCCAAAAAGCCCCGCTTCCCCAGCAATTTTTATTATCTCCCAGGGATATTCTTCGCTTTGGTCGTATTTGGCCGCAACAGGGCGTATTTTTTCTTCGGCGATCTTGTGCGCCAGGCCCTTAACCATCTTTTGTTCTTCAGTCAACAGATAATCCATTTCATCCTCCGTTAAGGGGACGCTCCCCGAAGTACCACCCTAATGCGTTATAACTTATTTATAATTAACCCGTTCTGTTAATAGTTAAATCAGTTTAAAAATTATAACATATGGAGCCCTGTCCTTCAACATGTTTAAGCGACATCCACCGAAGTACGAAGGCGGATAAATGAGATTTTACAACTGTTTTAGAAGGGCGATTTCATCGCAATCGGGAAATTTGCAGCAGTTAATACATTCAGCCCATATCTTATGAGGCAGGTTATCATGTTTTATTTTCCTAAACCCGAATTTTTTAAAAAATTCGGGTTTATATGTGAGCACAAACACATTCTTTGCTCCTAAGTTTTTTGCTTCATTCAGGCAGGCAGAAAGCATCGCTGCGCCGTACCCTTTTTTCTGTTTATTTTTAGCAACTGCCAGTGATTTTATCTCAACTAAGTCCTCCCATGATACATGCAAGGCACAACAACCCATGATTTTTTTATTTTCCTCTGCCACCCAGAAATCCCGCAGATTTTCGTATAATTCGTTGAGTGAACGCGGCAGCATCAAATCCTTTGCCGCGAAAGAATTAATCAGGCCCTGTATCTTTTTAATATCCTCTATGCGCGCTTTACGAATCATCTTTGGTCGGGACAGTTTCCTAGGTTCATCGGCGGGACACTTTCCATTGTGCTACTCTTTTTATTGCTTTGACGGAAGGTGTCCCGTAACTGTTTGACGAAAGCTGTCCTGCGATAACCTATAAAAGAACTTTTTTCGCTATGGTGCTTTGGGACAGTCCCCCTTCGGGGACAGTCCCTGCCGCATTACTTTATTTCGGTTCCTTTGGCGACAACTACTATACCGGAGTCGCTGACAAAAAATCTTTTCCTGTCCTCCTCCAAATCATAGCCTATAACCCTTCCCTTGGGAATAGTTACATCTTTATCGACTATTGCCCTTTTTATTTTGGCGTATCTTCCTACATTAACACCCTCCATAAGAATGGAATCGTAAACCTGGGAATAGCTATTTATCCTGACATTCGGAGAAAGTATTGAACGTTGCACCCTGCCTCCGCTGACAATACAGCCTCCTGAAACTATAGAATCAAGTATTAAGCCTACCCTGCCCGTAACCTCTTCTCCGGAAAAAACGGTTTTCGCAGGAGGAAACTGCTCCTGAAAAGTCCTTATCGGCCATTCCTTATCGTAAAGATTAAACGTCGGGTCAACCTGAATCAGGTCCATATTCGCCTCATAATAAGCGTCTATAGTCCCGATGTCGCGCCAATATTTGGCTTCTTTTTTATTCTCGTCGATAAAATTGTAGGCGGATATTTTTAAGCCTTTTTTGAGCATCTGCGGGATTATATCCCTGCCAAAGTCATGCGTTGAATTGTGCTTATGGGCGTCTTCCTGCAATTCCTGTTCAAGGCAAGCGAGTTTAAAAACATAAATCCCCATAGAGGCATAAACTTTCTGTGGGTGCGCGGTGATTGTTTTGGGATTCTTGGGCTTCTCCTTAAACCCTACGACATGCCCGAAATCA
Source organism: Omnitrophica bacterium GWA2_41_15 (assembly GCA_919902445.1). Taxonomy (GTDB): domain Bacteria; phylum Omnitrophota; class Gorgyraeia; order Gygaellales; family Profunditerraquicolaceae; genus CAKKQZ01. Next base: position 8,732 of record CAKKQZ010000002.1, on the reverse strand, counting down.
TCAACCTCCACTACTCCGAAATACTGCGCCTTTTCTTTATCAACTTCCACCACTCCGACAGTTAAGTCCGCGTCCTGGTCCCGGTGAAAATCAATCATAGAATAATAATTCATTTTGTAAAGATGGTCCCCTGCCAGAATCAGGGCTTCATCAGGAGGGTCAAGCTCCAGGGTATAAAGATTCTGGTAAATAGCATCGGCTGTGCCTAAATACCAAGATTCGCCGATTCTCTGCTGCGCAGGGAGTAACTCGATAAACTGGGCTAACTCAGAAGGCAGGATGTTCCAGCCAAGGCGTATATGCCTTTGCAAAGAAGCTGATTTATACTGAGTCAAAAGGTAAATTTTACGCAGCCCGGAGTTAATGCAATTACTTAAAGTAAAGTCGATGATGCGATAAATTCCGCCGAAAGGGACCGCGGGCTTGGCCCTATCTTTTGTTAAAGGATAAAGGCGCTCACCCTTGCCTCCTGCCATTATAAATGTTAAAACCTTACGCATCATTTTATAAAAGTTGCCGTAATTCCACGCCTGACCATCATTACGGCTATTGCCGCAAGCAATATATACATAATCTTTGAAAATGCCCTTGTGCCTGCGGAACCCATATATTTAATAATAGAATCTGCCTTTACCATCGTTATCCAGACGATAAGCATGTTTAAAATCAGCGATACAAAAGTATACACAAAACCGAAACTGTCAAGCATCATAAGTGTTGTAGTCAATACCGCAGGCCCAGTGATTAAAGGAATCCCAAGAGGAAAAATACCGATATCTTTTTCACGGCCGTTGGATAAAAGGATTTTTGACGAACCCGGGAGAAGAAGGCGGACTGCTATGACAAACAAAAGTATGCCCCCGGCAATTTGAAAATCGGCAATGGTTATGCCGATAAATCTTAATACCCATTTACCGATAAACAAAAAAAGGATTGCTACAACAGTAGCAATGGTAACCGAATCAATTACAATCTTCTGCCTTTGCTTTCTACTTGCCCCTTCAACCAGCGAAACAAAGATAGGGATATTGCCTATAGCATCCACAGCTACAAATATAGGTATGAAGGTAAGTATAAAAGGTTCCAGTATTTTAAACATAGGCTTATTATATACGAGCGCTTAAAAAAGGCAAGCCAAAGTTACTCTATCTTGGGAATGGGAAGAGACATCGTACCCCCACCCCCGTGAAGTTGCGAAAGATTAGCGGTAAAATACCGCTGATAAGTTTAAAACAACGCCCTCGTATGGGCAGACAAAGTGGCGGGGTTATTTTTACTCATTTATTCCCTGCGGCCAGATTAAATCATAATTAACGCTGCGGCCTTTGCCGGGCAATTGACGTAGAACTCTCTTATCCAGCATGTCCGAGATTTCGCGGAATGCCGTAGCACGGCTCGTCTTAGCGATGCTTACGTATTTACGTGTTGTCAAGCCACCGATAAAATTACCGGGGCCTACCTCCAACACGCGGTTTAAAACCTTCTTCTGCCTCTCGTTAAGCTGGGACTGGGCATGCTGATTCCAAAAATCAACCCGCATGAATACATTGGCAATGATATACTGGGAATGTTCGATAGATGCGATAAGACATTTAATAAACCACAGGTACCACTCGGTTACCTCAACCCGGCATCTTTGCACATCCTCCAGGATTTTATAATACTTATCCCTATTTTTCATAATCTCGGAGGAGACGCTGTAAAATCTTACTTTTAGTTTTTCGTCCCGTGCTAACGCCATATCGGTTAATACTCTTGCTAAACGGCCGTTGCCGTCTTCATAAGGATGGCTGGTTACAAAGCGTAAATGCGCTGTTGCCGCACGTAATATGCCGTCCATGCTTCCTGAAGATGAATTCCACCATTTTAAGAAAAGACGCATTTCCTCATCAAGGCGTTCCTTGGGCAATGCTTCAAAATGCACCTTTTCTTTGCCGATTGGGCCGGATACTATCTGCATTGGCTGATCGCCCCGCAACCTTCCAACTTTAATCTTTCTTAGGCCAGAATAACCAGTAGGAAATAACGCCGCATGCCAGCCATTAAGCCGTTCTAATGTCAATGGTTTATCATGAAAACGCACGGCATCCAGCAGGACATCCACAAGGCCGTCAATGTTTTTCTCGTGTCCGCCAACGCCCTTCGGTAAACCAAGCCTCACAGCCACTGATGAACGGACCGCATCACGGTTAAGCTTCTGCCCCTCAATCTCTGCTGTACGGACAGCTTCTTCAACCAATACAATGCCCTGCGCCTCGGCTTCAAGTTTAAGGTCAAGAGAGGCAACACGGCCTAACAATTTACCCTGTAATACACGAAGCTCGCTTAACGGCTTAAGCAGGACCGCTTCGTCATATTTAAAATCAAACCAGTTTTTATGCTCCCAAATGTATTTCATCTATTCTCTCCTGAAGCGATTATATGTACTAATCGCTTCAATATTTGATACAATTATATACTATAATTATGCCTGAATCAAGGCTATTTTTATGGCTAAGTTACTCTATCTTTTTAATCAGCGGAAGGCATAAAAAACTGGTCAGGCTGGATATAACAATGAGCCATTTTAACCCTAGCTTCGGCAATAGAAACGCTCCTGAAAGATTGCTTGTAACCAAAGCAAGATTACTTATGCTGCATAGCAGCGCAAAAGAGGTCGCCTCTAAACCTTTTAGCGTATTTCTTGCCATAAAATCCATTACCATCAGGAATATGAACATCCCCATAAAACTGTAAAGCACATCATAGATTACCGCCGTCAGAGGAGTATAATAGAGGTAACTAAGGCTAGTTAATGCCCCCAAAAATACAGAAAAATAAAGCCATTTCTTTATGTTTATCTTAGCGCTGAACTTATAATACAAAAGCGAACCTATTATTGAAAAAACCGTGCTGATAGAGCCAAGCCAACCTATCCAGATCTTGGTCCATTTAAAACTGTCCCTTTGTAGAAAAAAAAGCGGCGTGCCGAAAGAAGGGGAATATTTGTATAGGAATATAAATAAACCTACGATGACTAACCTTTTATCTACGAATAATTTTTTTAAATCTTTAAATAAGCTTGATGAATTTTTAATATAACCGGCATCTTCCCCTTTATAAAATAATGCCGGAATTCCGACTAGAATATAAATAGGAATTAAACTTAAAAAACCCGCCTTATATCCCCACTTCTCAGCGATGTATCCTCCGCCTATTCCGGTAAGCAGCCCCGCTATAGATATTGAAATCCACTGTATGCTTTGGATCCTGCCGGTGGCATTGTATTTTTTCCCCTCAACGCACATAATACCGTCAACCGCAACATCCCTGAAAGCCGAATTGGTAGAGTTTGCGATTAATACGCTAACAAGCATTACAATGGGCAGGGCTATCAACCCTAACAACAGGACCAAGATTATATCCAAAAATAAAGATATAAAAATCCAAACCTTTTTATTAAGAAAATTATCTATGATATAGCCGATAATCGGCTTTACCAGCCAGGCTGAGATGGTAAGGCTGCTAATGAACATTATCTTTTCTGGTGAATAATGGAGTGTCTCTTTAAGGTAATAAAATAATCCCTGGGATGGAAGGCCTTCAATACCCTGCATGAAGTAAACAGAGCTGCTTAAGGCGAAGACCCAGAATAATTTCTTGTTCACCGGTTATTCAAGCTTAGGTGCACTCTTGGGTTCTTGAGTTTGTTCAAGGTGCCGGCGCCTCTTCTTTTTGCGGCGCCAGCTGTGTAACTGCGGATTTTTCCTGCGGCTTATCCGTTTCCTGCGTGGCCTGCTTTGCCGGGGCTTGAGTGTTATGGCTTTGGCTATCGGAAGCCAAACCACCGCCTTCTGGCTTGTGGCTTTGGCTATCGGAAGCCAAACCACCGCCTTCTGGCTTGACATTACTCATCAAAGACTTACTCTGCCTGACCGATAAAACCGCTAAACTTAAGCAGGTAAAAAAGAATATTATTGAAAGGATTGTGGTTGTGCGCGTAAGAAATGTATTTGTCTTTGTGCCGAACATTGATTCCACGCTATGAAAACTTTCAATCAGTCCGCTGCCCCTGCCCCTTTGTATCAAAACTAATCCGATTAACGCAATACAGACAATCACATGAATTACGATTATAAAAGTCATTTTTTCACCCCAGATGCCTTCTTTACTATTTCGCTAAAACTTTCTATTTTTAAGCTTGCCCCGCCCACTAAAGCGCCGTCAACATCCGGTTGGCTCATTAAATCAAGGGTATTTTCCGGTTTGACGCTTCCGCCGTATAGTATCCTTATGCTATTAGCCACGCCTTTATTATACAACCTAATCAACAAATCTCGAATATATTTATGCGCTTCCTGCGCCTGCTGGGGAGTTGCGGTTTTACCTGTGCCAATGGCCCAGACCGGCTCATAGGCGATGATAATCCTTTCTGCATCTTCCACAGCTATATCCTTGAGCCCGTTTTGCACATGTCCGTCCAATACCTTGAAAGTTAATCCATTTTCCCTCTCGGATAATGTTTCACCTACGCACATAATAGGAGTAAGGCCATGCGCTAATGCAGCTTTTATCTTTTTGTTAACGCTCTCGTTTGTTTCGCAGAAAAATTGCCTGCGTTCTGAATGGCCGATTATAACAAATTTACATCCTGCATCCTTCAACATTTTGGGAGAAACCTCTCCTGTAAAAGCCCCCTCATCTAGCCAGAAACAATCTTGAGCCCCTACGAGTATATTGCTTGTTTCCAAAGCATCCGCAAGGTAAGCGAGTAAAGTAAAGGGAGGGCAAACTACGATATCTATATTTTCTATATCATAAAGGTCTCTCCTTAAAGCGACCACCAACTCCTGGCTTTCTTTAAGAGTCTTGTACATTTTCCAATTCCCAGCAATAATTGTTTTTCTCATAATTTAAATCAAAAAGGTGTCCCTTTTATTTCTCAGATAAAGCGGCTATTCCTGGTAAATCCTTTCCCTCTAAGAATTCAAGGCTTGCTCCGCCTCCGGTTGAGATATGCGTCATTTTATCTTCTAATTTAAATTTGGCAATCGCAGCCGCAGTATCTCCTCCTCCGATTATCGAGGTGCATTTTAATGTTGCAATAAACTTAGCGAGCTCCTGCGTGCCCTTGCTAAATGGCTCCATCTCAAAAATACCAAGCGGGCCGTTCCAGACAATCGTCTTCGCCGGCTCTAATCTATCTTCAAATAATTTTATTGTTTTAGGGCCTATATCCACTCCGATTTTACCTTCGGGTATCTCCTCACCAACTATCTCTGTTTTTGCATCGGGATCAACCGTTTCGACTACTACGTGGTCAACGGGCAGTAAAATTTCCTTTTTTAATGATTTTGCTTTATCAAGGATGGATTTAGCTAAATCCAGTTTATCTTTTTCTAACTTTGAGTTTCCTATTGGCTTACCCTGTGCTTTTAAAAATGTATAGGCCATCCCGCCCCCAATAATAATCGCATCGCATTTGGGCAGAAGATTTTCAATCACGCCGATTTTATCAGAAACCTTTGCCCCTCCAAGAATGACTATAAACGGCCTTTGCGGCTTCTGGAGAGCATTTCCTAAATATCGTATCTCCTTCTCAAGAAGAAAACCCGCAACTGATTTTAAATAATGAGTTACTCCTTCCGTTGAAGCATGCGCGCGATGGGCAGTGCCGAAAGCATCATTCACATAAATTTCAGCTAAAGAGGCTAACTGTTTCGCAAACCCAGCGTCATTTGCTTCTTCTTGCGCATGAAACCTTAGGTTTTCAAGAAGGATTATTTTTTCATTTGCTGAATCAATTTCTCTCTTAATATTATCTCCTACGCAATCATTCAAAAACTTTACCGGAGTACCGATTAACTCCTGCAATCTTACGGCCACCGGCTTAAGGCTATATTTAGCCGCTGCCTTACCGCCGGGCCTCCCTAAATGGCTCATCAAAACTAACCTTTTCGCGCCATTTTGCAATATATACTTTATGCTGGGCAAAGTGGCCCTTATGCGCGTATCATCTGTAATATTAAGGCCGGCATCCTGCGGCACATTAAAGTCAGCACGCACTAAGACAGTTTTATTTTTTAGGCCAACATCCTTTAATGTCATTTTTGCCATTTCTTATCCCTTTGTTAGGGGCTCATCCCCAAGGGAACAGTCCCTTTTTGTAGGATTTTTCATCTACCAAACCTCATTTAGGCGTAACTGTTTCTAACTTGATATTATTCATTGCCGCAGTTCCCAAACCAAGGAGTAACCAAAATAACAGTCCCAGGTCCAAATTATAAAAAATTGTATCTACAGCCATCTGCACAGAATAACCCAGTACTGCAGCAAGGCTAGCTAACAATATATGCCAAGAGAATGTTTTTTTCCGGTTAAGCATTATTTTAATCCCATCGTAAAAAAACAATATCAATATAGATAAAAATAAAACTAATCCTATTATCCCGAGCTCTGAAAGCATCTGTAAATAACAGTTGTGGGCATACGCTGGCCCACGTTGATAATTTTCAACTACGAATCTTTTAAAATTGAACATAAATGTCCCCAAACCTAATCCAATCCAAGGCCTTGACATAAACATCTTCCACCCTGCCTGCCAGAAAATTTGTCTTTCAATGCTACCCACATTGCTCGAGAGGGTAGTATTAAAAACAAGAAAAAGATTATTCAATCGCTCTTTTATCAAGGTAGGATAAAACGGCTGTGTTACGGTTATGAAAAGGCCCAGGAGCAGAAGAAATATGCCTACGGGATAAATCCAGACTCCGATGAATAACGCCGAGGCCATAAAGCCAAACCATGCTCCCCGCGAAACCGTCATTATTAAACAGGTAAAAAGCAGGGTAAATAATCCAATCAATATAAATTTAACCGCCTTAAGGCGGAATTTAGTAAAAAAAATGGTAACTAAAAAAGGTATTACTGCAATCAAATAACAACCGAAATCGTTTGCTGTAGGAAATGTTGCATAAATCCTACTTTTAGTTATGATAGGACGGTGACGTATAAAATCTTTATGAGTAAAATGCTGATATATGCCGTCGACCCCTAAAAGCATTGAAGAAAGAAATAATATATATAGAAAATTCCGAAGCCTTCGCTCTGAACTTAGCATGTCTACCAAAACAAAAAAGAACAATATATCCTGAACAACTTTACCGAAAAAGACCCTAGTGCTTATTTTGGGATTAGAGCTTATAAAAATAGAAAAGAAACAGATGGCTAGATAAGCTACAATTGCTAAATTGAGGGGGGTCTTTGCAATACCTTCACGCTGGATAATCTTTTTAGCTATATAACAAATAATTGCTAAAGTGCTGGCTATCTCAATTAAAGCTTTGGATATAGGAAAGAAAAAGGCGAAAATGTACAGTGAGAACAAGATTATTTTATCTAAAATATTAATTATTTTAGTTCGTTCTAAAGCCATCTATTATTTCCTCTTTATCTAAAATTCCCTTTATCTTCCTGTAAGAAACGCCGCAATCCCGGCAAATTTTTACTATGTCATAGAAAATTTCAGCGTTAAGCGAAGGTATAGCAATAATAATTTCTTCGATATTCTGAGTACGAATCAGGTCTTTAATCTGGTCCCGCGCCCCCAAGACAGAAACTCCCTGTATTTTATACCCCAGCTTAGAGGGATCGTCATCAATAAAGCCGATGGGGCTATAGTTCAGGGCCTTATTTCTTTTTATTTCTCTTATAACCTGCTCTCCGGCATCCCCTGCCCCAAAAATTAACACATTCTTTCCTTCTCTGCGTACCTGACTGAATAATTCTCCCAGGACCCTAAACAATATCCTGTATCCGGAAACAAAAAATAATAAAAGCAGCCAATCTATAAAAAATACGGCTCTTGAGAAATTATTAAATCTAAATAATAATGTAAAAACTATCATAGAAAAGACAGTGCTCAGAGTAACAGCTTTAAATATTGTAATCAGGTCTGGTATGCTTATATATTTCCAGACACCGTGATAAAGGCCGAATATATAAAAAACCGCTATCTTTATTAAAATCAGCCATACCAGAGATTTCTCTATTAATTGTAGATTGCTGGCTAATAAAGCACCCTGAAAACGCAGGAAATAAGCAGAGTAATAAGCAACACAAATAAATACCAAATCCAATAAAACCTCTATTATCCTGCGCTTATGCAACAATATATTATTTAAAATAGTCTTATTATTTTTCAATTCCTGCCATTTTTTGTAGTCTAAGTCTCCGTTATTATAAACCACGCTTTCCGATAAAAAGACGCCGAAAAACAATAATATAACAACGGCCAGAAACGCGATTACTGAAATAAGAAAGGCGTCTAATCGCGAATATGAAAGGGCGATTAACCCAAAGGCCATACTTATGATATACAATAAGAAAACTGTCTTTCGCGGTGAAAGCCCCAAAGCAACCAAACGATGCGAAGTGTGGTCCGTGCCACCCTCAAAAATCTTTTTTCCGCGCAATTTCCTCCTGATCATTACGAATATTGTATCAAAAATAGGGACACTCAAAATAAATACGGGAATGAGAATCGTGGCAAAGAGGTTTGAAATTTGGCGCGTTGTCCCGCTTATCGAAATCACAGCTAATGAGTAGCCCAAAAACATACTTCCAGAATCACCCATAAAAATTTTAGCCGGATTAAGATTATAGGGTAGAAAACCGAGAGTTGCTCCCACTAAAATTAAGCTGAATGTTCCTAAATTATTATTGGCAAAAATTAAGGAAGACAAAAATACCAT
>CAKKQZ010000001.1:7692-12214 GCA_919902445.1 Omnitrophica bacterium GWA2_41_15 | reverse complement strand
TTTGACATTAGAAAAAGCTGCTAATGCGCTTGGTAAGCACTTGCAGCTTCAGTTGGTCTAAGGTAGAGTCTTTAAGGTAGCAAAATGCGATCTTAAACAGCGCTACCTCCACGAATTCCAGTAGAGGAAGCATATTAAATAAGCTTCCTTTTATTTTTTCTTGACAAACCACACATTTGTGTGGTATTGTATTTCCGGATGCAACTATTAGGAAATTCCGAATAATTGAGCTATTAAATGGAGATACTATGAAAAATAAGCCATTTTTGACACCCAAGCAGGAAAAGGTGCTTAATTTTATACGGAAACGGGTAGGGGAGAGACTCCCTCCTACAATTAGAGAAATAGGAGAGGAGTTGGGGTTTAAATCTACCGGAACAGTAAGGGACTATTTAAAGGCTTTAATGCAGAAAGGTTTGATGAGACGTATGAATAATAAATCCCGGGCAATAGAGCTAACTGAATGCTCAGGCTTTAATAAAATACCAATAATCGGCACAATTATGGCTGGCAAGCCAAATTTGGCTTATGAAGAAATTCAGGGTTATGTAGATGTGGATAATCTGTTTTTGGGACGCCTGGGCTTTGATGATGTTTTCGCTTTGGGGGTTAAAGGCGACAGTATGATTGATGCCGGGATCTTAGATGGCGATGTCGCCATTATTAAGAAACTCACCTATGCCGACAATAATGATATAGTTGCCGCGTTATTAGATAATAATGAAGTTACTTTAAAAAGGCTGCGTAGTAAATCCGGTAAGTTTCACCTGGAAGCCGCTAATGTAAATTACCCGCCAATCTTTGAAGAGTTTAAAGTAATTGGCAAGCTAATAACGGTAATTCGAAAATATTAAAACCAAGCCATGCCTATTTTTAAGAAATCTCCGTTAGATTTATCTACCTTGTACGTCTGTTATAAGTAGAAGGAGAAAAATAAAGGTTTAATAAAAGATGGACTGATGTGCCAAATTGGCACATCAAGCAAAAGACGGAAGTTTTATGAATGAAGTAATTTCAAAAATCGACGGATTGGTAGCCCGCCCCAGCGGAATATGGATTAGGCAAAAATATTACTACCTAAAAAGATACCTGGATATTTTTTCAAAAGGGATGAAGAATAAATGGGGAGGGAATTTAACTTATATCGATGTATTTGCAGGGCCGGGACGCTGTTTAATAGAATCTACTAACCAGGAAGAAGACGGTTCTCCTTTAATGGCGTTACAGTACGATTTTAAAAAATACATTTTTGTTGAAGAGTCTAAAGAATTAATCCATGCCTTAAAAATAAGATGTAAAAATTCACCTAAGTTTAGCATGATTAAGTTTTTAGAAGGTGACTGTAATAGTATTGTTGACAAAATTATTCCTGAGGTTGATTCGGCCGGTTTAAACCTTATTTTTATTGATCCCACCGGAATCGATATCTATTACAAAACTATCGAAAGAATTGCTAAAGAAAAACGGGTTGATTTATTAATTAACGTTCAATTTGGAATAGATATCACAAGGAATTTTCTTTTCTATAAGAAAAGGGGTGATAATTCAAAGCTGGGATTATTCCTGGGAGATAATGTTGATTGGGATAAATTAAACAACCCTCAGGATGCAATTAAATTGTATAAAGAGCGTATCAAAGAGCTGGGTTATCAGACAGTAGAATTCAAAGATATTGTTATCAGAAATACCCTGAATGCACCTATGTACTTTTTATTATTTGCTTCCAAGGATCCAAGGGGCCTGTATTTTTGGAAAGAGATAGCTAAAAAAGATCATTCTGGCCAGCTTGAGTTGTTTTAGCGGTAAAATAACTGGCGGTAAAATAATTACTTTCAACATATAAATTGTGGAAGTATAATATAAAGATGAAAGAAATTTACCGTAAGTCTCTTTTGTACAGAAGCGAAGTCGAATACGCCGACTTCTGCCTGAACCATGTCGAGGGTTGCTCTCACGGCTGTAAATATCCCTGCTATGCCTATATGATGAAGAAAAGGTGCGGGATAGTAAAAACTTATGAAGATTGGTGCCGGCCTAAGATTGTTTCTAACGCCCTTGAACTTTTGGATAAGGAAATTCCTAAGCATAAGGACAAGATAAGATATGTACATTTATGTTTCTCTACGGACCCATTTATGTTCGATCAGCCGGAGATAGTCGAGTTAAGCCTAAAAATTATTGATAAACTTAATCAAAATGACATCAGGTGTACTGTATTAACCAAAGGGTGTTACCCGAAAGAATTATCCGGCAGGAATGGGCAAAGCGCTAACAATGAATATGGAATTACTTTGGTGTCTTTAGATGAAAATTTTAGAAAAGAATTTGAGCCGAATTCAGCTCCTTTTAAGGATAGGATTAAAGCCTTAAAGAACCTAAACAGTAGAGGATTTAAGACTTGGGTAAGTATGGAGCCATATCCGACCCCAAATCTGATCAAGCAGGATTTGCATGAGATTTTAGAGGCAGTGTCATTTGTAAATAAAATTATATTCGGCCGCCTTAATTATAGCGTTAAATCCTCTGAGTTCAAATATACCAAGGAATTTTATAATAGCCGTGCACTTTCGGTTATAAAATTCTGCAAAAATAACGGGATTGATTATCATATTAAAGCAGGGACCCAAGTGGTAAATCCTGAGCCCTCCAAAGGGTGGAGGCAAATTGCCACTCCCTTATGGAATAGATAAACCGAAAATAATAGATGGAACCTTCCGGCTTTAATCCCAAAGCGCGCTGGGACAGGCACATTCCGGAAACTGGCGCCAATAATTATAACCCGGAAGAGTTAAACGAAAAAATTGAAGTCCTTGCGCGATTCGTTAATGGAAAAGTTAAACCGGAAATTCTTATTTGGAAGAATAGGGAATATAGGATAAAAAAAATCACTTACTCCTGGCAAGAACGCCAGGGCCTTGAAATAATCAGCTATTTCTCAGTAGATACAGACCCTAACCTTTACCAGATATCCTTCAATAATACAAGCTTTCGCTGGCAGCTAGACAAAATAATTTAGGGACGTTTCTTAACTTAGCTATAAGGTGTCCCCATCGCGGGGACACCTTATATTCAGCTTGAGAAACGTCCCTATTTAGAAAAATGATCCTACATATTGATATGGATGCGTTTTTTGCATCCATTGAACAGGCAATTAATCCGAGATTAAAAGGCAAGCCCTTGATAGTGGGCTCGCGTAACAGCAAAATGCATACCGTAGTCTGCGCGGCAAGTTACGAAGCTAAGGCTTTAGGTATCGATTCCGGGATGAATTCAAACGCAGCTTTTAAACTATGCCCGGCCTTGGAGTTCGTAGCCGCAGATCAAGGCAAATATATCTGGACCTCAGAACAAATCCTGGAGATGATAAGCGGATATGGATTGGAAGTAGCATATGTATCCATTGATGAGTTTCAGATAGATATAGCTAATTACGCGCAGCCGCTGGCGCTGGCTCAAGATATACAAAAGCAAATATATGCAAACTTTAACATCACCGCATCCATAGGTATTGCCAAAAACTGCCTGTTGGCAAAACTTGCTTCCAAGCTGAATAAACCAAACGGCATAACCATACTTAGCGAAGAAAACCTCACAGAAATATTAGGTAAAACTCCTGTCAAAAAACTCTGCGGAGTAGGCGCTGTTACAGAAGCAGTTTTGACAGGAATAGGCATCAAAACTTGCCTGGATTTGTATGAAAAGCCGCCTCAATTTTTAGAGCAAATCTTTGGGAAAAACGGGTTGAATCTTTATGCTAACCTTCATGCTACAGAAAGGTTAAATCAAAATCAGGGACAGTCCCCTGGCGAGGCTAATGATTTAACTCTGACGGGGACAGTCCCTTCAGATAAACCTAAATCAATTGGCCATTCATACACCTTTCCGATGGCCTCCTTAAATACGGGGTTTATACGGGCGTGGATCCGGCTTTTATCAGAGATGGTTGGCGTTCGCATACGCCAGCAAAACCTAACAGCTAAAACCGTTCATCTTTGGTTAAATGGCCCTGAAATAGGCAATTTTTTAGGCCAAAAGACCTTCCAGCAGGCAACCAATGACAGTTTTGAGATCTATCAACGAGCCCTTAAAATAATGGGTAAGAGAGCCCAAAAAATGCCTAAAATACGGGCTTTGGGAGTAACCTGCAGCAACCTGACTGCGCAAAATTACCCCCCTTTATTCAAAGAGCAGAAACGGAGGGAGGAGCTTCTAAAAGCCTTTGATAAGATTAATACCCGCTTTGGTGAGGGGTCAATTTATCCTGCCATAACAGATTTAACCCGCAGAATGAAATAAGCAAATAAAGGCAAAAAATCCGGGTAAGAAACTGCATAAATCTCCGCTTAACTGACAACGTTTAAAAAACCAGGTAAGTCAAAGTAAATCAAATTTCGCTTATCCACAGGATAATATCCATATAATCTAACTAATTGCCGTAAAATAGGTTACTTTATTTTATTCAATATAGCCAAGTTAACATAAGATATATTATAGGAAGTTGGCAATATAACAGCTTTAGCGG
>CAKKQZ010000001.1:0-7592 GCA_919902445.1 Omnitrophica bacterium GWA2_41_15 | reverse complement strand
TCTGTGCAGAATCTTCGCGAGAACTGATTACATAATGACCACCCTGGATCTTTATTGTTGCTCCTTTAATCAAGCCATTGGCAAGTGTTTTGTGTGCTTTTTTTAATATCCGGCTAAAGGTCTGCTGGGATATGTGCATTGATTTTGCCGCCTCTTTCTGGGTTAGCCCCATATATTCAGCCAGTCTTATGGCCTCAAATTCCTCCATACTTAAATCCACCTCATCAGGCCTGCCGGGCTTGCCACGCGGGCTAAACTGGCTTATTCTGGGGGCGACTCTCACTATCTTATATTTCTTAGGCCTTCCTCTTGGCTGCATTTTACCCAGTTTCTCCTCTTACTTTTTTGCCCACCCTTTTCAATTATATTAACTTACTTATTGATTAAGGAAGGGCAGGCTTACTTAATCTTACCTACTTTTAACTCCGTATTTATTTTGAGTATATACTAATAAATAGCTAATTTAAAGGGCCCTTTTTAAGGGGCCTTTAAACAAAACTTTATTTTTTCTGTATAGGCATCGTTTGCTGCTCCACCATTCCTTTTTCCATCATCATGCCTTTTAGGGGGCACACCTTTGAATAACCACAGAACAATATTACTTTGCTGGCTATTAAAAGCGCTGATATGGCGATTATGGCCATGCCAATAAGACGGCCCAAAGTTTTTAGGCCCTTAACCTCTTTACTTGCCTGCGCACATACAAGATAACCTATTCCAAGGGCAATTAATAGGGGCCCTAAAGATACCCCTGCGTGCATAAGCATCTTCATACCGCACCTCCTCAATTTCCCTCTTTTTCTGCCCGGAAATTGATCCCGAGTGAAACAAGGGGTAATGGATTAATCAGTTAAATCTCTGTTTCCTTAACCAATCTTCTGTAATACTCAAAGCATTTATGGCAAGTCTTCTTCTTTTCATGCCATTCTGGATGGTCCTTGCGAATAAGCTCTATAATGTACTCTTCGGCTTTTATATGCGCTAAACTGGCAAACTCATCTATATCCCTGTCGCAGACCTGGCATCTGTATTTCATGTGCAATCGCTCTTCCAGCAGCAGTTCATCTGGCCGCAGACAAAGCGCGTCCTTGTTGCAAAGCACTCCTTATTACCTTCTTTTCGCTGTATTCCCGTAATAAGTTCTTTTTTAGAGTATTTCCAGGTTTCATTTATTCCCAGGGATCTCGCCCTCTTCTCTATTTCTAAAAGCCGCATCTATCCTGCCCTCCTCCTATTATTAAACCTTACAAACTACATCATGCTGCCTGACCCGCGAATCAACCAAAAGGCCTATCTCCTCCCCCTTTTTCGCGGAATCAACCGATACGCGGTTAATCTGTAATGAGGCTATATTCTGTTTAAAATCAGTGGTATGGCCTTTAATTTTAATTGTATCCCCCACTGACAAAGGCGCCTTTAGCTTAATAACCGCTGCCCTAACCTTTGGAAAATAATGAGTCACTATCCCAACAACATTCTCCTTCGCTTTCTTTATTACTTCTCTCCCTGCTGCCTTACGCCCGGCCCTCTTCTTTGTAGCCCTTTTTTTAGCCGGGGCTTTCTTTGTTGCTTTTCTTTTGACCGCTTTCTTCTTTACCTGTTTTTTTCTTGCTTTATTTTTTTTCAAAGGCATAGCGCACCTCCTTAATGAGCACTTGACTTACGAATACGTCAGTATGAGTAAATCAATGTGTGAATTATTGAGCACCTAAAGTTTCTATCAGCGAAATCCCGCGTAAGCGGGGATCCCGCAGCGTGCGAAGTAAATTTCGCAAGAAATTTACAAGCGTTTACGCAAGGGGTAAGCCTCATATGATTATCTTATCAGCAATATCTGAAATTACAGGTATACGGTGGAAGTTGCCATGAAGCACATGAAGAATGCCCCACAAGGATAACAAGGTAAATGCCGCAACTCCCAGTACCCGTAAAATGCTGCCGAGGATAGGTATAATTGAAAGAATAAAACTCACCACCTCAAGCACAAAAAGCACAAGCCCGTGCTTTGCATGATAAAGCGCAAACTTATTATCTTTTTTTAAAATTAAACTTATTATACAAAGAAAACCGATATAGGAAATTAAGGCGAAGAATTTTCCTTCATGGATTTCTTTTTCAGTAGCTAACTCTGTCATTTTACGCTAACTTCTATTAAGGAATCAACTGAGCCGTAAGGATTAACTTCCTTATCGGGATTTAGAGGGTCTTCGGTCCATGTGCCGTCAACAACAAAACGGTAATGATACCTGCCATTAAAAAGTTTAAGCCGCTTCTCCCACTTTCCGTTATTATGCTGCATACGGCCAGCATCACTAATCTTCCAGTTATTGAAATCTCCGACAAGATATACCTCTTTGGCAACGCTATGGCAAATTGAAAAAACAACTTCCCTCATCCGTGGCAATTCTTCTTTTAGAATCTCGTTCATTTTCTTTTCAAGAGTAACCGCCTGAACCGGAGCAGCCCTTTGAACAGCGGCCTTCTCCTGAATAATGATCTCGCGGGATAAGCTGAAATAATCCTTTGCCCCGCGGCAGTATTTATCGAAGTTAAAAATATGCTCACCCTGGTTCTGCGCTTCTTTTAGCTTGACGTTCACGTGTATGATATTGCCGAATAATTTCTCTTTAAAATTTGACTTTATGCGCTCGAGCATCTTAAAGGAATGCCTAAGGCGAGAATCAAAATTGACTACAAGGACTTTAAAATCCACATTGTGATTCAGCCTATCGCGCACCAAATTCATGATGTCTATAAGCTGGTCCATGCCTTCAAGCGAAAACCTGCTGGCTTCAACAGGTATAATAATTTCATTGCATGAGCGGAGCGCATTAATAGTAAGGATCCCTAAGTTAGGAGGGCAATCTATCAGGATATAGTCGTAATTACTTCTAAAATTATTCAGCGTTTCCCAGAGCCGGGATTCCCTGCCTATCTCCCCTGCCAATTCCTGCTCTAATATGCTTAATATGATGCCTGACGGGGCGATGTCAAAATTTTCACCCAGATTCTGTATGATGTCTTCGAGTTTCGCTTTTTTATTCGTCAATTTCGAGAGGACGTTGTAGATTGTAAGATCGGATTTAATATTCAATCCCAATGTCGCATGCGCCTGAGGGTCCAAATCGATTAATAAAACCCTTCTGTTATTTATAGCTAGGGCCGCTGCCAAATTTAAGGCCGTAGTTGTTTTACCGCAACCGCCCTTTTGATTAGTGATTGAAATAATGCGCATACCTTCTCCTTTTAATTAGCCCGCTATCCAAAAGGCCTGCTAATTGATGCAGCGATTTTAAGCGGGATATTTACTTTAACAGCCTGACATTATCCACAAAAACTAGGCCTGTCTTTTTTTTCACATTCCACTCCTCAACCGTAAAGCTAAGATTGGCCATCTCTGACCAGTCGTTTACGTTTTTGAATTCCGAAAGGTTTATAATATAGTCATGCCATTTATGGGAAATATCCTTAAAATAAAGCTCAGCCCTTTCTTTAAAGGCATTAGTAAATTCAACCCTTAGCGAAATAGTATCCTGATAGTTGGCTTTTTTTACGGCAAAACCTAATGCCTTATACCTAGCAAGATTAAGCTTGTTTAAATTTATGGAGAAAATCTCTTTTTTGGCTGGCTCAAAGTGAAAATTTATTTTTGCGGAGTCTGAAAGAAGCACAAGCGCGATTTCAGAGTTAGGTGCACTTTTTCTCTGGAATAACCTTAAAGAAACAGCGCTTAAAACAATTATAAAGACGAAGGTTATAATAAAAAGGCTCTTAAAAGTCCGCGGCTTAAGCGCTGGTTTCTTTTTTTTATTCGAAGAGGCATCTAAATATATCTTTGCAAGATGTTCGTAAATATCCTTCTTATCCATCGGTTTTTTATAACATAAAACTCCATGCCTGTCAATAGGTTATTAATGAGTGCATAACTTACGGAGTACTCGCTTACGCTCGTTACGACGTAAGTTATTTGCACGAATTAATCCTTGACACGTAAGGTTCAAGTTTACCCATGGCCAATCTCTTTTATCTGACAGTCCCTATGGTTAAATGCCGTAGTATTCGTGTCAAGGGTATTCATTTACGAGAGTTTTAAGCTGTTTAAGGAATTCAGGAGGTATTTTGTACCCGAGTTTAGCCGCTTTATCACAATTTTCTATCGCTAAGCCATATTTCTCTTCGTCAAAATATAACCGGCATAAATTAAAATAAGCAGGGGCATATTTTTTGTCTACCTGTATCGCCATATTAAAAGACGCAATCGCTTCCTCTCTTGCGCCCCTTATTGCGTAGAGAGCGCCTAAATTGCTTAACGCTTTGGCATCTCTGGGATTTATATCAATAACCTTTTTAAAAGCAGAGATTGCCTCTTCTGTTCTGCCTTTTCCTTTATATACATTTCCAAGGTTAAAATAGGCGTCAGGGTCTTCCGGATTCAGCTCTAAAACCTTTTCATATAGCGCAATGGCTTCATCTTTTTTACCCATATCAGAGTATACATTACCAAGATTATTGTAGGCCTGGAAATATTTAGGATTAATTTCTATCGCTTTCTTAAAGAAGGCTTCGGCTTTTTGGAGTTTACCGGATTCGTAATAAAGATTGCCCAGATTATTATAAGCGTTAACATATCCTGGTTGTATACTTATTGCTTTTTCAAATGATTGAATCGCCTTTTGAATTTCTCTCTTTTCTTGATAGGCCAAGCCCATGCCGTTAAAAGCACCGGGGCTCTTATAAGAAACCTTTACAGTTGCCTTCCAAAAGCTCTCAGGGTCCTTCCAATCCCTATTCCTTACTATAGACCTAATTGCGTAAACAGACATTAAAAATAGAAAGATACTCATGCCTATTATCCTGCGCCTTCTTATGTGGTTCTTCGTATATTTTTCGTATAGAAACGCGGCGAAAATACTTAATGAGACAGAGGGAAAATAAATATACCTCTCAGCTACAAGGCTGGACACAGGCAAGAAGCTATAGATAGGGGCGAAGAATAAAATAAAAATGGCGATCCCCAGAAAAATCTCTTTTTGCTTCTTAAATATAAACGGCATAATAAGGCCGAGCAGGATTAGGATTATTACCCCGGAATTAAGCATTAAGCGGCTAAACTCAATCGGCTCATGGTACACAGTAAGCTTAGCCGGCCATAAGAGCAGCCAAAGATGGGAAAAAAACACCACAGTAAAGTTAATAATCGGGTTTATTGTCTGCGTAATCTCTGCGCCGGTTATATTTGCTACAGCAGAAATCCGGCCTAATATCGCGCTCTTTGCGGATAAAAGCCGTAATATCATCAGGCAAAAAAATGGGATCCATAGTTTCCAGTTCTCTCGCCAGCGGCCAAGAACAATGTCTACTATGGCTAAGATAATAGGAAAAGTAAAGTAAAATCCGTAATTACTAATCATAAAATAACTAAAGATTGCTAAGCTTAATATGTATAAGGGATGATTAGTTTTAGGGGTACTTATTGTGCTTTTGGTTGCCTTATTGTAGATCAATAAAACAACCAGAATAAACAAGGCCAGGATTAAATAGGGCTTACCGGATACCCAGGAAACTGCCTCTGTATGGACAGGGTGCGCAGCAAAAAGGCATGCGGCAAGAAAACTTGCCTCAACCGAAAAAAATATACGCAGGAAAAAGAATACCAGTATAGAATTTAGCGAATGTAAGATTATGCTCAAAAGGTGGTATAAAAAGGGGTTAAATTCTACAGTAAAATAGCAAAGAGAATTAAGCAGTTGGGAGGGCTCTGTCCAAAACCTAAGCGGATGGAGTATCGAAGGGCTTTCAAGTATTGCTGCAATATCGTCAAATACAAATGAATTCTTAAGAGTGTTTGCGTAAACGAAAAAACAAATACCAGCCAGTATTAAACAGTAGAGCCGTTCTTTCTTAATCATTTCACGTTTATTTCTTATCCGGATGCAGAGGCGATTTGAGATATTCGGGGATTTCTTTATTTATGATTGTATAAAAGTTAGAAAGGTGTGTGCGAAAAAGCCGGTCAAAGTTTCCCTCCGGCTCTTCTCCATACCACCAGAACCAGTCACTACCTTCGCAGATATAAATCTGCTTCCATGCCAATTTAAGCTTATCGCTAAGGGCTAATCGCTTATCGCCTTTAATTATTTGCTCTAATTCCTCCCTTGCCAGGGCAAGCCACTCCCAGGCCTTTAGCTTATAGGGGTTTCCTATCCATTTGCCGAATTCTCCATGAATCCATGAGCCTGCAGCCAATCTTTTGATCTGTTTTTTTGCAGGATGCATTTTAAGGTATTCGCTTATGGTAACCGCCTTGACAAGCTTTGATTCTGATATTCTACTATAAAGAAGATTCAAAAAATCACTGCCGTCATTTGAATAATATTCCCAGGCATTTTCTCCGTCCATTGCAACGCTAACAAGGAGATCCTCGCCTTCAAATTCCTTAGCAATATTCCCGAGGTGCTTCATAAAATCATTAGCCGCGCTCTCTGCCTTCCATCCGTGATAAGTAAACCCGATAAGGTCAGAAAGGTTCCTATCCCTAAAAACTATATTTAAATCCCCTTCTTTCCTCTTTAACAGATAAGGCTGGTATAAAAGCTTAGTATCTCTTTTTTTCTTTTTTAGCGACTTGAATAATATTCCTTCGTCAGTAACTATCCAGTTTATACCGCTTTCGATAAAAAAGGACAAAATATGTTCGCTTACAGACTCCTCAGACGGCCACATACCTTGCGGTTTAACCTTAAACCTCTCTTTGTAAAACTTAACCGCATCACCTACCTGAGTTTTAGCATCCTGCGGATAGGCAAATTTAATATTTGGTAAGACAGTTTTAGGATTAGCTTCCTTAGCCGCATTTGTGCTGTAAAGTAAGGGTAATATCGGATGGTAACTAGGCGATATGCTTACTTCAATTTGGCCGGAATCAATAGACTTCTTGTATCCGGGGATAATGTTGCTTAAAATTTCCAGATGTTTTTTTAGGATAACCTGCTTGTCTTCTTCTGTAAAAAACCTTGCCTTATGAACAAGGCTTGCTAATTCCGGGATATCCTGTCTAAATGAAGCGTCAATCCAGGCCAAATTAAACCAGGCTTGCAGGTCAAGGTAATCCTGCGTTGAGAATTCTTTATTTCTTGACCTTCTTAAATACAGCTCATAATAACGCGGGAATAACGCAATAACCTTTTCCTTATTTATATGAAAGAAGGTTTTTAAAATTAATTCTTTTTCAGTAACACTCAACTTATCTGCGGGTTTAAGCGATAATTCAAAATATTTATCCTTAACTTTATTTTCGGCATAATCTTCTATCTGCTCAATGAGGGATGGCACCAGGTTAAAGGTTTGATGTATTGCTGGGTATCCTTCTAATATCCGCACCATATCCAGATAGTCCTTAACACCGTGCAGGCGCACCCAGGGAAGCTGGGCCTCTTGAGTTAAGAGGTTCTTATAATAGGGCTGGTGCATATGGAATATAAAGGCGAGGTATAGCATTAATATAATAAAAAAGCCCTCGGAGGTTTTAGCCCCCAAGGGCTTTTTTATTTCACATAGATGAAACTATTAGAATGTAACCTTCATTGAACCGA